>JANNHK010000402.1:0-3198 GCA_031404355.1 Actinomycetes bacterium
CCTCGGCCACCGTGATGTCGTCCAGCGCGGGCATGCGGCGCATCGGCGCGGCGGGGACCCGCGCGGCAGACGGGCGCGGCAGCGGAACGGTGGCCCTTTCGCTGCTTCCAGCCGGCTCCGCTTCGCCCGGCGGCCCCGAACACGCGGCGCCGACGCGCGAGATGCCCATCCTGACGGACGCAACGGTTGAGTCTCACACGGACCTCGCGGCCTTCCCCAAGCAAGCAACCGGAACGTGGCGCTATGGAGATTAGGGATATCGCAGGAACAGACGGCGAGGCGCTAACTGCCTTCCGCTGCGACGCCGGCGACCCATGGGCGCGAGACGTTGAAGAAAGCATCTGTGAGGACGTCGGCCCGCTTGTCATCGAAGGCTCTTATAGGGCCATGGGCGCTTGGGACGACGGCGACCTCGCAGCGGTCGTAGCCTGGCGTCGCTATGGCGACGAATACTGGTGGATGGCTCTGCTGGCATCATCCCTTCGCCATCGCGGCAAGGGCGCGGCGAAGACGCTGTACATCGAGCTGATCCGACGAGCGCGCGACGAAAACGTCCGGCCTATTTCCTCGCGGGTCGACCGTGGGAACGTGCAGATGATCGGTCTACAACGAACGTTGGACGCCACGCGTGAAGTCGACCCGAACGACATCGACAGCTACCTCTACGTGCTTACGACCAGCTAGCTCAGTCCTGGGAACTGGCTGCCCGTTCGATCGCTGCACGGCGCGCGGGGGTCATTTCGAAAGGCTGTCGGAGGTCGTATCGCCGGACCGAACCCGGCGTCAGCTGGGAGATAAGCCGCTTCTCTTGCGCGTATAACCGTTCCTCTACGTTCGCAAGCACGCCCTTAAACGGCCCGGCCCATCGGCGTAGCCGCACCATTGCAACGCGTGAGGTGTGGATCGCCACTCGGGTTACGTCACCGACGATCGGAATTGTCTCAACCCGCGACACGTCTACGGCGGCCATGTCGCGCATACTTCCATAGCTACCCCTCCGACGACGGGTTCTTGGTACCAGGCTGAACGCACGTCAAAGGTGAGACAAGAACGCCGTTGACAGGTGACCAAAAGGTCACCTATTCTCACCGGGTGGGCGACGTGTTCAAGGCGCTCGCCGACCCCACCCGGCGGGCGCTGCTCGACGAGCTGTTCCGGGAGGACGGCCAGACGCTGCGCGCGCTCGAAGCGCGCTTCTCGATGACGCGCTTCGGCGTGATGAAGCACTTGAAGCAACTCGAAGACGCGGGACTGGTGGTCACGAAACGGCGGGGCCGGGAGAAGCTCCACTTCTTGAACTCGGTCCCGATCCGGCTCGTCCACGACCGGTGGGTAAGCAAGTACGCCGAGCCCTGGGCGGCATCGCTCAGCGGTCTCAAGACCAGACTGGAGACTCAGATGGAGAAGGTGTTCGAGATCTACATCCGCACGACGCCCGAGCGGCTGTGGGAAGCGCTGACCGACGCCGAGACTCGCGCCAAGTACAGCTTCGGCAACCGCATGGTCTCGGACTGGACGCCCAGGTCGACCTACCAGATGGTCAACCCGAAGGCCGACGGCGCGCTCGGCTACGGCGAGAACCTCGAGATCGATCCCCCGCGCCGGCTCGTGCAGAGCATGAACGCGACGTGGGGCGACGACGTGATCGCCGAAGGGACATCGCGCGTCACGTATGAGATCGAGGCAGTCGGCGACTCGTGCCGCCTCACCGTGACGCACGACCAGTTGCGCGACGGTGCGAACGAACAGCTCTACGGCGGCTGGCCGATGATTCTCTCCGGCCTGAAGACGTGGCTCGAGACGGGCGAGCTGCTCACCACGCCCGGCTCGCTCATGTACACCTAGCCGACGTCGCGTATGTCCGGTCGCTCAGTCGAACTCGAGGCCGAGCGACCGGCTCGCGACCACCTTCGCGAACTGCTCCATGAACGCGTCGATGCTCAAGACACCGAGGTCGATGCCACCACGCGCTCGCACCGACACCGTGTTCGCCGCTTGCTCGCGCTTGCCGACGACGAGCACGTACGGGACCTTCTCCATGCTCGCCTTGCGGATCTGCGCGCCGACGCTCTCACCGGAGTGGTCGACATCAGCTCGGTATCCGGCTTCGAGGAAACGCTGCGCGACCGCCTCGACATACTCGAGCTGACCGTCGGCGACCGGCAGGAGTTTCACCTGGACCGGCGCCAACCACGCCGGGAACGCGGCCGCGAAGTGCTCGATGAGAAAGCCGACGAACCGTTCGTGGGAACCGAGCGGCGCGCGGTGGATCACCGCGACGTGCTTCGAGGCCTGGTCGCTGTCGACGTAGGTGAGATCGAACCGGCCGGGCATGTAGAGGTCGAGCTGGTTGGTCGACGCCGCGAACTCCCGACCGACCGCCGAACGGAGGATGAAGTCGACCTTCGGGCCGTAGTGGGCGGCGCCGCCCAGCTCCTCGATGAAGGGGATCTCCGACTCCTCCATCGCCTCGCGCGTGATCCGCTCGGCCGTCTCCCACATCTCGTCGTCGCCGTGGTACTTGTCGGTGTTCGCGGGGTCGCGCATGGCGAGGACCATGTGAAAGTTTTCGATGCCGAGCGTGCGGTAGTAGTAGTCGTGCATGCGCATGACGGCCACGAACTCGGCCTTCGACTGCTCGAGCGTGCAGTAGATGTGCGCGTCGTTCTGCGTGAAACCGCGCACCCGCAACAGCCCGAACAGTTCGCCCGACTTCTCGTACCGGTACACGGTGCCGTACTCGGCGTAGCGCAACGGCAGTTCGCGGTAGCTGTGGGGCCGCGCCTTGTACACCATGTGGTGGTGGGGGCAGTTCATCGGCTTCAGGTAGTACTCGTCGCCGTCGATCTCGATCGGCGAGTAGAGGTCGTCCGCGTAGTAGGGCAGGTGGCCCGAGATCTTGTAGAGCTCGCTGCGCGCGATGTGCGGCGTGTACACGGGCTTGTACCCGGCGAGCCGTTCGGTTTCCTTGGCCCAATGTTCGAGTTCCTCGCGGATCACGGCGCCGTTCGGGAGCCAGAGCGGCAGGCCCCGGCCGACATCGGGACTGAACGAGAAGAGGTCGAGGTCTTCACCGAACCGCCGGTGGTCGCGCTTCCTTGCTTCTTCCTGTTCCCCGAGGAACGTCTCGAGGTCCTCGGCAGTGCGCCACACCGTGCCGTAGATGCGCTGCATCGACGGGCGCTTCTCGTTGCCCCG
>JANNHK010000403.1:0-2835 GCA_031404355.1 Actinomycetes bacterium
ACATCCGCGAGGAACCGCGAACTCGCCCGTACCCTGAGCGTGCCGATGGAAGAGGGCGTGACCGAGGCCGCGACCGGCGCTACCAACGACCGGGCTGACCGGATGCCCCTGTGGGTGCCGAAGGGCATCGCGCTGTTCTGGCTCGGGTTCATCCTGGTCGAGGTCGTCGAGGGCGTCATCTCCGCCCTCCGAGCTCTCCTCGTCACGCTGCTCGTCTCGCTCTTCCTGTCGTTCGCGATCGAACCCGCCGTCAACTACCTCGCCAACCGGGGGTGGCGTCGGGGCGGGGCCACGGCTGCCGTGTTCGGACTCATCACTGCCGTGATCGTGATCTTCGTGTTCGCGATCGGTTCGCTCGTGGTCACCCAGGTGCGCAACTTCGTCGACGACGCACCCGCCTACGTCGAAGACCTCGAAGAGTGGGTCAACGACACGTTCGACGCCGAAGTCGACTTCGACGACCTCGGAAACGAGTTCGACGACCCGGAAGGTCCGGCGCGCCAGTTCGTCGAGAACATCGCGGGCGACGCGCTCAAGGCCGGACTCACCGCGCTGTCGGTGCTGTTCCAGATCCTCACGATCATGCTGTTCACGTTCTATCTCGTGGCCGACGGACCACGGCTGCGGCGCACGATCTGTTCCACGCTCCCACCGCAGCGACAAGCGGTCGTGCTGCGGGCGTGGGAACTCGCAATCGAAAAGACCGGCGGCTACCTGTACTCCCGCCTCATCCTCGCGGGGCTGTCGACCGGCTTCCACTGGATCGCGCTGACCGTCCTCGACGTTCCCTACGCGCTCGCGCTCGCGTTGTGGGTCGGCATCGTGTCGCAGTTCATCCCGGTCGTGGGGACGTATCTCGCCGGGGCGCTCGCGGTCGTCGTCGCCGCGCTCAACGACCCCGTCGACGGTCTCATCGTGCTCGGGTTCGTCATCGTCTACCAACAGGTCGAGAACTACATCTTCGCCCCACGCGTCACTGCGCAGACCATGTCGTTGCATCCGGCTGTCGCGTTCGCGTCCGTCATCGCCGGTGCCGCGCTGCTCGGTCCCGTCGGCGCGCTCCTCGCGCTACCCGCCGCGGCGGTCATCCAGGCGTTCATCTCGACGCTCGGCGATCGGCACGAGGTCGTCGAGTCGGACCTCACGGCGCATCCCGAGCGCCGGGAGCGTCAGCGCCGGCGCGACCGGTAGCGCCGGATCAGCGCGTTCGTCGACGGGTCGTGGCCGAGGTCCGCGTCGTCGCCGGCATCGAGTTCGTCGGCGATACGCCCCGCCAGCGCCTTGCCCAGCTCCACGCCCCACTGGTCGAACGAGTCGATGCCCCACAGCGTCCCGAGGGTCATCACCTTGTGCTCGTACGCCGCGACCAGTGCACCGAGCGCGAACGGCGTGAGCTGGTCGCACAACAGCACGCTCGACGGGCGGTTGCCGGGCATCACGCGCGCGGGCGTGTCGACCTCGGCGCGCGTGCGGCCGAACGCGAGCGCTTCCGCTTGGGCGAGCATGTTCGCGACGAGCAGGTCTTGGTGGCCCGCGAGGTCGAGGCCGGGTTGCGGTCGCACGCAGCCGATGAAGTCGACCGGCACGAGCGCGGTCCCTTGGTGCAGTAGTTGGAAGTACGCGTGCTGGCCGTTGGTGCCGGGTGTCCCCCACACGATCTGGCCGGTGTGCGTGTCGACCGGTTCGCCGGTGCCGGTGACCGACTTGCCGTTGCTCTCCATCTCGAGCTGTTGCAGGTACGCAGGGAGGAGTTCGAGCACCTGCGAGTACGGCACGACAGCCTGCGACTGCGCGTCGAGGAAGTCGCGGTACCACAGCTCACACAGCGCCATGAGGACAGGCACGTTCTGGTCATGCGGTGCGGTACGGAAGTGTTCGTCCATCGCGTGCGCGCCCGCGAGCATCTCACCGAACTGGTCCGCGCCGATCGCGATCATGAGCGACAGGCCGATCGCCGACCACACCGAGTAACGCCCGCCGACCCAGTCCCAGAACTCGAACATGTTCTCGAGGTCGATACCGAATGTCGCCACTTCCTCGGCGTTCGTCGACACCGCGACGAAATGGTCGCCGACGGCGTTGCGCCCGAACGCGTCGACGATCAAGGCGCGTGCGGCGCGTGCGTTCGTAAGCGTCTCGACGGTAGTGAACGTCTTCGACGCAACGACGAACAGTGTCGTAGCGAGGTCGAGCCCGTGCAGTGCCCGCAGGAGGTCGGCGCCGTCGACGTTCGCCACGTACCGCACCGTCACCCGTTGGTCCGAGTACGCCCAGAGCGCCGTGTACGCCATCGCGGGCCCGAGGTCGCTGCCGCCGATGCCGATGTTGACGATCGCGGTCGTCTTCCCCGCGCGGATGCGTTCGGCGAAGGCGCCCATCCGATCGAGGACGGCGTGGACGTCGGGTACGACGTCGTGGCCGTCGACCACGATCGAGGCCGATCGCGGCGCCCGGAGCGCAACGTGCAACGCGGCGCGGTCCTCGGTGACGTTCACGCGCTCACCCGCGAACATGGCGTCGACGCCGGCTCGCAATCCGCGGGCGTCGGCCAGGGCGAGCAGGCGGTCGAGAGTCTCGGCGCTGACGCGGTGCTTCGCGTAGTCGAGGTACCAACCCGCGGCCTCGACCTGCATACGCTCGGCGCGGCCGGGGTCGCCCGCGAAGAGGTCGCGCAGGTGCACCGCGCGCATCGTCACGGCGTGCGCGGCGAGCGCCTGCCACTCGGGCGTGCTCGTGAGGTTGGTCATGCCATGCTCATGCGGCTCCGGCCTCCGGCCCTCGATCTCCGACGCACATGCTCCTCAAACCGGGCCTCCGGACCTCTCGCCTGGCTCA
>JANNHK010000404.1:0-7366 GCA_031404355.1 Actinomycetes bacterium
ACCGACACGTTGCTGATCGACGCCACGCCCGGCTCGCAACCCGACGACACTTCCGAGTTCCCCGACCTGGCCGACTTCCGTGACAACGCGATGTCGACCGGCCAGGTGTTCGAGGACCCGGCCGAGGGCGTGCGGGTCACCGTCGTCTCGATCGACGGGGGTCAGGCCATGCTGTCGGTGGAATAGGGCTGCTCGTCGAATAGGGTCTGCGGCTGCCATGGCCAACGCGACGCTGCAGACGATCGCCATTGTCGGCACTTCACTCGCGGGCCTACGGGCCGCGGAGACGTTCCGGCGCGAAGGATTCGACGGTCGCGTCGTCGCGATCTCGGCCGAACCGCACCTGCCGTACGACCGGCCGCCGCTTTCGAAAGAGTTCTTGGCGGGGGAGCGCGACCCTGACGACATCGTCCTGCGCCGCCAGGGCGTCGACGACCTCGAACTCGACTGGCGGCTCGGCGCGCGCGCGACGCGCCTCGACCTCGCGGCTCGGGTAGTCGAACTCGACGACGGAGCACGCGTCGCGTTCGACGGTCTCGTGATCGCCACCGGAGCGACCCCGCGCCGGCTTCCGAATCAACCCGACCTCCCGGGCGTCTTCACGCTGCGCACGCTCGACGACGCGCTCGCAATCCGCACGATGCTCGATGCGCGGCCGAAGGTTGTCGTCGTCGGCGCCGGGTTCATCGGCGCCGAGGTCGCCGCGACCTGCCGCCAACGCGGCCTCGATGTCACGCTGCTCGAAGCCCTGCCGCAGCCGATGGTGCGTGGGCTCGGACCCGAACTGGGTTCGGTGATCGCGGGGGTGCACCGCGACCACGGCGTCGACCTCCGGCTCGGCGCCGGGGTCGAGAGCATCGAGGGCGCAGGGCGGTGCGAGCAGGTGCGCCTGGCCGACGGCCGCGTGATCGCGGCCGACCTCGTCGTCGTCGGCGTCGGTGTCGTGCCCGAGACGGCGTGGCTCGAAGGCTCGGGCCTCGCGATCGACAACGGCGTCGTGTGCGACGAGACGTGCCGGGCCGCGCCCGGTGTCGTCGCTGCGGGTGACGTCGCCCGCTGGCCGAACCCGTTGTTCGACGGTGAGCTGATGCGGTTGGAGCACTGGACGAACGCGACTGAACAAGGCGTGCACGCCGCGCTCACACTGCTCGCGGGCGACGCGGGTGGTACACCGTTCGCACCCGTGCCGTTCGTGTGGTCCGACCAGTACGACCGCAAGATCCAGACCGTGGGGCGGGTCTCGACCGAGGCTGAGATGCACGTGGCACACGGAACGTTGGCCGAGCGGCAGTTCGTCGCCCTGTTCGGCCGTTCCGGACGCCTCGTCGGCGCGCTCGGGTTCAACCGGCCGCGCCAGGTCATGCAGTACCGCCGCATGATCAGCGAACGGGCGTCGTGGGCCGACGCGCTCGCCCGCACCAACGAAGGGTGACGATATGGCCGTGCGCATCGAATCGTCACTCATGCCCGATCTCGACTGGGCGCAGGCCAAGGCCGACCTGACCGCGGACCAGTTCGACAACGGCCGCACCGCCGACGCGCTCGGCCGCTCGTTCGAGAACTCGCAGCACGTCGCAATCGCGCGCGACGGCTCTCGCGTTGTCGGTATGGCCCGCCTCCTTTCCGACGGCGTGTGCAACGCCTACCTCGTCGACGTCTGGACGTTGACCGCGTACCGGCGCCAGGGCATCGCGACCGCGATGATCAGCGCGCTCGAAGCGTGCGTTCCCGGCCAGCACATCGGCCTCCAAACCGACGACGCGCAAGGCCTCTACGAATCCCTCGGCTACGGCCGCCAACCCGAGTTCATGTCGACCGTCGTCGGCACCTGGCTCGACAACGACGCCAACCGCTGACCACGACATGACCGAACCGGAGGTCCCGCTACCCGGCGGTGCGATGACCCACGGTGTCGTGCGCGTGGGTGACACGGTGCGACGGCCGCAGTGCGACAACGCCGCCTTCGTGCACGCGCTGCTCGAACACCTCGAAGCCGTCGGGTTCACGGAAGCACCGCGGTTCCTCGGAATCGACGAGCTCGGTCGCGAGATCCTCACCTTCGTGGAGGGTTGGGTTCCGGAGGACCCTGACCCGAGCGCGTGGTCGGAGGAGCAGATCGTCGCGGCGGCGCGACTGCTGCGGCGGTACCACGACGCGTCGGCAACGGCACCCGGCCGGCGGAGGCATGAGATCGTGTGCCACGGCGACCCGAGCCCGTCGAACTTCGCGTGGAACGCCGATCTCCCGACCGCGCTCTTCGATTTCGACAACGCGTATCCGGGCGAACGCATCGACGACCTCGCGTACTTCGGTTGGCTCTTCGTCCTCAATGGCCATGACCCGAACGGCCTTGCCATCGAGGAACAGGCGCAGCGTCTGCGGCTCGTCTGCGACGCGTACGGATTCGACCGCCGGTCAGAACTGCTCGGCGCGATCGTTCGCCGTCAGACCGAGACGACGGCCATCGTCGTCGAGACCGCCCGGCGTCCCGACTGCAAGCGCACGCCCGCCGAGACCGAGGAGGCCGTCGTGTGGGTCGCCGGGGAGACCGCGTGGCTGCGACGCAACGCCGCGATCCTCGGACGGCATCTCTCGTAGCATCGCCCGTTCATGACGACGCCTGCGACCGAACGCCTCGTCACGGCGCGGTTCGCGATCGTCGTGGCGAGCGGGCTCTTCTACTTCCTCGGGCTCGCGATGTTGACGCCTGTCATCCCGCACTATGTCGAGGACGAATTGGGCGGGGGAAGTATTGCGGTCGGGGTCGCGGTCGGTTCGTTCGCGATCGGCGCGCTGATCCTGCGGCCGTGGGCGGGCCGCATCGGCGACCGCTCGGGTCGGCGAGTCCTCATCATCGGTGGTTCGCTCATCGTCGCGGCGGCCACTGCGTGCTACGGAATCGTGCCCGAACTCTGGTGGCTCGCGATCATGCGCGCGATCGCGGGTGTCGGAGAGGCGGCGTTCTTCGTCGGCGCGGCGACGATGATCACCGACCTCGCCCCGGTCGACCGGCGTGGGGAAGCGGTCAGCTACTGGTCGGTGGCGGTGTACGGCGGGCTCGCGTTCGGTCCCGCGCTCGGCGAGTTTGTCGTCGGTGACAGCCGCTACACGGCGGCGTGGCTTGTGGCGGCCGCGCTCGCGCTCGTCGCTGCCCTGCTCGGGTTGGCGACCTCCGATGCCGGACGGCCGCCCAAGTCTGAAGGACACGTCAGTCTCATCAATCGCAACGCGCTGCTGCCCGGCACCGTGTTGCTCCTCGGTCTCATCCCGCTGGCCGGGTTCAGCGCGTTCCTCCCGCTGTACGCCGAGGATCTCGGCATCAACGCGGGCCCAATCTTCCTGCTCTACGGCGTGCTGATCCTCGCGGTGCGGGTGCTCGGCGCGCGGATCCCGGACCGGCTCGGCGGCAAAACCGCGGCGACGGGCGCGCTCGTGCTCTCGGGAACCGGCGTCGGGGTCATCGCGGCATGGGACACGTTGGCGGGCGTCGTGGTCGGCACGGTGATCCTCGCGGCCGGCATGTCGCTCATGTATCCCGCGCTGTTGCTGCTCGCGTTCGACGGCGTGCCCGACTCGGAACGCGCTGCCGTGCTGGGCACGTTCTCGGCGTTCTTCGACCTGTCGCAAGGTGTCGGCACGCCGCTGTGCGGGGGAGTGGCCGCAGTCACGGGCATCCGAGGCGCGTTCGCGACCGGATCGGTCACAGCCGCACTCGGCGTTGTGGTCCTGCGCCGCCGCCGAGCGGCCGCCTGACCTCCACGGTGTGTGCCGGTGGTGCTGTGCCCCTCCTGCGACGAACCCACACCCAGCACGCCGCCGGATGGACACACCACTACCGACCTCCCACTTCTCTCCCCCCTGAAAGAGAAAAGCCTTCCCCCGTGCGACGTGGTCCGTCGTTGCCGGCCTCAGCGCGCGACCGACCCCAAGACAGTTGCAAGGGCACGCGGAACCCGGCACCGACGGGACAAGGTCGCACGCGAGGAAGCTTCTTCTCTCTTCAGTGGGGTGGGGTGAGCCGTGAAAGGGCGGTGGCGCAGTGTCTTGCGGAGCGCGTGATGGGTGTGGGTTCGCCGGAGCAAGGCACTGCGCCACCGTCACCAACCGGGCAGGCCAAGAGGCCGTGAGCACACCTAGCATCCGCTCCGTTATGCCGTCGCTGCTCGTCACGAACGACTTCCCGCCCAAGCACGGTGGTATCCAGTCGTATCTCTACGAACTGTGGCGCCGGCTCCCGCCCGACGAGACGACCGTGCTCACGACGCCGTTCGATGGTGCGGCCGTGTGGGACGCGCAACAGGCGTTTCGCATCGAGCGCACGCGCGAACGCGTCCTGCTCGGCACGCCGTCGCTGCGCAGGCGCATCGACGCGCTCGCACGCGAGGTCGGTGCCGACGTCATCTTTCTCGACCCGATGATCCCGCTCGGGCGCGTCGGACCGAAGTTGACGGCGGCTCCGTACGTCGTCATCGCGCATGGTGCCGAGATCACCGGCTACGGCCGCAACGCGCCGGCGCGCCCGATCGCTGCGCGCGTGTTGCGTCACGCCGCCGGGGTCGTCGCCGCGGGCACCTACCCGGCGCTCGAAGCCATCCACGCCGCGGGTGCGCCGTTGCGCGGACTTGTCGTTCCGCCGGGAGTCGACGGCGAGCGGTTCCAACCGGTCGACGCGGCGACACGCATTGCGACACGCGCGCGCTACGGGCTCGATCCCGACCGGCCGCTCGTGCTCGGCGTGTCGCGGCTGGTCCCGCGCAAGGGTTTCGACACGCTCATCGACGTCGTGAAGACAATGTCGCCTGATGTGCAACTCGCCATCGGCGGCGCCGGCCGCGATCGCAAGCGCCTCGAACGCAAGGCCGCGGGCCGCGCCGTGTTCCTGGGGCGCGTACCCGACGTCGACCTGCCCGCGCTGTACGCGTGCGCGGACGTGTTCGTCATGTTGTGCCGCGATCGGTGGGGCGGCCGCGAGGCCGAAGGCTTCGGCATCGTGTTCCTCGAAGCCGCCGCGTGTGGCGTGCCCGCGGTCGCGGGCCGCAGCGGCGGCGCCCACGAAGCCGTCGAGGACGGCGAGACCGGATATGTCGTCGAACCCAAGGACCACGAGGCCATCCGTGAAGCGTTGGAGAAGGTCCTGACCGACGACGCCCTCCGTCGGCGCATGGGCGCCGGCGCCCGACGGCGCGCGGTCGAACAGTTCTCCTATGACTCCCTTGTGGCGCCCCTGATTCCCGTGACTCGCGGCGACCTCGACTCGTTGCGTACGCTCGGGCCGTGACCGGCCGGTCGATCATCCTCGCGTCGTGGATCTCCGTGGGCGCGTTCGCGGTCCCGGCCGGACTCGAAACCGTCGGGATCGACGTGTTCCACGGCGTCACCGTCGCCGTCTGCCTGGCCGAGTTCCTGATCTCGCTGCCGGTGTGGGCGTATGCGTTCGGGCTCGGCGTGGTCCGCAGCGGCCGGGGCGACAACGTCACGATCGGCGGGCTCTTCTTCCTCACCGGGACGGCACCGCGTGAAGTCCGCCGGCACCTGCTCGGCGCGGTGGCCGCGTCGATCGTGATCGCGCTCGGCCTGATGTTCGTCGACCCGTACGTGGTGCTCGTCCCTATGCTTCCCATGGGCCTGGTGGGAGTGTGGGGCGCCCGGCACGGATCCTTCGGTCCCCGACCCCGTCCGACACGAACTCCGGCGAGAGGAGAACGGCGATGACCGATTCTGCGAGCGATCGCATCCGGGTCGACGCGCCCGCCGATCGCTGCTTCGACGTCGCGATCGACTTCGAGTCGTATCCGGAGTGGGCACGCGACGTCCGCGAAGCCAAGGTGCTCGAGTACGACGCCGAAGGTCGGGGGAGCAGGGTCGAGTACCGCGCGGCCGCGCTCGGCAAGAGCGTCCGCTACGTCTTGGCGTACGACTACGGCGAAGCACCTGACGCGTTCTCGTGGACATTCGTCGAAGGCGACATGTTGAAGCGCCTCGACGGCTCGTATCGCTTCGAAGCCGAGACCCCCACCTCGACCCGCGTCCATTACGAATTGGCAGTTGAGGTCGCGATGCCGTTGCCCGGTCTGCTGAAACGGCGGGCCGCCTCGCTGATCATGGGCAGCGCGCTGAAGGAGTTGAAGAAGCAGGTGGAAGCGGTCGCGTGAGCCGTCGTTCGCTGCTCGCGGTTCGCGTCGAAGAGCTATCTCGTTCGTAGTTCGTCTCTGCCCCCGGGTAGAGATCGCCTCTTCCTTTCGGGTCGGTTTCGAGGGCCGCAGGGCCTGGAAGGAAGGGACTGCCGCCCGATTGATCCGACGGCCGCTTCCGTCTTGACTCCATGGAGAGGGCGCGGCGTCGGGGGGCGCCGGTAGCAACGTCGGGATGTGGGAGACAGAGGGCAGACGGCGCAGGCCGCGAGGCCCCCAATGTTGGCGGGTCTCCCTACCGCTCGATTCGCTACTCCGCATCGCGGATCCGCGCCGTCACGTCAATGAGCGACGTGGTCGGCCGCGCGAAGGGCGATCCGCCGGGGCGCAAGTCCCGACGGGTGTGCGGTCGACCACAGAGCTCGTCCCCCTTACTGCGGAGCCAGTCAGGCGGCTCGGGTGAGGGGACTTTGTGGCGGCAACGCCTCGACGGTGCTCCGGCATGCACTTCCCCCCCTTACGCATGCCGGAAACCGTCGATGGCGAACTACCCTCCCGGGCCGATGCGCATCCTGTTGTTCACGGGCAAGGGCGGGGTCGGCAAGACCACGGTCGCGGCCGCGACGGCAGTGGCCGCCGCCGACTCCGGGCTGCGCACGCTTGTCCTCTCCACGGACCCGGCCCATTCGCTGGCCGACGCCTTCGACACGCCGCTCGGTGACGCGCCTGCGGTGATCGGGGCGCGCCTGTCCGGGCAGCAGCTCAACGCCCGGGTGCGCTTCGAGCAGGCGTGGGACGACATCCGTACCTACATCGTCGACGTCCTCGACTGGGCCGGCGCGAGTGCGGTCGAGGCGCAGGAACTGGCGGTGATCCCCGGGCTCGACGAGGTGTTCGCGCTCGCCGACATCAAGCAGGTGGCCACCTCGGGCGAGTACGACGTCGTCGTCGTCGACTGCGCGCCGACCGCGGAAACCATCCGGTTGCTTTCGCTGCCCGACGTGCTCGGCTGGTACATGGAGCGCGTCTTCGAGACGCAGCGCCGCCTCACGCGCGTCGCGCGTCCGGTGTTGCACCGCATGACGAACCTGCCCATCGCCGGCGACGCGGTGTTCGGCGCCGTGCGCCGCTTCTACGACCGGCTCGACGGTGTGCGCGACTTGCTGACCGACGGGTCGATCACGAGCGCGCGACTCGTGGTGAACCCCGAGCGCATGGTCATCGCGGAAGCCCGG
>JANNHK010000405.1:0-19558 GCA_031404355.1 Actinomycetes bacterium
CCGAACACCTCGCTGTTCGCATCCCGCTTTCGCGAGAACGCGGCCCGCGCGCTGCTCCTTCCCCGGCGCCGCCCGGGCGAACGCACGCCGCTGTGGCAGCAACGCCAGCGCGCGGCCGACCTCCTCGAAGTCGCCTCCGGGTATCCGACGTTCCCGATCCTGTTGGAGACGACACGCGAGTGTCTGCGCGACGTCTTCGACCTGCCCGCACTGCGCGAGGTCCTCGCCGACGTGCGGTCCCGCAAGGTGCGCGTCGTACCGGTCGAGACGCGCCGCGCGTCGCCGTTCGCGCAGTCGCTCCTCTTCGGCTGGATCGCCGTGTACATGTACGAGGGCGATGCGCCGCTCGCGGAACGCCGCGCCGCTGCGCTCGCGCTCGATCGCGACCTGCTGCGCGACCTCCTCGGGGCCGAGGAGCTGCGCGAACTCCTCGACCCCGAAGTCATGGCCGAGTTGGAGCTCGAACTCCAACGGCTCGTTCCCACCCGCCATGCCCGCCACGCCGACGACCTCCACGACCTTCTGGCCGATCTCGGACCGCTCAGCCTCGACGAACTTCGCGCCCGCTGCACCACCGACCCGGGCGAGTGGCTCGACGAACTCACGCGGCAGCGCCGCGCCATTGCAGTCGGCGACCGGTATGCGGCCGCCGAAGACGCGGCCCGGCTCCGCGACGCGATCGGGCTCGCGATCCCTACCGGCCTCCCGGTCGCGTTCACCGACCCCGTCGACCGGCCGCTCGACGGCCTCGTCGCCCGCTACGCGCGTACGCACGCACCGTTCACCGTCGAAGAGGCCGCGGGCCGGCTCGGCGTCACGGCGGAGCGGACCCGCGCCGCGCTGGTGCAACTTGAGGCCGACGGCCGGGTGGTGCACGGCGAGTTCCGCCCCGGCGGCATGGAACGCGAGTGGTGCGATGCCGGCGTGCTGCGCGTCCTGCGGCGCCGCTCCCTCGCTGCGATGCGCCACGAGATCGAACCGGTCGACGCGACCACGTTCGCCCGGTTCCTGCCCGCGTGGCAGGGAGTCGGCAGCGGCCGCCGCGGCCTCGACGCGCTCGTCGAATGTCTCGAGCAGCTGCAAGGCGTCGCGATCCCCGCGTCGGTCCTCGAACGCGACGTGCTCCCCGCACGCGTCGACGCGTACCGGCCCGCGCTCCTCGACGAGCTGTGCGCGGCGGGCGAGATCGTGTGGGTCGGGGCCGGCGCGCTCGGCGCCGACGACGGCCGCGTCCGTCTGTACTTCCGCGACCGCATTCGCCTGCTCGCGCCGGCGGCCGGCGAGCCGCCCGAGGGCGAAGTACACGACGCGCTCCGCGCCCGGCTCCTCACGGCGGGTGCGTCGTTCTGGCCCGAGCTCGTGACCGCGGCGGGTACGGCCGACGAGGCCGTCGTCCTCACCGCGCTGTGGGATCTCGTGTGGGCGGGCGAGGTCACCAACGACACGTTCGGCCCGCTGCGCGTGCCGCGGCGTGCGACGCGGCCCTCGCGGGCCAAGCCCCGGCCCGGGCGCCTCACGCGGCTCGGACCGCCGGCCGGTGCGGGCCGCTGGTCGCTCGTCGCCCCCCTGTTCGAACCCGCTCCCAGCGCCACCGAAGCCGCCCACGCCCAGGCGCTGCAACTACTGGAACGACACGGTGTCGTCACCCGTGAGGGGGTGCGCAGCGAAGGCATCCCGGGAGGTTTCGCCGCGGTCTATCCGGTGCTGCGCGCGCTCGAAGAGGCGGGCCGGGCCCGCCGCGGCTGGTTCGTCGCGGGGCAAGGCGCGGCGCAGTTCGCGCTGCCCGGTTCGGTCGACCGTCTACGCACGTTCCGCGACGTCGATCCCGACGCGCCCGCCGCGCTCGTCCTCGCCGCCACCGACCCCGCGCAACCGTACGGAGCCACGCTCGGCTGGCCGGAAAGCACCACCGGCAAGGCCCGTCCCGCGCGCGCCGCGGGCGCGTGGGTCGTACTCGCCGCCGGGGCGGCGATCGCGTACGTCGAGCGCGGCGGCAAGCGCGTCGTCACGTTCGCCACCGACGACCCCGGCATCTGGGCGGAGGCGCTCGTCGCCGCGCACAAAGACGGGCGCATCGCGAAGCTGGCCATCGAGCGCGTCGACGACGAACCGGCCCGCACCTCGGCGGCCGCGGCGGCGCTCCGCGCCGCCGGCTTCGCCGATGGCTACCGCGGCCTGACGCTGCGTTCCTAACTCACGAAACCCGACATACTTCGCGAATCGTCTCCTGGTTACCAATACGATCCAGGCAAATGACGCGTTAGGCCTACCGCTAAGGGTCGGCGGCCCATTGTGACGATTGTCTCCCCCGAGACAGACTTTCCGGCGAGGGGTTACCTCACGGACGAGGGGGACAAAGTCCATGGTCGGGACAAACCTGGCGGGTCGCGCGCGCGGGTCGAGCACACTACGTAGGCGCAGAGCGGTAGCTGCAGCCGGAGGAGTGGTCGCCCTGCTCCTGGCGATCGGCGCCGCCGATTTGGCGGCCGAAGCCGACGAAACGTCGCAATCGGACATCGCTGTCACGGGTGAGGTGACATCGCTCGGTGTGCTCACGGCCGACGGGCACGTACACCAGCGCGAGGTCGCAATCGTCACGCCCGACGGCGAAACCGTCGCGCTGGCGCCGTCAGCGGTCACCGAGGAGCTCGGCGCTCTCGCCGGGGCGACGGTCGAGGTGACCGGGTCACTCGAAGGCGAGACGGTGCAGGTCGACAACTTCACGGCGCTCGCCGCCGCACCGCCCATGGCGCCCGGCGTACGGCGCGCGGCCGCGATCCGCTTCAAGTTCACTACCGGTCCGGACTACTCGGTCAGCGAAGCGGTCATGCGCGACGGCGCGTTCGACAACCCGACGCTGTCGGTGAACGCGTTCTGGCAGAAGGAGTCGAACGGCAAGCTCGGTCTCACCGGTGACACGTTCACCGAGGTGCTGCCCGCGTCGTTCTCGCCCAACAGCTGCGACGGCACCGCCTGGAACGCGTGGAAGAACTACTTCGAGCCGAAGTACCCCGGCTACGACCACATCCTGCTCTACGCCCCGAACCTGTCCGCGTGCGGCGGTATCGCCGGTGTCGGGCAAATGCCGGGCAAGGTGACCTGGTACCTGGCGGGCTCGAACCCGATGGTGCTCTGGCACGAGATGGGCCACAACCTCGGCTTCCACCACGCCCGCTCGCTGAGTTGCACCGACAAGGGCAAGAAGGTCGCGATGAGCACCAACTGCTCGGTCGGCTACGAGTACGGCGACATGTTCACCGTGATGGGCTTCTCGCCCTGCTCGTACAGCATGTGGAACAAGCAGACGGCGGGCTGGCAAGTCGATGCCGCGGCGCCGACCGGCGGAAGCACGACCGTGCAGATCCGGGCGAGCGACCTCGCTCCGAACGGAACGCCGCAGGTACTCAAGCTGCCGCGTCAGGACGACACGTACGGCAAGTGGTACTACATCGAGTGGCGCGCGGCGCGGTACCAGGGATGTACCGCCGGGAGCACGAACGGTCTCCAGATCCGCGCCGTACCCGACCCGGGCTACGCGCGCTTCTCGAACGTGATCGACGCGACGCCGGACAGCTCGGGTGGCTTCTACGACGGCGCGCTCGCGGTGGGCTCGACCTTCACGGACGCGCGGACGAGCCTGACGGTACGCCTCGACGCGATGAACCCGGCAACAGGTCTCGCGACGGTGACCGTGAGCTTCGGAGGGACTCCCCCGCCGCCCACGACGACCACCTCGGTGCCGTCGACGACCACCACGGTGGCGCCGACGACCACCACGGTGGCGCCGCCCCCGCCGCCGAGCGAGTCGGTCGTCGTCGTGGACGGTCAGCTCCGCGTGAGCGATCGCGACGGCGGGGCCAACGACTTCGTCGTGACCGACACGACAGGCGGCGTGCAGGTGACCGACAGCCGCGCGATCACCGTCGGCGCGGGCTGCACGAGCCTTTCGTCGACGAGCGCCAAGTGCACGGCATCCATAGCCGATGTCGTGGTCGACGCCGGTGCCGGTGACGACCACGTCACGACGGGCACGGCGCACAAGGTGCTCGTACGCGGCGGTACCGGCAACGACACGTTGCACGCCGGTGCCGTAGCGGACGGACCGACGCGGTTCGAGGGTGGCGACGGTACCGACCTCGCCGACTACTCGGCGCGCACGGGTGCCCTGAAAATCTCGATCGGGTCGTCGGCCAACGACGGCGTCGAAGGCGAGAAGGACAACGTCTGGCGTGACGTCGAGAACCTCACCGGCGGAGCGGGCAACGACCGCATCCTCGGTACCAACGCCGCGAACTTCCTACGGGGCGGTGCCGGCGACGACATCGTCGACGGCCTCGGCGGTGACGACAAGCTCGGCACCGACGAGGTTGGCGCCGGCAACGACCTGCTGCGAGGCGGCGCCGGCAACGACACGCTCAACGGCGGCGACGGTGACGACGAGTTGATCGGCGGCCCGGGTATCGACGAACTGCTCGGCAGCGCGGGCAACGACTTGCTGCGGGGCAAGGACGCCAAGAGCGAGTCGCTGAACTGCGGCACCGGCGCGAACGACACCGTGCGCCCGGACCGCGAGATGGACGTGCTGATCTCGTGCGAGACGGCAAAGTACGGATGATTGCAGGGTGAGGGGAACGTACCCACCGGGGCGCACGCGCCGGTAGGTACGTGGACAGACATCAGAATCTGGGTTTCGTCGGTGCCCTGTTCAGCAGGACACCGAGTCGCGGCGAACTCCACCAGCAGAAAGTCCAGGGAGGGACCGGATGCGTAGGCAGATGTTCGCGATATTGCTCGCGGGTGTGGGGATCATCGGCAGCGGCGGTGCGGCGGACGTGTTCGCCGCGGACGGATCGGCCGACTCGGGCGAGGGCGTCACGATTCGCGGTCGCGTCGAACTGACGACGACCGTGCCGCTCGACGGCACGACCGAGACGTCGGAAGTCGCGGTCGTCGCCGACGACGGGACGTCGTACCCGATCGCGCCCAGCGACGCGGCCGACGAGTTGCACGACCTCGCCGGTACCGATGTCGTCGTGACCGGCACGCTGACAGGCGACGAGCTCCTCGTCGGCACCGTTGCCGCCCTCGGCGCTCCGGAAGCGGCGCTCGCAGTGGGCGCGCGGACCGCCGTTGTCATCCTGTACCGCTTCGCCGACGGCGGCCCGGCCGCGATGACACCGCCCGGAAAGGCCGAGCAGCTCACCTTCGGAACGGGGCCCGAGTCGCTCGCGTCGATGTTGAAGAAGGAGTCGAACGGCCAGCTCACCCTCACGGGCGACGTCGTTAGTGAGACGCTGCCCGCGGGCTGGCCGTACGCGTGGTCGGACTGCACCACGACGGCTCGCGCCGCGCTGACGAGCCATCTGGCCGCCAAGTACCCCGGGTACCACCACTACATGTTCAACGGCCCGGCCTACGGCTGCAACAACGCCGCGGGCGTGGCCAGTGTCGGCGGTTCGGGAAGCTGGTACTACACGACGTTCTACCCGCAGCTCCTGTGGCACGAGATCGGGCACAACCTCGGGCTCGGGCACGCCGCGGCGTTGTGGTGCGAGCAGCCCGGCAACACCGAATGGAAGGCGCACCCGGTGTACGTCGCGCCCGGTTGCACAACGGGCACGTACGGCGACTGGCACGGCGCGATGGGCGCGGGCTGGGCGTGCGGCTACAGCACTTGGAACAAGGCGGTCGTCGGGTGGAACGTCGACCGCACGACGGTCGCGGCGGACGCGACCGTGCAGGTACGCGCCAGTGACCTCGCGCCCAACGGCGCGCCGCAGGCAATCGTCGTGCCCGGCGCGCCCACGCAGTGGGGCGGGCTCTACTACCTCGAATGGCAAACGTCCGACTACCCGAAGTGCAAGAGCCGCAAGGACACCGGCCTCCAGATCCGCATCGTGGGCGACCCGGCGTCCGGTTCCGGCCAGGTGAGCCGACTCGTCGACGGCCGGAAGGAGAGCGGCACCGCCCACGAGGACTTCCTCCCCGTCGGGCGCACCATGCGCGACTCGATCACCGGCACGAGCATCACGCTCGACGCCGTGGACACGGCCTCCGGGGTCGCGACGGTGACGATCAAGCTGAATACGCCCCCGCTCCCGCCGCCGCCTCCGCCGCCCGCGACAACGGTCGACGTCACCGCCGGAGCGCTCCGCGTTACGGGCGGCGAATGGCACGACACCCTCGACGTGCACGACGACGCCGGCGGTGTGTTGGTGACCAACACCAACGACGTGGTCGCGGGCGCCGGGTGCATCAGCGTCACGACGAAGCAAGCGCGCTGTTCGGGCGCCACGAGCATCGCCCTGAACGCCGGTGACGGCAACGACAACGTCACGTTCCACAGCGCGCTCCCCGCAACCGTCGACGGCGGCAAGGGCTACTGGAACAACGACCGGTTCTACGCGGGCCCGACCCGCGACGGACCCACCCGGATCCTCGAGTTCAACTACGCGCACTACAGCGCCCGCTCGGCACCGCTGTTCCTCGCCAACGACGGGCTCGCGAACGACGGAGAGAGTGGCGAAGGTGACGACACCGACACCACCGCCGCGCTGTACGGCGGCACCGGCAACGACCACCTGATCGGGAGCAACAACACGGTCTACGGCGGGCCGGGTGACGACCGCCTCGAGGCGACGAAGAAGGGTGGCGGACTGTTCGGCGAGGCCGGCAACGACACCATCGTCGGCAACACCGGCAAGGACGGCCTCGTCGGCGGCGACGGTGACGACTACCTCGACGGCGGCAAGAACATCGACAGCTACCAGGGCGAGGGCGGCAACGACACCATCGTCGCCAAGGACGGCAAATCCGAGTACGTCGACTGCGGCGACGGCAACGACACCGCGACCGCCGACCCCAAGCCGGCGGCGACGTACAAGTACGGCGACCAACCCCTGTGGCAGTGCGAGAACGTCACATTCTGAATGGAACAACTGTGAGGCAACGGATGGCCAGGACAACCTCCAGCTCAGTGCGACGGCGCACCGCCGGCGCGTGCGCCGCGGTCGTGGCGCTGACTGCCGCGGCGGTTGCCGCGGCACTGCCCGGCGCGACGTCGACGGGAGACCTGCTCACTGGTCGCGTCGTCGTCATCGAAGCGTCGACGATCGACGGCACGGAAGTGCCGTCCGACGTCGTCATCGAAGCAGACGACGGCACGCGCACGTTGCTCGCGCCATCCGAAGCGACCGCCGAGATCGCCGAACTCGTGGGCCAGCAAGTCGAGGTCACCGGCGACCTCGAAGTCACGAACCTCTCCGAGACGGCCGCGCTCGCGGTGAGCGACTTCCGGTACATCCGCTCGTACTGGCCGCCGCCGAGCGGGGCGAAACGCGCCGCGGTCATCCGCTTCGACTTCGCGACCGGCTCGCTTCCGTACGCCAACACGGCCGAGGACCTCCAGGCCCAAGTCTTCGACGGACCACACTCGCTGGCGGGCATGTGGGCCAAGGAGTCGCGCGGGAAGCTCACGCTCACGGGCAACGTCATCACCGACACGCTGCCGGCCAACCTCCCGCGCACGTGTGACTCGACTGCGGGCGAGGCGTGGCGCACGCACTTCACGTCCAAGTACCCCGGCTACTCGTTCTACCTGATGATCCCGCCGCGCATCGGCTGCGGCAACGTCGCCGCGCGCGCCGAGATTCTTTCGGGGGGCAGTTGGTTCTACACCGGCGTCTCGCCCCGCGAACTGTGGCACGAGCTGGGGCACAACGTCGGGTTCGGGCACGCGGCGTCGCTCTCGTGCACCGCCGACGGCAAGACCGCGTCGATCAGTTCGTCGTGCACGAGGTCGGCGTACGGCGACTCGCTCACGGCCATGGGCGGCGGTGCGGGTGCGTGCGCGTACTCGGGTTGGAACCGCATCACCGCCGAGTGGGACCTCCAGTGGGCCCAGGTCACGAGCGACAGCACGATCCAGTTGCGCGCCCGCGACCTCAACGCCGACGGCCGGCCGCAGGCGATCGTGATACCGGGCGCACCCAGTGAGTGGGGCGGCTTCTACTACCTCGAGTGGCGCACCGCCGACTATCCGACGTGTTACAGCACGGCGCTACAGGGCCTCCAGGTCCGTGTGGTCCCGAACGCGCAGGCGGGGATGTACAGCCACCTTCTGACTGCCGATCCCGGGAAGTCGACGACCCTGGGTGTCGGCCGGACGTTCACCGACCCGATATCGAAGCTGAACGTGCGCGTCGACGCGCTCGACGCGGCCGCGGGCGTCGCCACCATCTCGATCGACTTCGACGCGACCCCGCCGCCGCCTCCGCCTCCCCCGCCGCCCCCGCCGCCGGCCGCGACGGTCTCGGTCGCGAACGGGCAGTTGCAGGTTTCGGGAAGCGCGACGGCGAACACGTTCTCTGTGCGTGACGACGCGGGAACGGTGCTCGTCACCGACAACCAGGCCGTGACGGTCGGGCTCGGGTGCACCTCGGTGTCGTCGACCAGCGCGCGGTGCAGCGGGGTGACGAACATCGTCGTCAACGCGGGTGACGGCAACGACGACGTCAGCGTCGCGAGTTCCCTCGGGGCCGACGTGAACGGCGGGAACGGCGACGACACCTTCCGCGCCGGGTCTGTGACCGACGGCCGGACTCGTTTCGCGGGCGATGCGGGTACCGACACCGCCGACTACGGCGCGCGCACGGCGGTGCAGGGCATTTCGCTCGACGGTTCGCCGAATGACGGGTTCAAGAACGAGAAGGACGACATCGAGAAGGATGTCGAGCGGGTTATCGGCGGTTCCGGCGCCGACAAGATCACGGGCGGTGCCAACGCCGACGTTCTCGTCGGAGGTGGCGGCGACGACACGCTCGACGGTCGCACCGGCGACGACAGCATCGACGGCGGACCGGGCAACGACGTATTGCGCGGTGGGCCCGGCAACGACACGCTCGACGGCGCGGACGGCAACGACGACCTCCTTGCCGGTCCGGGGACCGACACACAGCGCGGAGGACCCGGGACCGACGTGCTCAAGAGCAAGGACCGCACCGACGAACTCGTCGACTGCGGAACCGGCATGGACGAAGCGCGGCCTGACCGCGCACCCCGCCAACCGCGTGGGGACTTCATGATCGGCGACTCGCTGACGGGGTGCGAGACGACCGCGTAGCACGAACACACGGGTACCTGAGAACACGACCAAGGACTGGGCATGGGGCGACAGGGAGGCATCGCGCGATCGTTCGCGCGCGCACTGATAGGGGTCGTCGTGATCGCTTCGTTCACAGGAGGTGTGACCGACACGGCGTCGGCGGCGTCCACCGTGCGCGGCGTCATTCGAGAAGCGGCATACGTCTCGCCCGCGGGCGGCGACACCCACGCGTTCGTACTCGAGACACCGAGCGGCGTGACGTACACGCTGACCGGGCCCCGCGCCCACGACGCGGAGGCGCTCGTGGGCCGGACCGTCGCCGTGACCGGCACCAAGTCAGCCTCCTCGATCTCGGTGACGAAGATGGAGGCGGTCGCCGAGGAGCGAGCGTCCCTCGCCGCGGCCCCGTCGGCCACCGGGACGCGTCAGGCCCGCGTCGCGGTGCTGGCGTTCAGCGGCGGAACCCCTGCGTACACCGTCGAGCAAGCACGCGGGATCGTGTTCTCGAACGCCAACTCGTTGAAGGCGTTCTGGCTGGCCGAGTCGAACGGTGCGCTGACGCTCGCCGAGAAGAGCGTCGAGGCGCTGGTGCTGCCTGCGACCTGGAAACGACCCGACGGCGTCACCGTGCAGTTCAACGCGCGGTCGTGCAACGTCTGGGACTTCCGCGCGTATCTGGACGCCCGTTACGGCGGCGAGTCGTACGACCACATGCTGGTGGCGTTCCCGGCCCTGACGAACCCGGACTGTTCGTGGTGGGGAGGCCTCGGCGAAGTGCCCGGCCGCGTGATGTTGTTCCAGGGTGCGTGGTTCGGGAACCCACTCGTGCTCCAGCACGAGGCCGGGCACAACCTCGGTTTCGGTCACGCCAACGTCATCGACTGCGTCGAGGACGGTGTCCGCGTCGCCATGGGCGGTGCGTGCGCGCCTCCCGACCCGGCTCAGCACGATCCGTTCGACTCGGTCGGCTGGGGGTACTGCACCTACAGCCCGTGGCGGCGCGAGCTTGTCGGCTGGCCGGCATCGATCCAGACGATCACAACGAGCGGTATCTACACGGTGCGCGCAAGCGACCTGACCCCCGACGGCACGACCACTGCGCTACGGATCGCGCGTCCGGCCGACGAACGCGGCAACTCGTACGTGCTCGAGTGGCACGCGCAGGACTTCCCGAACTGCGCGTCGAGCGAGCCGACGACACCCGGTCTGCTCGTACGCGTGGCTCCCGACTCCACGAACGCGGCCGAGACGTGGTTAGTCGATACGACGCCCGCGACCGTCAGGTGGGACGACGCCCAGTTGACGACCGGAAGGTTGTTCACCGACACGGCCAACGGCATCGCCGTCACCGTCAACAGCATCGGCGCCACGACCGCGTCGATCAGCGTGACAATCGGCGGCACCCCACCACCCACGGGTGGCACCGCCGAGGTCGTCGGCGGCGTGCTGCGCTACACCACGCGCCCCGGCGAGACCAACTCGGTGCAGGTCGCCGCGACGGGCACCAAGACCACGCTCGGCGACGCTGTGAACGTGACACCAGGCTCCGGATGCGCTCGCTTCTCCGACAAGGTCGTGCACTGCGAGAGCAGCGGCATCACGTCGATCGTCGTCGACCTGAGTGACGGCAACGACACGGCACGGTCCCGCACGCCGATCGCCACGACATTTCGGGGTGGTCCCGGTGACGACGTGTTCAAAGCCGACGCCACCGTCGACGGACCCACGACCTACAAGGGCAACGGCGGCTCGGACCGGGTCGAGTACACCGCTCGCACGACCGGCGTGACCGTGAAGCTCGACACCGAGGCCGGCGACGGGGCCGCGGGCGAGCACGACCTCGTCGGACGCGATGTCGAGACCGTCGTCGGGGGTGCGGGCAACGACACGTTGAGGGGCACCAACAAGCCGAACACGTTCGACGGCGGCCTCGGCAACGACGTGCTCATCGGCAAGGGCGGCGCAGACACGCTGCTCGGCAGCTGGGGCAACGACGACCTCCAGGCCCGGGACTCGGCGCCGGACACCAGGATCGACTGCGGCGCCGGCTTCGACACGGCGATGCTCGACGCCGACGATCCCCGGACCGCCTGCGAACACCTCACACCCTGACGACAGAGGCAGGTCAGCGCCGAGTCCCTCACCTGGGTCGAGTTCGGGCCGATGCTCGCGCGGATAGGGTCGCGCCCTGAACCGGGAGGTCGGAATGGGTTTCCTCGACAAAGTGAAGGACGTCGCCGGTAAGGCGGCAGACCAGGCCAAGCACGCCACCGCAGTCGGCAAAGAGAAGATCGAAGACGCCAAGCTGGCGAAAAAGATCGAGTCGCTCTGCGAAGAGATCGGCGGGATCGTCGTGTCGCAACGCCGGGGCGAGGCCCCGGACGATGCCGACGCCCAGATCGACGCCAAGGTCGCCGAGATCGCCGAACTCGAAAAGCAGATCGAGGAGAACGCGGTCGTGAAAGCCGAGGGCGAAACCGCGGACGCGGCCGAAGCACCGGCCGACGACGCGGCCGAAGGCTCGTAAGCGCCGACTAACTGAGGACGATCTCGCGGGCCGGGGCGAGCATGTCGCGGTCGCGGCCCGCTTCCTTGGCCTGGTAGAGCGCGGCATCGGCGTGCCGCAACGTCGACGAAGCCTGCTCGCCGGGCTCGTGCACGGCGATGCCCGCCGAGAACGTCGTGATCGGATCGAGTGCCTCCCACGCGCTGCGAACCCGGTTGAGCAGGCGCAGCGCGCCCGTGCCGCCGGCCTCGGGCAGCACAAGTGCGAACTCCTCGCCCCCGTAGCGAGACACGCAGTCGACTTCACGAGCGACTTTGCGCAGGCAACCCGCCAGCGCGCGGAGAACGTCGTCACCGGCATCATGGCCGAACCGGTCGTTCACACTCTTGAAGTGGTCGAGGTCGACGATCACGACTGCATCGCCGGGCCGCAGGCGTGAAAGCGCGTGCGCGAACGTGCGGCGGTTCGACAAGTCGGTGAGCGGGTCGGTGCGAGCGTCCCGCGTCAGGGCCGCCGTTGCCTGAAGCCGTTGGAACATGCGCCCGGCCTCTTCCGACATCAGCTCGGCGGCTTGTCGGGCAGTCGTGGGCAGGGTGCGGCGGTGCGTGCCCCACATCGCCAACACCATCCCGACGGGAAGGCCGGCGTCGCCGGGCAACGTCAACAACGCCGCCGAGCGAATGCGACCGGGCGCACCCGGAGCGTGCAAGAGCGGCGTGACCGACGTGTCCGGGAAGAATCGCGTTGCGCGCGGCGACAGCGTCGGTTCGGAGCGAGTATCGATGACGAGCGGCGCGGCGTCGGCAAGCGCGGGATGACCGAACCACGCCCGGTTGAGGAAACGGCCGGACTCGGGCCGGTCGGCCAGAAGCACCGCGACCGCGTCGGCGTGGAGAAGATGCGCGCAGAGCGACGCGACCAGCTGCGCACCCGAACGTTCGTCGTTCACCCGCGCCAGCACGCGCACTGCGTGGAGCAGGCGCCCGATCTGCTCGTGGGCCCGGTCACGCTGCACCTGCGACTGCGCGATCGCCTCGCCGACGAGCACAGAGAGCGGGACGACGATCACAACACTCGCGACCAACGGCTGCATCGCGCTCAGGCCGTGCGCTACAGCCAGACCAATGACCGCGGCGGGCGCGAACGCGAGCGAGGTGCCCGGAGGCTGCGTGAAGCCGATGAAGACGAACAGCAGCGGCAGCACGGCCAGGAACGGCGCAGCATCGGCGTTGCCGACGGCCGAGCCGCACACGAGAACAAGCAAGGCTCCGATCGGGATCGCGAGCTGGGCCCGCGCCGACCACCGCGACCACGGTAGGACGAAGCCGATCAGGCCGAGCACGACCGCGGCGCCCGCGATGATCGAGTCGGGGGTCGAGTTGGGCGGATGCGTCAGCGAGATGGCGATGTACGCGAGAAGCCCACCGACAAGGAAGGCGGCGCTGCCGATCCGGGCCGCGAGAATCTGCGATGCGCCGTCGCGATCAAATCGCAAGCGCGCCCGTAGCCGTTCACCCTGTCCCCCAGATTGCACACGCATCCCGCCCCACCTATCGGCACGCGCGTGGGCGACCTTGAGAAGATTTTTCTTGCCCGCTCGGGCGCTGAAAACGGGGCTCTTGGATCACAGGAGTCTTCGCCAGCGTAGATTCACTATATATGGCCACCAAGTACGACCTGGTCATCGTCGGCATGGGCTCCGGCGGGATGGTCGCAGCCGAGCTGGCCACCAAGATCGGGCTCCGTGTCGTCGCGGTCGAGCGCGACCGGGTCGGCGGCGACTGCCTGTGGACCGGATGCGTCCCGAGCAAGGCACTGCTGGCCGCGGCCAAGGTCGCCCACCATCTCCGCGAGTCGGCCGAACTCGGGCTGACGACCACGGTCGCGGTCGACCTTGCCTCGGTGTGGAAGCGGGTGCGAACGGTGCAGGCCGACATCGCCGCGACCGACGACAACCCGGACCGGTACCGCGCGATGGGGCTCGAGATCGTGGCCGGGCGCGCGTCGCTGCGCGGGCCGCACACCGTGCACGTCGAGTTGGCCGAGGGCGGGACGCGCGATCTGGAGACGCGGTTCGTCCTCGTGTGCACCGGTAGCCGGCCCGCCGTGCCCGCGATTCCGGGGCTCGCCGACGTCGGGTTCCTCACGAGCGAGACACTGTGGGACCTCGACGAACCGCCGGCCCGCATCGTGGTCGTCGGGGGCGGGCCCATCGGTGTCGAGATGGCGCAAGCCTGCGCGCGGCTCGGCATCGCGACGACCCTGCTGCAGAAGGGTCCGCGGCTCCTGCCGCGCGACGATCCCGCGCTCGTCGCGACGCTCACCGACGTGCTGCGCCGCGACGGCGTCGACGTGGGATTGAACGTCGACGTCGAACGCGTCGAGCGGGCGGGGGCCGACAAGGTCGTGCACGCGCGCGTCGGCGACGAGGTGCGCACGTTCGCCGCCGATGAGATCCTCGTCGCGGCCGGCCGCACACCGAACGTCGAGGGACTCGACCTCGACCAGGTCGGCATTCGCACCGGACCACGCGGCGTCGAGGTCGACGCGGGCATGCGTACGGCGGTTCCGTCGGTGTACGCGGCGGGCGACGTCGCGGGCCGGTATCTGTTCACGCACTCGGCCGCGACCGAAGGCGTGCGCGCGGTGCGCAACATGTTCTTCCCGGGTCGCCAACGCAAGGAGCCCACGATCCCGTGGGCGACGTTCACCGATCCGGAACTGGCCCACGCGGGCTTCACCGTGGCCGAGGCGAGCCAGAAGTTCGGGGCGCAGAAGGTGCGCGAGCTGCGATGGGAACTTGCCCACAACGACCGGGCCCGCGCCGACGGCAACACCGAAGGCGCGATCGTCATGGTGTTGTCGGGGTCGCGGATCGTCGGCGCCCAGATCCTCGCGCCCGGCGCGGGCGACCTCATCCACGAGCTCGTGCTGGCGATCGAGCAGCGTTGCACCATCTCGGACATCGCGAACCTCGTACACATCTACCCCACCCTGGCCACGTCGTTCGGCCAGCTCGCGGCCGAAGTCGCGTTCGAGAAGGCCGCCGGTTACAAGTGGCTGACACGCCTCACGCGACGCTGATTCGGCGCAGGTAACGTCGGGCGCGTGAACGACCTCTTCTCGATCGAAGGCAAGTCCGCGCTCGTCACCGGTGGGAGCCGGGGTATCGGGCTCATGATCGCCCGCGGCTTCGTCGAAGCCGGAGCCCGCGTCTACATCTCGTCCCGCAAAGCCGCCGTATGCGACGAAGTGGCGGCCGAGCTCTCGAAGATCGGGACCTGCGTGAGCATCCCGGCCGACCTGGCGACAGAGGCCGAGTGCAACCGGCTCGCGAGCGAGGTCGCCGGGCATGAGCATGCGCTGAACATTCTCGTGAACAACGCGGGCGCGACGTGGGGCGAACCGATCGAGGACTTCCCCGCGAGCGGCTGGGACAAGGTGCTCGACCTGAACGTGAAGTCGGTGTTCTTCCTCACCCGGGCGCTGCTCCCCCAGTTGGAGAACGCCGCGACGGCCGACGACCCGGCCCGGGTCGTCAACATCGGGTCGATCGACGCGATCCAGGTGCCGATGCTCGAGACGTACTCGTATTCGGCGAGCAAGGCGGCGGTGCACCAACTCACACGCCACCTGGCCCGCTCGCTCGGCCGCCGGAACATCACGGTGAACGCGATCGCCCCAGGACCGTTCGAATCGAAAATGATGGCCGAGACCCTGAAGAACTTCGGCGACTCGATCGCGAAGTCGTCGCCGCTCGGCCGCATCGGCCGGCCCGACGACATGGCCGGCGCCGCGATCTTCCTCGCGAGCCGCGCCGGCGCGTACGTGACCGGAGCCGTGCTCCCTGTCGACGGCGGAATCGCGACGACGAAGTGACCGTTGGAGGCAGCGGGTCATGACCGACAAGATCGACGCGCTCATCGACGACCTGCTCGCGGAACACGACCCGCGCACGACCGAGACGCACGTGTTCCGCGGCGCGCAGTACGACCGCGGGCTCGGGTGGGTCAACTTCCCCGAGGGGTTCGGCGGTCTCGGCCTCGACCCGCCCGGGCAACGGCACATCGACAAGCGCCTGCGTGAAGCGGGCGCGGCGCCGCCGCACGGCACGCTGTTCTTCGGCATGTCGCTCGCGGGACCGACCGTGGCAACGCACGGAAGCGACGAGGTGCGGCGCCGGGCGCTGCGCCCGATGTTCACCGGTGAGGAGATCTGGTGCCAGCTCTTCTCCGAGCCGGGAGCGGGGAGCGACCTCGCCGGCCTCGCGACGCGCGCCGTGCGCGACGGCGACGAGTGGGTCGTGAACGGCCAGAAGGTTTGGAACACGCTGGCGCACCTGGCCGACCGCGGGATGCTCGTCGCGCGCACCGACCCCGATCTGCCGAAGCACAAGGGCCTGACGTACTTCATGGTCGACATGCACGCGCCCGGCGTCGAGGTACGCCCCCTGCGCCAGATCACGGGTGAGGCCGAGTTTAACGAGGTGTACCTCACCGACGTGCGCATCGCCGACGCCGACCGCATCGGTGACGTCGGCGACGGCTGGCGGGTCTCGATGACGACGCTCATGAACGAACGCACCACCATCGGCGCGGCGACGGGTACCTCGTCGCGTCGCGTCGGTGCAATGGGCGAAGCGCTCGACCTGTGGGCGAAGCGCTCGGACAAGGATCCGGTGATGCGCGACCGCCTGGCGCGGCACTGGATCGAGAACGAGATCCTGCGCATCACGAACGCGCGTGCGGCCGCGAACCGGCGCGTCGGCAACCCCGGACCCGAAGGCTCGATTGCCAAGCTCGCGCTCGCCAACCTGAACAAGGCGACATACGAGTTGTGCATCGACCTGCTCGGGCCCGCGGGCCTGGTCGACTACGACTACGCGTTCCGGCGCCCCGACGAGGCCGGCCACGACGCGCCCCTCGGTTCGGCCCGCAAGATGTTCCTGCGCTCGCGGGCGAACTCGATCGAGGGCGGAACGTCGGAGATCATGCGCAACATCCTCGGCGAACGCATCCTCGGTCTGCCCGGCGAACCCCGCAACGACCGCGACGCCCCCTGGTCGCAGGTACCCCGCAACTGATTCGACGTATACGAAAGGACGGACGATGAGCGAGCTAGCCGTAGAAGGGCTGAGGGCCGAGCGCGACGCGATCCTGACGATTGCGAAGGGGCTGACCGACGACGAGTGGAACGCGCCGTCCGACTGCGACGGGTGGGCCGTGCGCGACGTGTACGCGCACATGGCCGCCGTGCTGCACGGCGTCGCCGACCCCTCGGTCATGGTCGACATGAGCGGTGGAACCGAAGCCGCGATGGAGATCCCCGTCGCGGAGCGGCGTTCGTGGCCGATCGAGCAGGTGCTCGAGGAGTACGAGACGTACAGCGAGCAGGTCGCGAACGTCGCGGCCATGGCGCAGGAACCGCCGATGTCGGAGACGATGCTGCCTATGGGCGACTTGGGCACGCATCCGATGTCGATCCTCGCGAGCACGTTCACGTTCGACGCGTACTGCCACTTGCGCAACGACATCCTCAAGCCCAACGGCCCGATCGACCGGCCCGAACCACCGCGCGACGAAATGCGGTTGAAGCCGACGGTCGAGTGGATGCTCGCGGGCCTGCCGTGGATGAGCGAGAAGGAACTCGCGTTCGTCGACCGCCCGATCGCGCTCGCGCTCACCGGTCCCGGCGGCGGCACGTGGACGATCGGGCCCGTCGGCAACGAGGGCCGCGTCCTCGTACGCGAAGGCACGCACGACGCGGTCGCGACCTTGACGTCGTCCGACCACGACTTCGTCGTGTGGGGCACCGGCCGGCGCCCGTGGCGCGACTTGGTGACGGTTACCGGCGACGACGCGTACGCCGGACGCGTGCTCGATGCGTTGAAAATCTTCTGATGTAGGCCTTTTGGCCGGGTTGAGTGCGTTTCAGCGTTTTAGGTAAGCTTTCCAAACCGCCGGGGCAAGGAAGCACCGGGCGAGGAGAGCGAACCACGGATGGCCGCCTGCCGCTTCGTCACACTCGGAATCGCCTCGTTGCTCGCGCTCGCGCCCGCTTCGGTCGCGGCCGAGCCCGCCGCCGCGGTCCCACCGAGCACCCGGCGGGTCGCGGTCGTCGTGTTCAACTTCGCGAGCGATCCGCAGGTCCCCCGCGCGATGACTACGACGCAGGCGCGCAACGCGTTCTTCGACGGCCCGACGTCGTTGCACGCGTTCTGGCAACGCGAGTCGAAGAACACACGCGGATTCACAGGCGACGTGCTTTTCAGGACGCTGCCGTCCAGCTGGACTCCGCCCGACGCCGCACCGGTCAGCTTCAACATGCGGACGTGCAACCACGGCGCGTGGGACGTGTACTTGCAGACGCAGCTTGATTACAGCGCGTACGATCACGTCACGATCATCTCGCCCAGCGGCATGCCGTGCGCCTACCCGGGCCTCGGAGCAATGGGGAGTCGGGACAACATCGGCAAGGTGTCGTGGTTCTTCGGTACGCCGTCGACACCCAGTGTTCGTCACGAGTTCGGGCACAACTTCGGGCTGTACCACAGCACAAACCTTCGCTGCACCGCCAACGGTGCCAAAGTAATCATGAGCAGCACATGTGCGGTGCCCGCCGACGGCAACGATCAGCAGGACTCATACGACCCGATGGGTTGGGGACCCTGTAGCTACAGCACCTGGAACCGTGCGTACATCGGCATGCCGGTCGACGTGCTCGAGCCAACCACCGACGGCCTCTACCGCATCCGCGCAACCGATCTCGCGGCAAACGGGACACCCGACACGCTGCGACTCCCACGCGTCGCCGACGAATGGGGCGACGCCTACCAGATCGAGTGGACGTCGGAGACATTCCCCGAATGCTCGAGCGCGCACGTCGACGGCATCCAGATCCGTGTCGTTCCGCCGGCAGACAGAGACAACCGCACCACGTACTTGCTCGACGGCACGCCCGAGACCGAGTGGGTCGGCGACGCGACGATGCCGGCCGGGCGGATGTTCACCGACCCGGTCGCCGGGTTCGCCGTCACGCTCGAACGCATCGACGCCGGCGCCGCCGAGATCCGAGTCGCCGGTTTCCCCCGGCCGGGGGTCGTCTCGCTCACCGCGGGAGTGCTGAAGATCGCAGCTCGCGATGGCGAGAGGAACAACATCGACATCACGCAGACCGCGACGACGATCACGGTCACCGACAAGCGCCCGATCGCGCCGGGCGCCGGTTGCACGAAGGTCTCAAGCCGTTCGGTGTCATGCCCGCGTTCGGAAGTGACTCGCATCGACGTATTCGCCGGTGACGGCAACGACGTTGTGGCACCGTCGGTTTCCGTACCTGTCGACATCTACGGCGGCGACGGTGACGATCGCCTCCAGGCGGGGGCAACGGCCGACGGCCCCACCCGGTTCCGGGGTGGCGCCGGCATCGACCACGTCAACTACGGCACCCGTACGAACGCGGTGAACGTGAAGATCGACGCGCGCGCCGGTGACGGTGAGGCGGGCGAACGCGACCGCGTCGACCCCGACGTCGAGAACATCACGACGGGAAGTGGCGACGACCTCGTGAAGGCAGGCAATGGGGCCAACACGATCGCGGCCGGGACGGGCGTCGACACCATCAAGGCCGGCGGCGGCGACGATGTCGTCAACGCAGTCGACGCAACTCGCGACGAGCGCGTCGACTGCGGCCCCGGCATCGACCGGGTGTCCTACGACAGGCCGCTCGACACACCTATCGGCTGCGAGTAGCGCTCAACCGCCGGAGACGTCCTGCGGCTTCGCCTTGCCCGCCGCGATCCACGGCATCATGCCGCGCAGTTCGGCGCCGACCGCTTCGATCGGGTGCTTGCGCAGTTCGTCCTGCATACGGTTGAAGTTCGGCCGGCCGTTCTCGTTCTCGGCGATCCACTCCTTGGCGTCGAGTTGGAACTGCAAGTGGTTGGCACC
>JANNHK010000406.1:0-3457 GCA_031404355.1 Actinomycetes bacterium
TGAAACAGAAGGGCTTCGCGACCGGTCGCCAGTTCGCGCCCGCGAAGTGGATGCACACCGCGGCGGCCGCCGACCGGATCCGCGAGGTGTGGCGCGCGGCCGCGACCGTCAACCGGTGGCTCGACACCCACGTCGGGCCGAGCCGGCTTCCGCCCCCGGAGCCCGGCTGATCGGTCGCGATACCGTGGCCCACATGCGCTTTGGTATCGATGTGGCCCAGCAGCGGATCTCGTGGGACGATCTCGTCGCCCGCGTGCAGTCGGTCGAGGAACTCGGCTTCGAAGGGGCGTGGGGCTTCGACCACTTCCAGCCGATGTACGGCGACGGTCCGGGTGAATGTTTCGACGGTATGACGACGCTCGCCGCGCTCGCGGGCCAGACGTCGCGCATTCGGCTCGGGTTGCTCGTCGCCGGTGTCACGTACCGGCATCCGTCGATCTTCGCGACGCAGGCGATCACGATCGACCACGCGTCGCACGGGCGGCTCGACCTGTCGTTGGGTGCGGCGTGGTTCGATCAGGAGCACACCGCACTCGGCATCCCGTTCCCCTCTACGGGTCAGCGCTTCGACCTGCTCGAAGACGCGCTCGAAATCGTCACCCGGCTGATGACGGGCGAGCGGGTGTCGTACGAGGGCAAGGTCGTCTCGCTCCAGAACGCGCAGGTGCTGCCCGTGCCGGTGCAGCGGCCGCACCCGCCGATCTGGATCGGAGGCAGCGGCCGAAAGCGCACCCTGCCGCTCGCGGCGCGCTACGCCGACGTGTGGCACACCTACGGCGCGCCCGCGCAGATGCGCGAGATGTCGCAGTATCTCGACGGGTTGGCGCGCGACGCGGGCCGCGACCCGAAGGCCATCGTCCGGGCCGCGTCGTTGTCGCTCTCCGAAGGGTGGGACGACGTGCGCCGCAGCGCCGATGCGATGCGCGACATCGGCATCGGCTACTTGGTGTGCGGATGGCCGGGCGAAGGCCAGGACCGGGTCGCCGAGTTCGCGCAGAAGATCATGGGGGAGTACACGTGAACCACGTTCGACTCGGCCGGACCGGCCTCCAGGTGTCGCGCCTTTGCCTGGGCACGATGACATTCGGGTTGCAGTGCGACGAGCCCACCTCGGTCGCGATCCTCGACCGCGCCGCCGAGGGCGGCGTGACGTTCATCGACACCGCCGACGCGTACCCGCTCGGCGGCGACCTCACGACGGCGGGCCGTACCGAGGAGATCCTCGGGCGCTGGCTCCAGGGCAAGCGCGAGCAGTACGTCGTCGCGACGAAGTGCTTCGCACCGATGGGCACGCGCCGTTGGGACATGGGGAACAGCCGCCGCCACATCATGGACGCGATCGACGCGTCGCTGCGCCGACTCCAGACCGACTTCGTCGACCTCTACCAGCTGCACTTCGACGACCCCGGTGTTCCTATCGACGAGACCCTCGGCGCGCTCGACGATCTCGTGCGCGTCGGCAAGGTTCGCTACGTCGGGTGTTCCAACTTCCTCGCGTACCGGTTGGCGCGTGCGGTCGGCCGCAGCGAGACCCTCGGTCTCGCCCGGTTCGACTCGGTGCAGCCGCGCTACAACCTGCTGTTCCGCGAGTTCGAACGCGAGCTGTTCCCGTTGTGCATCGACGAGGGCATCGGCGTCATCCCGTACAACCCGATCGCGGGCGGGATGTTGTCAGGCAAGTACGACCGCACGAAACCGCCGGTCGAAGGCGCCCGGTTCACGCTCGGCAACGCGGCGACGACATACCAGGACCGGTACTGGCATGAGCACGTGTTCGACACCGTCGACGCGCTCACGAATCTCGCCGACAAGGCGGGGATGCCGCTCGCGACGCTTGCGGTGGCGTGGACGCTCGCGCATCCTGCGGTGACGTCGCCGATCGTCGGTGCGAGCCGTCCCGACCAGCTCGATGCGACGCTCGCCGCGGTCGACGTGACGCTCGACCCCGACCTGCTCGCGCAGCTCAACGAGCTGACGGCGCCGTACCGCCGCGGCGACGCCCCCCGCTAGCCGACCACGAGGCGCACCGCGGTCGCGCTGACCGCCATCACGATGGCCACGGTGACGGCGAAGCGTGTCGCGGCGCGCAGGCGCGCTTCGGACTCGCGCCAGCGGGGCATCGGGATCAACGCGACGACGACCAGGACGAGCGCGCTGATCACCGTCCCGTACACGATCTTGAACAGCGTCGACTCGGGCAGGAATAGCGTGATCGAGTAGACGCCGCTGACGAGCATCGCTCCGATGCCGATGCGCCTCTGGTCGATGCTCACGAACGCGTCGGAAGCTTCCAACGCAGCCGATCAAAGCGGGCGAAGTCGCGGTCGAGTGACACGAGCACGGCTCCTTGCTCGATGGCGATCGCGGCAAGGTACGCGTCGGCCACGAGGGTACCCGTTGCGTCGGCCGCGATGCAGGTCTCTTCGAAGATGTCGACGTGCGACGCGCCGGTTTCAACGCGCAAGTAGTTGGGTTGGGCGCGGACGGCGCGCACGAAGGCGAACGCCTCGGTAAGTGGCGTCGGCGTGTCGAAGATTCTGCGATTCGTGGCGATACGAAGGAACGAGGCCCACACGGAGTCGGGTACTGCGAATCGCTCGGTGTCGGCGCGAGCGTCCTCGAACCACGGCTGCACGACTTCGTGATGCGGGTGGTCGAGGCGGTGCAGTGCGAGCAGCACGTTCACGTCGATGAGAATCATCTCAGGCGTTCGATCGAGCGGCCTTCGTCGAGCGCTTCGAGGAGCGAACGATTCGACGCGGCGTCGATGCCGGGCCGGAGCCCGGTGCGGCCGTCGAACACCGGGATTGGCGGAGCGTCGCCGGTCGGCTCGGCCGCGGCGAGTTCGGCCCGCAGGGCTTCCTCGACGAATTGCCCGAGGGTGAGGCCTCGCTGGCCGGCTCGCCGCTTGGCCGCCTTCAGCAGCTGGTCGTCGATGGCAAGGGTGGTGCGCATCGCATCAGGATATTGCATCACACGCATCACGCCGTCCGGGGGAGCCGGTCGAGCCCCATGGCGGCGCGGACGTGGCCGGCCTGGACGTCGAGGCGGCGCAGGCCGAGGACGTCGTCGTCGAACGGGTCGGGGCCGTACTGCTCGGCCGCCGACCAGAACACGTCGCGTTCGGGCACCGCAAGCACGACGTCGGCGAGGAGGGCCGGGAAGGTGTGGGCGTCGTTGAGGGCGCGCCAGCGCGCGGGCCCGATCGAGCGTGGCGTCGCCGACCGTTCGATGTACACGAGCGAGGTCGGCAGGGGGAACACGCGCAGCACCTCGTTGGTGATCTCCGCGATCTCCTCGAGTGTCATGTGCGTGTCGTCGCACAGCCGTACGTCGTGCAGGCCGCCGAGGATGTCGAGGGTGAGGACCGCAAACTGCACGGTCGGCTCCTGTTGCAGGAGCCTCCTCGTGAATTCGTTGACCCCGGCGCGCAGGTTGAGCCGGCACATCGGCTCGG
>JANNHK010000407.1:0-1629 GCA_031404355.1 Actinomycetes bacterium
GGAACGATTCGTAGATGTCGAGGGGCTTGCCGGCATCAGCCATCGCCCCTCGGAAGGCGGTCTCGATGTTGATCGCGGCGATGTAGTAGGCGAGAAGCATGATCTCGTTCGCATGGAGTTCCTGGTGAAACTTACGGGCGAGCGCATCGGGCGAGATGAGACCCGACTGGATCATGCGGGCGATGAAGGTGCCCGTCCCGGTGAACGGGTCGAGTACGTGGACTCCTTCGTCGGACAGTGACGCACCGTCGAAGTGTTCGTGTAACTGGTCGTTCACCGCACGGTTGATGAAGTCAACGATCTCAACCGGCGTGTAGACGATCCCGAGAGACGACGCCGTCTTCGGCACGACCTTCCTGAAGAACTTCTCGTACAGCTCCGCAATCACCTTCTGGCGTCCCTCGGCCGAGTCGATCCCGCCGACGAGCATCCGGATATGTTCGTAGAACCCGTCGAGCGTTGCTGTCTCGGCGTCGATGTTCGCCTCGTCGAGAGTGTCCACCATCGCCTGCATCACCTGACTCACCGGGTTCGCTTTCGTGAAGTCGTTGCCACCGAACAGCGCTTCGAACACGGGTCGCGTGATGAGGTGCTGCGACAGCATCGAAATCGCGTCGGCGGCGGTCACGCCGTCATTCAGGTTGTCCTTCAGCGCTTCGTGGAACACGCGAAACCGCTCGACCGCCGAAGGGTTCTGTTCCGGGTGATCCAGCAGCGAACGGATGCGGGTCTCTTGTGCAGCAGCGATGTCGGCGATGTCTTTCGCCCAGTGCTCCATGTACTGGCGATCGCCGACCTTGTCGACGATGCGCGCGTACAGCGCGTCGCGCCACTCGGCGAGATCGGGGAGGTCGAGCGACATCTGCCCCTCAGCTCCGTCGGCTGTCGTCGTGACGCCGGGTTCGTCGGCCGAGTCGCCACCGGCAAGGCCGATACCAATGACACTGACCTTGGACGAGGTCTTGTTGATGTCGATCTTGTTGATCTCGGCACGCAGCCGATCATCATGGGAACGCAACGCCTGAAGCACTTCCCACACGACTGCGTAGCGGTCGTTGTCGCGCAGCGCCTCTTCGGGCGACATTGACCCAGGGATGCCGATCGGGAGGATGACGTAGCCGAAGTCCTTCCCCTCCGCACGACGCATGACCCGCCCGACCGCCTGGACGACGTCGACGACGCTCTTGCGCGGGTTGAGGAACATCACCGCATCGAGCGCAGGCACGTCGACGCCCTCCGTCAGACACTTCGCGTTCGACAACACGCGGCACACCCCTTGTCCTGGGGACTCCTCCAGCCATGCGATTGCTTCCTGGCGAACCTTGACGTTGGTGGTGCCATCGACGTGGTCGGCTTCGACCTTCACGGCGTTGCGGTCGCGGCGTACTTCGAGCGCGGAGGCGATCACGTTCGGGAGGGCGTCCGTGAACCGCTTCGACTGCTTGATCGTCGACGAGAACGCGACAGCGCGGCGCATCGGTTGCTCGTCGCCGGCGTCACGGAACTGTGGTCCGCGCTTCGATAACCCGTGCCAGCATCCGACCATTCGTGCGACGTCGTTGAGTGGGAGTTCACCGCCTCCTTCTTCGCTGAACTGCCGCTGGAATGCGTCGGACACGGCGTCTTCAT
>JANNHK010000408.1:0-6265 GCA_031404355.1 Actinomycetes bacterium
CGGAGGCTCACGGTCGGTTCTCGGGCTTGCCCCGAAGGGTCACCGTTGCGGGTCAGCGCCGGACTCTCACCGGACTTCCCCGACCGCGAACATCTGTTGCGAATTGTCAAGCGGGTGAACTTCACACAGGTTGCACGCGCCGCCGCCGCAAACGCAGCGCGACGACTCCACCTCCCAGTGCGAGCAAGAGCAGTGCGAGCACGCCGAGCATGACGCCCGACGCACCGTCGGCGGGCTCGACGCGCGGTGGCCCGGATACGACTGCGTCGTCGTCGTCGTCGCTGTCGGTCGCGACACCCGCCGCGACCGCGGTTCGGTCGGTGACGGTGGTGGTGGGCGGCACCGTCGTCGCGTCGGGAAGGATTCCGGTCGCGGGCGGCGCGGCACCGGTGGTGACGCCGGTGCGGGTCGTCGGCGGGGGCGTGGCGCCGCTCCCCCCAGCGCCCGGGGCCACCGGTGCCGCGGTGGGCGGTGGCGTCGCGTCGGGCGTCGTCGCACCACCCGGCGCGGCCGGCGCGGGTGTCGGGGTCGGTGCCGGAGGGGTTGTGGCCGGCGGCGGCGCGGGCGGGAAGAACGTCGCGAACGGTGTGGACGGCGGTGACGTCCCGCTCCCCCAGCGCCAGCCCTCGACGTCGCCGTCGTGAACCTTGGTCGCGCCCGCGCCCGCCGACGAATACGAGAACGACGACGCGCCCCCGACCGCGCGGGAGTAACTCCAGTAGGAACTGCCGCCGCACGTGAGGCACGAGTTGTCGGCCGCACAGCCGAGGGTCACACCTTCGAGCGTGAGCGCGCACACGGCCTGGCCGACGCCACCAAAACCTTTCAGCGTCGGGTTGAGGCCCGCAGCCTGGAGCACCTGCACGCCGGTGGCCTCGGTACCCGACATCGTCACCGGAATCGTGCGAACGGTGCCGTTACCGAGGTCGACAACCACCCCCACGCGCATCGTCGTCTGCGCGTCGGCGCGCACGACCGAACCGAGTGTGATCGCAGTGGCGAGCACGACGGTGAGCAACGCAAGAAAGCGGCGCCGCCCTTCGTGTCGATGCGACATCGCGCTCACCCCCGTCGACCCCGGCTCCGCGAGGGTCGCCACCACTGCATCGCGCAGCGGATCGTCGGCCGACCCAGATGTGGGCCGGAGAACGGCAGGTGTCCTGGCTCACGACCCGTGCCTGCGCACATGGGGCCGTTCACAGTTGCGGGTCAGCGCCGGGATTGCACCGGCTTCCCCTGTTCGCTCCGAGCGGCACGCTACCCCAGCGACGCGTCAGGCGCTGGACGGCGACCGCGGCCGCCGAGCCAGTACCAGAGCGCGGCGACCACCAGCCAGGTGCCGTTGATCACGACCGCACCCCAGCGTTCACGCAGGATCCACCCAAGCACGATTGCGGCGACCGCCGCCTCGTGCACCCAGAACCACGCGATCCGCCGTTCGCGCACGACCGGGATCCAGCGCACGATGATGGCGATCGAAACGGGATACCCGAAGATGAACAGCGCGGTCGAGATGGCATCCACGGCGCCATCATGCTTCACGGCGAGTGGAAGGTGCGTCGCCCGAGTTACGGTCCGAGCAGCGCAAGTGGGACGACGGCAACGCCGTCGGGTCGCCGATACGCCTCGGGTCCGGTGGTGACAACCGCGGTATCGACAACGTCGTCTCCGAGTTGGTCGCGCAGCCAACGCAGGTGTCGAACGTCACGGTCGTCGACAGCGGCGGCCAGCTTCGCCTCCAACGCGAGGACGCGGCCGCCCCGTTCGACAACAAAGTCGATCTCGTGACGACCACTATGCGTGCGGAGGTGGTACACGTTCGCGTCGACCGCCTGCGCGAACGTCCGTACCGAGAGGGCGACGAGCGATTCGAAGAGCCCGCCGAGCAGCGTTCCATCCCGCGGGACGCTGACGGGTCCTTCCTCGCCGGCGAGGAGGTGCCCGCGGCTTCGACCCAGGAGACGGGCAGCCAGAGCCGGGTCCACAAGGTGGTGTTTGGGCGACGCGGTGAGACGGGCAAAGTGATTGTTCGTGGGTAGCCACGCGTCGATCGGATCGAGGATGCGCAACGCGATCAGGAGCTCGGTGTAGGTGGTGCTCGTCGTCTTGGCCGGCTTGTTGGCCATCCCACTCGTCGCCGCATTCCGGATCGTCTCCCACGAGGCGGTAGTTGCCGTCGCAGCGGCGTACGCCCGCAACCATGCTCGTACCGTCGCGGGACGGCGTACGGTGAATCCGGCCTCAGGCAAGTCGCGGTCGACGATCCGTTCGAGATAGCCGTCGAGCTGGCGGTCTCGTGCTCGACCGGTGAGGTGTCGCATTCCGGGAAAGCCGCCGGCGATGATCTCGTCGACATAGTCGGCGAGCCCGAGCAGCGACCGGCCGGTGACAGCTGGACGGGAGCCGTCGAGTAGTTCGCGCAGCGAAACCGTTGTGTCGTCAGCGCGGCGTTCGAACAAACTCAGCGGTCGCATTCGAAGGGAAGTAATCCGGCCCGCGCCCGAGTGCGTCGCGCCCGTAGGAGGTGAGCCGGTAAGGAGGAAGTGTCCGCCGGCCGGGTCGTCGTCAACGAGGCGGCGCACCGCGTCCCACACGGCCGGCACTCGCTGCCATTCGTCGATCAGCACCGGCGGTTCGCCGAGTCCGACGAGCGCGGGATCCGCTTCGATGACGGCGCGGTCGGCCTCGACATCGAGCCTCCTGGTTGTGCGGCACCGCTGCACAGCCGTTGCGGTCTTCCCGACGCCCTTCGGCCCGTCCAGGAGGATCGCCGAGAGCTGTCCGAATAGCTCGTCCAGCTCGTCATCAACGACCCGGCGTACATAGGCGCCCGTGAAGGAGGCTTCGACCATGCTCGCACCATACCATTCACTCACTTGATACACTACTATTTACGCAGCTTAAATGCTACCAAGTACGCGATTGAGTCAATGGAAATCGCGGGAACGGAGCCCGTCGGCGAGGCTCACGGGCAGGCGCGTTATTCGGCCCGCGACGAGGTTGATGACGCCCTGGTGGCGTTCGAGCACGCCGCGGACTCGTAGCGCCGGTGAGCTGCGGGCCACCGTACGGAAGCGGGTCCACACGCCCTTCGTGCAGATGACGTTCACGAGGCCGGTCTCGTCCTCGAGGTTGATGAACACAGTGCCCTTGGCCGTCGCCGGTTGCTGGCGATGCGTCACGATGCCCGCGACCTCGACCACCGACCGGTCGGGCAGATCGCGCAGCGCGGCGGCGGTGACAACTCCCTGGCGGGTCAGTTCTTCGCGCAGGAACTCGGTCGGGTGCTTCCCCACCGAGATGCCCATGGCCCACAGGTCGGCTTCGACGGTTTCGATCTCGGTCATGCCCGGAAGCTGGGGCGCGTCGGTGCCGGTGACGACGCCGGGCAACGTCTCGCTCACGCGGCCGTCGCGCCGCACGTTGGGGCGGGCGGTGGCGAGCGCGCCCGCGGCCCACAGCGCGGCGCGGCGCGACTGCCCGAAGCACTGTTCGAACGCGCCCGCGGTGGCCAGCGTCTCGACCTGGTCGACCGTCGCTCCGGAACGGCGTACGAAGTCTTCGAGACCGGTGAACGGCTGCTCGGCGCGTGCGTCGTCGATGCGGTCGAGCAACGCGTCGTGCAGGCCCCGCACCGACCGCAGCCCGAGCCGCACCGCGAGGTGCGACGGTTCGGCGTGAAAACCGCGCACGGCGCGCCCCACCGGCTCGTCGTCGCCAGTACGAGGGTCAGCGGTGCGCGGTTCGAGTGTCGCATCGCGACGCGACCTGTTGAGGTCGGGGCCGAGGATCTGCACCCCGTGGCGGCGGGCGTCGCGCACGATCGTGTGCGGCGAGTAGAAGCCCATCGGTTGCGCGTTGAGGAGCGCGGCCGCGAACTCGGCCGGGTAGTGGTACTTGATCCACGAACTCGAATACACGAGGTAGGCGAAGCTCACCGAGTGGCTCTCGGGGAACCCGAAACTCGAGAACGCTTCGAGCTTGTGGAAGATCTCCTCGGCCACCTCGCCGGTGATACCGCGCTCGGCCATGCCCGCCATCAACCGTTCGCGCATGCGGGCCATGCGCGCCTGCGAACGCTTCGAACCCATCGCCTGGCGCAACTGGTCGGCTTCGGCGGCGGTGAACCCGGCCACGTCGACCGCGAGCTGCATGAGCTGTTCCTGGAACAGCGGCACGCCGAGTGTCTTCTCGAGCGACGGTTTCGTGAGCGGATGGATGTACGTGACTTCTTCTTCGCCGTTACGCCGCCGCAGGTACGGGTGCACCGAGCCGACCTGGATCGGGCCGGGGCGGATCAGCGCGACTTCGACGACGAGGTCGTAGAACGTGCGCGGTCGCAGCCGCGGCAACGTGGCCATCTGGGCCCGGCTCTCGACCTGGAACACGCCGACCGTGTCGGCCGCGCACAGCAGGTCGTACACCTCGGGTTCCTGCGGGATCGTCGCGAGGTCGATGTCGACGCCCGAGTACTCGCGCACCATGTCGACGGCGATGTGCAGCATCGTGAGCATGCCGAGCCCGAGCAGGTCGAACTTCACGAGCCCCGCGGCTGCACAGTCGTCCTTGTCCCACTGCAACACCGACCGCCCTTCCATGCGCGCCCACTCGACCGGACAGAACTCGACCAGCGGCCGGTCGGCCATCACCATGCCGCCCGAGTGGATACCGAGGTGGCGCGGGAAGTCGATCACCTGCGCGGCCAGCGCGAGCGCGAGCGGCGGAATCGGCGGCGGCCGGGTCGCGGGCAGGTGAACTGGCGTCACAGAACCAGGCGCCGCCTGGTTTTGTGACGCCAGTTCGGCAAAAGCCTCGGGGCCGGCGGCCCAGCGGTCGACCCACTTGCCGAGCGCGTCGGCTTGGCCGGGCGCGACGCCCGCGGCCTTGGCCATCTCGCGCAGCGCGGAGCGGGGCCGGTAGGTGATGACGTTGGCAACCTGCGCGCACCGCTGCCGCCCGTAGCGGTCGTACATGTACTGGATCACTTCTTCGCGGCGCTGATGCTCGATGTCGAGGTCGATGTCGGGCGGGCCGTCGCGCTCGGGCGACAGGAACCGTTCGAACAACAAGCCCAGCGCGACCGCGTCGGCCTTGGTGACCCCGAGCGCGTAACACACTGCGCTGTTCGCCGCGCTCCCCCGGCCCTGGCAGTAGATGTCGCCCCGGCGGCAGAACTCGACGATGTCGTGCAGCAGCAGGAAGTAGCCGGGGAAGTTGAGCTGCTCGATGACCGACAGCTCGTACTCGATCTGGCTCATCGCCTTCGCGTGCTGCCGGTGCGACTCCGGGTACGCGACGGCCGCGCCCCGGCGGGTGAGCTCGCGCAGCCAGGTCATCTCGGTGTGGCCGTCGGGCACCGGGTAGCCGGGCAGCTCCGGGGCCGCGAGCTTGAGGTCGAACGCGCACGCCTCGGCAATGTCAGCCGTGCGCGCCACCGCGCCCGGCCAGCGGGCGAACCGGCGCGACTGTTCGTAGGGCGAACGCAGGTGCGCGAACGATGCGGCCGGCAGCCAGCCATCGATCTCGTCGAGCGAGCGGCGAGCCCGCACCGCGGCCAACGCGGTCGCGAGCGGCCGCCGGGCGGGGATCGCGTCGTGCACGTTGTTGGTCGCCACCACCTCGACGCCCGCGCGCAGCGCGATCTGCGCGAGCGCGTCGTTGCGGTGCCGGTCGAGCGGGTCGCCGTGGTCCCAGAGCTCCACGAGCACGTGGTCGCGCCCGAACGCGTCGACGAGCTCGCGCAATGCGCGTTCTGCGGCCGCGGGACCGTCGCGTTGCAATGCGGCCGGGACAGTGCCCTTGCGACACGCGGTGAGCACGAACCACGCGTCGTTCTCGCGGCTCGGAACGTCGCCGTTCAGATGTACGGGCACGCGCGCCGCGTCGGCGAGTTGGGCGAGCGCGACACGCGGTGCGCCCTTCTCGCCCGCGAGCTGCGCCGTGCTGATCGCGTTGGCGAGGCGCGCGTACCCGACCGGACCCTGCGCGAGCACGATCAGGTGCTCTCCGGGCGGGTCGGCCAACCCGTTCGGGGGCGTGCGCGCCCCGAGGGTCATCTCCGCGCCGAACACCGTCGGCAGTGCGAGCGGGCGGGCTGCTTCCGCGAAGCGCACCACGCCGTAGAACCCGTCGTGGTCGGTGAGCGCCAACCCCGCCAACCCGAGGCGCGCGGCTTCCTCGACCAGCTCCTCGGGATGGCTGGCGCCGTCGAGGAACGAGAAGTTGGAATGACAGTGCAGTTCGGCGTAGCGACCTTCCATGGCCC
>JANNHK010000409.1:0-4799 GCA_031404355.1 Actinomycetes bacterium
TCAAAGTGAGAAAGAGGGGCGGGCGCGGGACATACGCTGGATCGATGCGCGACCCCCGAGGCACCGACCGGCCCGTCGGTAGTGGCGCGGTGCATCCCGCTTCCCCCCACAACACCCTTGAGCTGGCTGTCTATACCTGTAAGGGAATGGGAAGCAAGGAAACCGGGCCCCCGATGACGGTCCGACTCAAAGTAAGAAAGAGGGGCAGGCGCGGGACATACGCTGGATCGATGCGCGACCCCCGAGGCACCGACCGGCCCGTCGGCAGCGGCGCCGAGCACCCCGTCCTCGACGCTCTCCGTGAGCGGGTCGTCGTCTTCGACGGGGCGTTCGGTACCTGGATGCAGGGCCACGACCTCGGCCCCGACGATTTCGGCGGGCTCGCGCTCGAAGGGTGCAACGAGCACCTCGTGCTCACCCGGCCCGATCTCGTGGCGCAGATGCACGCCGAGTTCTTCGAGGCCGGCTGCGACGCGGTCGAGACCGCAACGTTCGGCGCGTTCCCGCTCGTGCTCAACGAGTACCAGATCCCCGAGAAGACGTTCGAGATCAACGAGCGCGCTGCGGCAATCGCTCGTGAGGTCGCGTCGTCGTTCTCGACGCCCGACAAGCCGCGCTGGGTCATCGGGGTCGATCGGGCCCGGCACAAAGCTTCCGTCGCTCGGTCACATCCGCTACGACGCGCTCCGCGACAACTACGAGGCGCAGGTCGAGGGCCTGCTGGCGGGCGGCATCGACATCCTGCTCGTCGAGACGGTGTACGACCTCCTCCAGGGCAAGGCCGCGATCAACGGCGCGCGGCGGGCGATGGCGAAGGCCGGTGTGCTGCTGCCGCTCATGGTGCAGGTGACGGTCGAGACGACGGGGCGCATGCTCGTCGGCAGCGAGATCGGCGCCGCGCTGACCGCGCTCGAAGCGATGAAGCCCGACGTGATCGGCATGAACTGCGCGACCGGGCCGGGGGAAATGACCGAGCACCTGCGTTACCTCGCGCAGCACGCGCGCACGTACCTCTCGTGTTTGCCCAACGCCGGCTTGCCGTCGATCGTCGACGGCCACACGCACTACGACCTCACTCCTGAGCTACTGGCCGACGCCCACGAGCGGTTCGTGACCGAGTTCGGCCTCAACGTCGTCGGCGGGTGCTGCGGCACGACGCCCGCGCACCTGGAGGCCGTGACGTCACGGTTGGGCGTGCGCGCTCCGATCGAGCGGACCGTCGAGTTCGAGCCCGGCTGCTCGTCGATCTACTCGCACGTACCGTTCCAGCAGGAACTCGCGTACCTCGCAGTCGGCGAACGCACAAACGCGAACGGGTCGAGAAAGTTCCGCGACGCGATGCTCGAGTCCGACTGGGACACGTGCGTGCAGATGGCACGCGAGCAGGTGAAGGAAGGCGCGCACGTGCTCGACGTGTGTGTCGACTACGTGGGCCGCGATGGCGCCGTCGACATGGACGAAGTGGCCGGGCGGTTCGCGACGCAGGCGAGTTTGCCACTGGTGTTCGACTCGACGGAACCGCCCGTGGTCGAGGCCGGGCTGATGCACCACGGCGGCAAGGCGATCCTCAACTCCGCCAACCTCGAAGAGGGCGAAGACGAGGGCAAGCGCATGGACCGCGTGTTCCGCCTCGCGGCCGAGTACGGCGCGGCGGTCATTTGCCTCACCATCGACGAAGTCGGCCAGGCCCGCGACGTCGAGTGGAAGCTGCGGGTCGCGCGGCGCATCTACGACCTCGCGACGCAGAAGTACGGCATCGACCCGTCGGACCTGATCTTCGACCCGCTCACGTTCCCGCTCTCGACCGGCGACGACGACCTGCGGCGCGACGCGATGGAGAGCATCGAGGCAATCCGGCGCATCAAGGCCGAGTTGCCGGGCGCGTCGACGATTCTCGGCTTGTCCAACGTGTCGTTCGGGCTGAAGCCCGCCGCCCGGCACGTGCTGAACAGTGTGTTCCTGCACGAGTGCCGCGAGGCCGGGCTCGACGCCGCGATTGTGCACGCGGCCCGCATCATGGCCTTGCACAAGATCGACGACCGTCAGCGCGAAGTCGCGCTCGACCTGATCTACGACCGCCGCGCCGACGGCTACGACCCGCTTACCGAGTTCATGGCATTGTTCGAGAACGTCGAGGCGGGCGCGATCGTCAAAGAGGACCGCTCGGGCTGGACCGTCGAGGAACGACTCAAGCACCGCATCATCGACGGCGACCGCGACGGCCTCGAAGCCGATCTCGACGAGCAGTTGCAGTCGCGGCCCGCGCTGTCGGTTATCAACGACGTGCTCCTCGAGGGCATGAAGGTCGTCGGCGACCTGTTCGGCCGGGGTGAGATGCAACTGCCGTTCGTGCTCCAGAGCGCGGAGACGATGAAGGCGTCGGTCGCGTACCTCGAACCGCACATGGAGAAGGCCGACGCGGGCGGCAAGGGCAAGGTCGTCATCGCCACGGTCAAGGGCGACGTGCACGACATCGGCAAGAACCTCGTCGACATCATTCTCACCAACAACGGCTACATGGTCTACAACCTCGGCATCAAGGTGAACATCACCGAGATGATCGACAAAGCCCTCGAAGTCGACGCCGACGCGATCGGCATGAGCGGGTTGCTCGTCAAGAGCACGCTGATCATGCGCGACAACCTCGAAGAGCTCAACGCGCGCGGGCTGTCCGACACCGTGCCCGTGCTGCTGGGCGGCGCGGCGCTGACGCGCAACTACGTCGAAGTCGACCTGCGCGAGGTATACGACGGCCGGGTGTTCTACGGCAAGGACGCGTTCGAAGGTCTGCGCACCATGGACACGCTCATGGCCGGCAAGAAGTCGGGCGTACTCGACCCGGCGTTCGGGCGCGAGGCCGGCGGCCGCAAACTCCCGCCTCGCAAGAGCGAACGCGTCGAGGAAGCGGTCGAGGTACCGGCCCGCTCTGATGTCGCGCTCGACGCGAAGGTGTTCGGCCCCCCGTTCCTCGGAGCGCGCGTCGCCAAGGGCATCTCGCTCGACGACATCGTCGCGTTCGTGAACGAGACGGCCCTGTTCCGCAACCAGTGGCAGTTCCGCCCCGAGAAGGGCGGTGGCGAGAACGACGAAGAGTTCAAGAACCGCATCCGTCCGGTGCTGCGCGAGCAACTCGAGATCGCGAAGCAAGAGGGCCTGCTCGTACCCGCGGTCGCGTGGGGTTACTTCGCGGTGAACGCCGAGGGCAACGACCTGATCGTGTGGAAGGACGACACCCGCACGCAGGAGTGGCTGCGATTCGATTTCCCTCGCCAGCACAAGGACCGGTTCCTGTCGATCGCCGACTTCTTCCGCCCGGTCGAGAGCGGCGAACCCGACTACGCGGCCTTCCACATCGTCACGGTCGGCCACCGCGCGAGCGAGCGTGAGAAGGAACTGTTCGCGGCCGACCGGTACCAGGAGTACCTGCTGCTCCACGGCCTGTCGGTCGAGATGACCGAGGCGTTGGCCGAGTTCTGGCACCGCCGCATCCGCGAAGAGTGGGGCTTCGCGGCAGAAGACGGCCCGTCGATCGCGGGCTTGTTCCGCCAGCAATACCGCGGTTCCCGCTACTCGTGGGGCTACCCCGCCTGCCCCGACCTGGACGACCAGGTCAAGGTCGCCGAGCTGTTACAGGCCGACCAAATAGGCGTGGCCCTCACCGAAGAGTTCCACTTGGTGCCCGAGCAATCAACGTCGGCGATAGTCGTCCCCCACCCCGAAGCCAAATACTTCGTCGTCTGACGGTACAAAGGGATGCGTCGATAGCTAACAGTGGACTGTTAGCTATCGACGCATCCCTTTGTAGGTGTCTCACCTGGCCGCGAGCATGCGGCATGCAGAAGTACGACAAACGCCTGTTGGAATTGGCCGGCGCCCAGCACTTTGTGGTCGGCCGGGAGCAACTGCTCGAACTCGGAAGTCCCCGCCAAGTCCAATGGCGCATGCAGACCGGGCTCCTGGAGCGGGTCTACGAGAGCGTCTACCGGATCGCAGCGTCGCCGTCGACGTGGAAGCAAACCGTCATGGCGGCCACGTTCGCGGGCGGAAAGTTCAGCGTTGCGTCGTTCCGGACGGCCGCACAGTTGCGAGATCTCCCGGCGGGCCAGGAAGTCTGCGAGATCACGTCACCACGACACCGACGAGCACGGCACGACGGCGTAATTCCGCACGAGAGCCGCTTCATGTCGGACAGGGACATCACGTATCTCGACAACATCCCGGTGACGCGAGCCGCGCGCATGATGAACGATCTTGGCCTGCTCGTCTGCCGAGGTGAACTCAGCGTCGATACGTATGACCACACGATGTTGGAAGCGGTCCGACGCGATCTCGTTGACGTGCCGCAGGTGTGGGCCGAATGGGAACGGCTCGGCGGTGTCGAACGCCCGGGTGGCCTGATGGTCGAACGGATGCTCAACAACTTCATTCCGCCGTCGTCGAAGAATGCGACGACGCCCGAACTTCGACTCCTACAGATCGTGCGCGCCGCCGGTCTTCCCGAGCCGGTGCTGCAGTTCCGCGTGTGGCTCTCGCCGACGCGCTGGGTCGACCTCGACCTGGCCTGGCCCGAGTTCGAGGCGTGGGCCGAGTTCGATCCCTACAAGTGGCACGGGAATCGAGACGCGTACATGAAGACCATCGCCCGGCGCCTCGAGGTCGAATCAAAATTGAAGTGGCGCGGCGTCCCCGTCACCGACGACGAACTGGATGCCGGCTGCCCCCTCGTCATCCCGATCCTGGCAGACCTCCTGACACCCCAATGAGGGGGATGCGTCGATAGCCAACAGTGGACTGTTGGC
>JANNHK010000410.1:0-1918 GCA_031404355.1 Actinomycetes bacterium
CCTCGGTCTGGAACACGAACACCGGCACATCGGTGTCGGTGCGGACGATGGACGACGGGCCACGGAGCGATCCGGCCATGTCGGCTGATTCGCCGGGCGAGACAACCGGCAGCCCCGACCTCCCTCGGCTGTGCACGAAGAAGCCGTCAAACGCGTGTGTCAACGGCTGCACGCCATTGATGTACGTCACCAGGGCCGCGGCCGACTGGGATTGCCCCGTCGCGATCACATGGGTCGGTTCGACGTCGCCCAGCGGTGGACCGCCTTCGTGCAGTGCCCGGGCCACTTGCGTATAGATGTCGTTCGCGAACGCGTCGCCGGGGTGGGCGAGTGAGCCGTAGCGCGCGGCGTCGATGGCCTTCAGGCCCTTGCCGGCAACCTCGGTACCGGGACCCTCCACCGTGACGAGCACCGGCCCGCCTTCCACGCCGAGCGCTTGCGCCGAGACACCGACCCACGCGTGGCCCTGGCGCCCGATCTCCTCGCGGTTTGTGACGTAGTCGGGGTCGGCGTCGACACCGCCACTCACGTTCAACCACTCGACGAGCACGACGCCGCTGAAGTCTTCGGGGTTCTCGGGCCGGCGCACAAGCATGCGCGTCCGGTACTCCGCTTCGGGGCCGAGTGCGAGCGTCCACTGACCGTCGGATGTCAACTCCTGCGCCGCCTCGTACGAAGCGGCGGTACCCGCGGCCACGTACTCGCGCTCGACGTAGCCGTCCTCGAGCTGGCCGGGAATCGAGGAACCGATGAACACGCCGTCGCCGCCGGTGAGTTCTTCCGACACATCCGCGACCGGACCCGCGGGCCGTTCAACTGTCGTCGGCGTCGCCGCAATCGTCGTCTCGTCGGGAGGTGCCTCCGACTCGCTGGCGTCGTCGTCGCCCGACGAGCACGCCGTGAGCGCGACAACCGCGCCGAGAACAGCGACCCGCTTCAGCCATGACATCGCCACTGTCTAACATCTGTGTCACATGCGCCGCGCCATGTCACACCCCAGTCGTAACGTGCGGACGCTTCCCCTGTTCCGGGCCCTTTGTTGGCCCGTGGATTACGCCAGGGGGTATGCAGTGGCCAATAAACATGTGAGCGCGCTGTCGAAGCTTGGTTCGTTCCGCGGCGCGGACGCGATTGAGCTCGGAGTCAACCGCAAACAGCTGAGCGTCCTGGTCGCCGACGGCGTTATCGAACGTGTTTTCCCTGATACCTACCGGATGGCGGCTTCATCGCAGACGAACGAGTCGCAACTGCGGGCGGCATTGCTATGGGCCGGGAGCGAGGCCGCGGGTGACGGTCGTTCGGCGGGTGAGGTCTACCGGCTTGAAGGCATACGCACAGAGACGCCGGAGATCGTCGTTCCCGACACGGTGCGGATGCGAGGCGCCGGCGTCGTGGTTCGTCGGGTCAAGGACATGCGGCCGCTCATGGTGCGACAGCACCGCGGCACTCGAGTCACCGGGATCGAGCCGACGTTGGTCGCGCTCGCGTCACTCCTCGACAGCGAATCGTTTGAAATCGCTTGCGAGGACGCCCGCCGCCGTCGACTGACGTCGGTTCCAGCGCTCCATGCGTACCTCAAACGATGGGGAACCCACGGGCGCCGAGGGACGAGGGCTATGCGAGCCCTTCTCAACGAATTGGACCCGGTTCACCCGTCGCGCTCGATACTTGAAGTGAAGACACGGCGGTTGCTCGTTGCGCACGGCATCACCGACTTCGTCCGTGAGTTCCCGTTGGAGTGGAAGGGCCGCACGTACTTCTACGACTTCGCGCTGACCCAGCGGCGCCTGATCCTCGAGACGAACGGGCGTCGGTGGCATGACGATCCGGCAGACTACGAGTACGACAACGAGAAGTGGAGCGTGCCCGCCCGGCACGGATACCGGATCGAGTTCGCGACGTGGGAACGAGTAACGAA
>JANNHK010000411.1:0-2770 GCA_031404355.1 Actinomycetes bacterium
AGCTGCCGGACGAAGTGGCCTGGAACGGTTGCGTATGGAGCGGCGGGACAACCATCGACGACGGCTTCGGCGCGGCCCTGTTGTTCCAGCAGCTCGCGGGGGCCGAGACGGCCGCCGGCGCGCTGCAGCACAACCAATACCCGGTGTTCGCGCCGACAGCCGCGGTCGAAGGCCTCGGCAACCCCGCGACCACGGCCGCCGGCGCGCCGATTCCGGGCGCCGTGCGCAGCGCGACCGACTTCACCCGTGCCGGCTTCGTCGCCGCGCGCGTCGGCGACACCCTCGTCTTGTGGATGACGGGCGCGGGGCGCAACGTGGGCGATTGGATCGCGCCCGATCTCGCGGCGCGCACCGAACTCGTTCAAGCGGTGATCGACGCGGCACCCGAACTCGTACCCGACGCCGTGCCGGTCGTCGCGGCCGAGTACGGCTACGGCCGCTTCGACCGCCTGCCCTCGGTCGCGTCACTCACCGTCGAGGGAGTGGCAACCGACGGTGCGACGGGCCAGTGCACGACCGGTACCGGCGAAGACCCGAAATTCAGCGCCCAGTGGGTCGATGCCGACGGCTCCACCTGGTACCTAACCGTCGGATTCGGGCCCGCGTCGCTCGTCTACGAGGACGCGACCGGCGCGAGCGCCACGTTCAACGCCGACGGCGCCATCGCGACCGGACCCGTGCTGACGCAATCGGAGGTCGACACCACGTTCGTCGGCGACGACGGGACCGAGATCGTCGTGCGGGGAACGATCGCCTGCGGTCCGCCCGCTCCGTAGCCCGCAACCCATCCGTGACGCGAAACGACTCCCGGCCGAACCGGGAGCCGTCTCGCAGTGCTCTCGCCGTATTAGCAGGACGCCGGCACCGGGGCCTTCGTCGCCCTCCAGGTGCGCGTCCCGGCGGCCCCCGGCGGCACGTTGTACTTGATCGTTCCGCCGTAGACGGCGCAGACGCCGACATCGCCGACGCGGAACTCGAAGCGCACCGGGCTGGCCAGCGGCAGCACGTCGAGCGACTGGTTCAGCTCGATTCCCTTGCCCGAGACCGAGATCGTGCCCTTCACCAAGTCGACCTTGGCCGCCTTCACCGGACCGGCGTCCAGCGCGGTGTCCCTGTACGTGTAGCCGACCACGACACCTTTCCGGACGGTGCGCGTCCAGTTGCGGTTCGGCAGCTCGTAGGTGCCGACGGCGCCGTCGATCGCGACCTGTACCTCGGCCGAACCGAAGATCAGCCCGTTGCCGATCGTCGCGACACCGGGCGCCGTGAGATCGGCTTCGAGGACACGGCGGTCGAGCATGTCCCGGTCGGTCAACTTGAGCTGGACGCCTTCGGCCAGCACCCAGTCCGGCTCCCACTGGTAGGGGTCGACCGCCCGCCAACTCGGCCGGGCAGCAGTGTCGCCCACAATCTCGGCGACCGCGTTGCCGGCACCGCCGTTGAGGTCCATGGTGCGAACGGTCGAGCCGTCCGCGGTGTACGCGAGGCGCGCGCCGTCCGGCGAGAAGACCGGATCGGTAGCGACACCGACGGTTGACTCGGAAACCATGTGCGCACCCGAGCCGTCAGAAGCGGAAACCCAGATCCGGTCGTCGCCACCCGCGAGCGACGACTTCGAGTACACCAGGCTCTTCCCGTCCGGGGAGTAGTCGGGGTCCTGCTCATGCACGTCGAAGGTCAAGGCCAACGGCGCCTCGAACGAATACAGGCCGTTGTCGTCGTACATGCGCCAGAGGTCCCACGTGGTCTCGCCGGACTGGCCGAAGATGAACCGCCGGGTCGAGAAGACGATGAAGTCGCCACTCGGGTGGTACACCGGGTCGGCCTCGTCAGCGCTGTAGCTCCACGTCAACCGAGCAATGGGTGCGTTCGCCACCGCCTCCATCGAAACGAGTTCGGGGTCGAGACGCGCGCCGAAGGGAAAGATCGACACGAACACGAGGCGCTCGCCGTCGGGCGACCAGCTCGGGTCGCGGTTGGCGATGTTCGCCCCGGTGAAGGTGAGCTGCGTGCGGTTGGCTCCCGACGCGTCGGCCATCCACAGCTCGTCGTTGCCCTCGGGATTGCCGCCGAGGTCGCCGTTGCTGACGTACACGATCTTTGTGCCGTCGGCCGAGTACGACACGTCGTCGAACCTGGTCCCGGCATCGGAAAGCAGCGGCGTGCCCGCGACCGCCGCGTCGGGACCGAAGAAGATGGACTGCTGCCCGTCGACCGTGTACGCGATCTCGCCGTTCGTCCCCGGAGTGGCTGCTGACGCAGGCACGGCGGTGATGAACGCGGAACCCGCGACGGCGACGATGGTCGCGGCCGCTGTGACTCGACCGCGCAATAAGAAAGACGAAGACACTTTGTTGCCCCTATGCGTGAAGTGTCTCCCAAACCCGCCCAAGAGCACGGTACCGAAGCCGCTGTCGCGTGTCCCGCGAATCCCGCCGTCTGTTGCAATAGGCACGTTGGCCCCTAAAGCCCTCCAGCCCAGATGTGACGCATGCCACTGCGTTGCCTCTTGACTCAAGAACGCGCGGCACCGTCGAAGGAGACGAACCGCGGATGGACGCGCGCATGACTCAGCCGGCGGGCCCATGTCGTGCGTAGTCCCTGCGTTTCGTCGGCCGACAGCAGGCGCGCCGGGCCGATGTCGATGCCGACCGCAGCGAACGATGGCGCGATTACTTCAGCGACGTACTCCACGGTGGGTACGGGGAGCGCGGCGTACCGGGCGGGTGTCGAGTCGACCCAGATCTCGCCGTTGAGCGTGACCGACAGG
>JANNHK010000412.1:0-2825 GCA_031404355.1 Actinomycetes bacterium
GCCAACGGTCACTGCCTGCTCGAAGGCGTGCCCGGGCTGGGTAAGACGCTCACGGTGTCGACGCTCGCCCGCACGCTGGGCGGCCAGTTCACGCGGCTCCAGTTCACGCCCGACCTCGTGCCGTCGGACCTCGTCGGCACGCGCGTGTACCGGCCGTCGACCGAGAGCTTCGACGTGGAACTCGGGCCGCTGTTCTCGAACTTCGTCCTCGCCGACGAGATCAACCGGGCCCCGCCCAAGGTGCAGTCGGCGCTCCTCGAAGTCATGGCCGAACGGCAGGTGTCGATCGGCGGCACGACGTACAAGGTGCCGAAGCCGTTCCTCGTGCTCGCGACGCAGAACCCGATCGAGTCCGAAGGCGTGTACCCGCTGCCCGAGGCGCAGCGCGACCGGTTCCTCATGCGGGTGCCGGTCGACTACCCGACGCCCGACGAGGAGCACGAGATCGTCGCGCGCGCCTCGCGCCCCGAAGACCCGCCCGCGCGTCTGCTCGACCCCGAAGACGTGTGCGCGCTGCAAGCCGCCGCGGCCGCCATTGAAGTGGCGCCCGAGGTCACCGACTACGCGGTGCGCATCGTGCTCGCAACCCGCGACCCGAAGGCCGCGGGACTGCCGCAGATCGACGGTCTGCTCGCGTACGGGGCCAGCCCCCGGGCGACGCTCGGTCTCGTCGCGGCGGCGCGTGCCATCGCACTCATGCGCGGCCGCACGTACGCGATTCCGCAGGACGTGTACGACCTCGCGTACGACGTGCTCAACCACCGGCTCGTGCTGTCGTTCGACGCGCTGGCCGACGGCGTCTCGATCGACGATGTCGTGGTCGAGTTGCTCACCGAGGTGAAGGCACCGCTCGTGAAGACCCGTCTCGGAGTGGCATGACGCGCACGTCTGCCCGCAGCTTGTCTGATCCGGTGCTGCGGCGGCTCGAACTGACGGTGCTGCGCCGGCTCGACGGGTTGTTGCAGGGCGACTACGCGGGTCTTGTGCCCGGGCCCGGCAACGATGCCGGCGACGCGCGCATGTACGAACCCGGTGACGACGTCCGGCGCATCGACTGGTCGCTCACGGCGCGGACCAACGAGACCCACGTGCGCGACTCCATCGCCGAGCGCGAACTCGAGATGCTCATCGTCGTCGACATGTCCGAGAGCCTCGCGTTCGGCACCGCGAAAGTTGACAAGCGCGACGTCGCCCGCGACTTGGCCGGCGCGTTCGCCGTGCTGGGCTCCACCAGCGGCAACCGGGTCGGAGCGCTGCTCGCTGTCGACCGGCCCGTCCACGTGCCGGCCCGGAGCGGCCAGGCGCACGCGGCCACGATCCTCGCGACGATCCAGCGCACGCAGTCAGGCCCCGGCGACCTCACTGCCGCGCTGCGCCAAGCCCGCCGCCTGGCCCGCCGGCGCGGCATGGTCGTCGTCGTCTCCGACTTCCTCGTCCCCGACGGCTGGCAGCGCGAACTCCAAGGGCTCGCCGCCCGCCACGACGTGGTGGCCGTCGAAGTCGTCGACGAGCGCGAAATGACGATGCCCGACGTCGGCTTCGTGATGCTCGAAGACGCCGAATCTGGTCGGCGCCGCGCGGTCGACACTCGCGACCCGCTCCTGCGTGCACGCTTCGCGGCCTCCGCCCGGGCCCGACGCATGCACCTGGCGCGCGCAGTGACGACGGCCGGTGCCGACCATCTCCCCGTACGCACCGACGAGGACTGGGCCGTCGCGCTCGCCCAGTTCGCGGTGCGCCGCCGGCGCCGCCGCATTGCTTCGGGAGTGCGCTGATGTTCGACGACCTCACGTTCCTCGCACCGTCGCGGCTGTGGCTGTTGCTCGCACCCGTGCTGGTGGTCGGCGCGTACGTCGCCCAACAGGTTCGGCGTCGCGGCTACGTGCTGCGATTCTCCGATCTCTCACTGTTCGACGAAGTTGCCCCCGACCGGCCCGGCTGGCGCCGCCACCTGCCTGCCGTCGTCGCCGTCTGCGCACTGATCGCGACCGTGCTCGCGTTCGCCCGGCCCGCGGTGGCGCAGACGACCGTGCGCAAGGACGCCATCGTCATCCTCGCCATCGACGCGTCGCGCTCGATGGAAGCCGACGACGTGTCACCGTCGCGTATCTCCGCGGCACGCAAGTCGGCCGAGGCGTTCCTCGACAACGTGCCCGACGGTGTGCGCATCGGCATCGTGACGTTCTCGGCGGCCGCCCGCGTGCTCGTGCCGCCCGTCGACGACATCGCCTACGCCCGCGAGGCCGTGCAGTCGTTCGACCTCGAAGAGGGCACCGCGATCGGCGACGCCGTCGTCGCCGCACTGGGCGCGATCGACTCGGTTCCCACGTCGAGCGAAGAGGTGCCCGATCCCGACGCCAAGCCGAGCGCGGCCGTCGTGCTGCTCTCCGACGGCGAGAACACCGCCGGGCTCCCGAACGACGAAGCGGCGCGGGCCGCGACCGCGGCCGGTATCCCCGTCCACACCGTCGCCTTCGGCACCGACGGCGGCACGATCGACGACGGCATGGGCGGCACCGTCAGCGTGCCCGTCAACCGTGACGCGCTCGCCCAACTCGCGGCCGGCACCGACGGCGAATCCTTCACGGCCAAGACCGCGAGCGAACTCACGAGCGTCTACGAAAAACTCGGCCGCGAGTTGACCAGCGAAACAAGAGAGCCCCGGGAGGTGTCCGACACCTTCGCCGGCATCGCCCTGGTCTTCGGCCTCCTCGCCGGCGCCGGCAGCCTCCGCTGGTTCGGCCGCCTCCCATAGGCATGCGGCGGTTGCCCACACAAGGGGGTTGGGAGAGCGCCCAAACCAGGGGTGGGGGGGTGAGGGGGCC
>JANNHK010000413.1:0-9018 GCA_031404355.1 Actinomycetes bacterium
CCCGCGGCGCCGCCGCCCTCGTACCACGACGTGCCGTCACCGCGCGCGCCTTCGAGGTACGAACTGGTCCCGAACGGCACGCTGCACACCGCGCGATCGGGCTGCGCGATGCCGTGATCAACGGGCGCCGGGAACATGCGCTCGGCGTAATGCTCGTCGGTCATCGGGGGTCCCCCTTGCTTGCCGGGTGAAACGCGAACAGATTAGATTCGGAATGGAAATCCGAACGCAATTCGAATCGACGCACCGCGGCCCGGGTGACGGGCCCGAGGGAGGCTGCTGATGGCGATCGCCGAGTCGCTTCCGCCCGTCTCGAACCCCGTTCCGCCCGGGCTCCCGATGCCGGCCGACCTGAACGTCACGCTCGATCCCGCCGCCCGGCCGCGGATCCGGCGCGCGCCCGGGCGCCGGTTCCCGTTCCCCATTCCGAACGGCTGGTTCATCGTCGCGACCTCCGACGAACTGCCGGCCACGACCGTCCTGCCCGCCTTCTACTTCGGTCGTGAACTCGCGCTCTTCCGCACCGAGTCGGGCGCGCCGCGGCTCGTCGACGCGTACTGCGCGCACCTCGGCGCCAACCTCTCGGTGGGCGGCAAGGTCGACGGCGAGGGCATCCGGTGCCCCTTCCACGGCTGGTGCTACGACGGCGCGAGCGGGAGCTGCACCGACATCCCGTACACCAAGGTCGACAAGGCTCCGAGCCAGGCGAAGGTGCGCGCGTTTCCGACGATCGAACGCAATCGCATGGTCTGGGCGTGGCATCACCTCGAGGGTGGCGACCCGTTCTACGACGTGCCCGAGGTGCCCGAGTTCTCCGATCCCGAATGGTCCGAGCCGTACACGCGCGAGTTTCCCGTCGCGTCGTGCTGCCAGGAGATGGCCGAGAACAACCACGACTTCGCGCACTTCCAGTACGTGCACGGCTCGCCCGATATTCCGTGGGACACCGAACAGCTCGTCACCGACCAGCCCTACAAGCGCACCGAAGCCGGCGGCGGCTCGTTCGTGCGGGAATCGTTCGGTCTGGGCCTCGGCGTGTTGCGCACACCGGGCGCGTTCACGTTCCTGTCGTCGACGACACCGGTAGACGAAGACAACGTGCACGTGCGGTGGAGCTGGGTCACACCGAAGTCACTGGGCGACAACGCCGCGCGCGACATCGGCGACCGATTCATGACGGGTGTGAGCCAGGACATCCCGATCTGGGAGAACAAGCGCTACAACGCGCGTCCGGTGCTCACCAAGGAGGAGACCGGGATCCTTGCGCACCGCAAGTGGGTGCAGCAGTTCTACAGCGATCCCGCGCACGCAATCGACTGAGCGGGAGTCACCGTGAAGCGCTACTTCGTCATCTCGTCCGACGGCCACGCCGGCCCGCCTGCCGCGCACTACCGCGAATACCTCGACCCCCAGTACCGCGAGGCATTCGACGAACATCAGAAGGAAGCCGCCGCAATGCGCGAGATGGTCGCGAAGATGCGCAACAACGACGAGTTCCTCGCCAAGTGGGAGAAGATCACCGGTGGCGACGGTGGACTGACCGCCGCGTACGACTCCGCGGTGCGCGACGAGATCATCGACGAACAAGGTGTCGCCGCCGAAGTGCTGTTCCCCGACGCCGACGTGCTCGGCACCGGGCGTATCTCGGCGTCTCCGTTCGGTTCGGGGCTCTCGGGCGGCGCGGGTACCGCTCCCGAACTTGCACTTGCCGGGGCGCGTGCGCACAACCGTTGGCTCGCCGACTTCTGTGCGATGTCCGCGGCGCGCCGCATCGGCATCGCGATCGTGCCGATCCTCTTCGACATCGACGCGGCCGTCGCCGAAATCCGCGCCGCTCGGGAACTTGGCCTGCGCGGCGTGCTCATTCCCACTCGCTGGTTCGACCAGCCCGCGTATCACGACCCCGTCTACGACCCGGTGTGGGCGACGTGCGCCGAACTCGGAATGGTGCTGCACACGCACTCGGGTTCGGGGCCGGCCGACTACGGGCTCGGGCCGGGGATGATGGCGATCTACGCGACCGAGGCCTACTGGTGGGCGGCGCGTCCGCTGTGGGTGCTCATCTGGTCGGGTGTGTTCGAACGCCACCCGGACCTCAAGTACGTCGTCGCCGAGAACGGCGCGTGGTGGGCGCCCGACCTGCTCGCCAAGATGGACGAGAAATACGTCGGTGGGCACAACACCGAGAAACTCGGGAACGCGTTCCGCGAGGCGATCACGATGAAGCCGACCGAGTACTTCGACCGCAACTGTTTTCTCGCGGCGTCGACACCCGGCGTCGAAGATATGGAGCGCCGGCACCTGGTCGGCGTCGGCAACATGTTGTGGGGCAACGACCTCCCCCACCCCGAGGGCACCTTCCCGTACACGCGCTACTGGATTCGCGAGCGCTTTCGCGACGTACCCGAGGACGAGACGCGTCGTATGCTCGGTGACAACGCGGCCCAGCTCTACGGGGTCGATCGCGCCGCACTGACGGAACTCGTCGGCCGCATCGGACCCACACTCGAAGAAGTACATGGCGACGTACCGGTGGCACCTGCCCCGGCGTAGTTCATACAAAGGGATCCGGGGGGATCGATGAAGTACGGCAGAGGTTGGGCGGCCGCGCTGCTCGCGAGCGCATTGGTGCTCGGTGCGGCGTGCACGAGCGAAACCAGTGACGACGACAGCACGGCGGATACCGACGACACCGCGGCCGAGACCGGCGACGACGCCGAGGGAACGGTCGACGCGCCGGGTATCACCGACGACACGATCAGGATCTCGCTGATCTCGTCCGACCTCTCGGCGCTCAGCGAACAGAACCTGGCCCCGGAGATCGGCCTCGCCGACAAGACGCTGGCGGCGGTCGTCGCCGACATCAACGCCAACGGCGGCGTGCTCGGCCGCCAGATCGAGTTGGTGCCGCACGTCATCGCCGGCGCCGATGCCGCGATCAACCCCGAAGCCGGCCGCCAAGCGTGCGTGCAGGCGACGCAGGACGACAAGCCGTTCGCGGTCATCATCGCGGCCGCGATCACGGCCGAAACGGTGGAGTGCGCGGCGCAATACGAAGACGTGCTCACGATCACGATGGACAGCTGGCCCGACTCCTACTACGAGACCGCGCAAGGGCGCTTGTTCTCGGTCGCGACCCACCTGTCGGCCGGCCGCAACCGCTTGTACACCGCGTGGCCGAAGATCCTCGACGACCGCGGCGAACTCGAGGGCGCAACCATCGGCATCATCCGCATGGACCGGCCCGAGCAGGAAGAGGCCGCCGCCGACGCGCTCATCCCCAGTATCGAAGCGCTTGGGTACGAGGTCGCGGCCGAGTTCGCACTGCCGTGCCCCGAGGGTACGCAGACGTGCGAGCAGCACGACGTGGCGATCCAACGGATGAAGGACGCCGGCGTCGACCTGGTGTTCCTGACCGCGCAGACGCTCGTCGGCTCCGCCACCGTCCAAGCGGCGGCCGACCTCGACTTCACGCCGCAGTGGACGACGATCGGCAACAACGTCACCGACACCGTCGCTCGCTTCTACGTCAACGCCAAGGACAACTACGACGGCGCGCTCGGCATCGACGCCGCGTTCGCCGAAGCCACCGACGCCACGGTCGAATGCAACGAGATCGCGGTCGCGGGCGGCGCCGAGGAATTCGAGGCGGGCTCCGACGGCTACCTCTACACGGCCGTCACGTGCATCCAGCTCCAGACCCTCGTCGCCGCGATCGAGGCCGCCGGGGAAGCCGGAGACGTCACCCAGGCCAGTGTGATCGCCGCGTTCGAAACCCTCGTTCCGGTGGTATCGGCGGGACCCGAGGCTTCCCTCGGGCCGGACAAGCACGACGCCGGCGACTACGTCTTCGTGTCGGTGTACGACGCGAGCGTCGAGGAATGGGTCCCGGCCGACGACGGCACGCCGATCAAGGTCGAGTAGATGGCGGGCGAGCCGGCGCCGCCCAATGCGGCCGACCTCGCGGCGGCCGTACTCGACCAGGGACCGTCGCGGTCCGACGCGGAAGACAACCCGGTGGTGATCACCGACGCGGACCTGCCCGGCGTCGACTCCCCCGCCGTGTCGCTACGCGAAGCAGTGCACGAAGGGGGCGCCCGCACAATCGCGATCATCGCGACACTCGGCGCGATCGAAGTGTTCGACAACGCCGCGTTCAATGTCCTCGCACCCGACATCCAGGACGCGCTCGGCATTTCGGACGCAGTGCTCGGCGCGATCGGCGGCGCCACCGGGGTCTTGTTCGTGCTGGCGGCCATTCCGATGTCGTCGCTTTCGGACCGCATGTCGCGCAAGACCCTCGTTGCCGTCACGATGTCGATCTGGGCGGTGATCATCGCGCTGACGTCTGCCGTGCAGACGACGCTGCAACTCTTCATCGCCCGCCTCGGCGCGGGGCTGGGGCAATCGGCGTCGTTGCCGGTCAACAGCCCACTGCTGATCGACACCTACCCGATTGCCGCGCGGGCGAAGATCTTCGGCGTGCTCGGTGCCGCGCAGTCGTTCGGCACCATGCTGGCGCCGTTCCTCGCGGGCGCGATCGCGGCGGTCGCGGGCGACGACGACGGTTGGCGTTGGGCGTTCGCGGTCATCGGCGTGATCGCGCTGCCCGTGGCGCTGTCTGCCGTCACGATCCCCGAACCTCGGCGCGGGCGCCACGAGATGAAGTCGGTGCTCGGCGAAGAGTTGGAAGACGAGCCGGACGAGTTGCCGATCTCCCTGTCGGTCGCGTTCGAGCGGCTGAAGAAGATCCGCACGTTCTACTACTTCCTCGTCGGGATGGCCGCGCTCGGGTTCGCACTGTTCTCGACCCCGCTGTTCCTGAGCCTGTACTTCGACGAGGAACTCGGGCTCGACGCGTTCGAACGGGGCGTCGTCGCGACGATCATCGCGGCGCCAACCTTGCTTGCCATCGCGTTCGCCGCCCGGCGGGCGGACGATCTGTTCCGCCGGAGCCCGCCCGCGGCGATGGTGTTCGTCGGAGTCCTCGTCGCGGCCTTCGGAGTCGCGGTCGCAACCGCGGTCTGGATGCCGAATATCTGGACGGTGGTGCCGATCCTGGCGGTCGGCACCGCGCTGGCACGCGCCGCCTTCACGATTCTTCCGGCGGTCCTCTCGACCGTCATTCCCTACCGCCTTCGCGCGCGCGGTACCGCGCTCATCGGCGTGTACGTCTTCCTGTTCGGTTCGTTCTTCGGCGCCATCCTCACCGGGCTGCTGAGCGACGCGTACGGCACCCGCACCGCGATCACCGTGGTCGTCCTCCCCGCCACGCTCATCGGCGGGTTCCTGATGATGCTCGGCGCGCGGTACATCCGCGGCGACATGGCGATGGTTACCGAAGAACTGCGGGAAGAACAGAAAGAACGCCGGCGGATCACGCGCGAAGGCGAGCGCATCCCCGTGATCCAGGTGCGCAACCTCGACTTCTCGTACGGCAGAGTGCAAGTGCTGTTCGACGTGAACCTCGACGTGCATCGCGGCGAGACGCTCGCCCTGCTCGGCACGAACGGCGCCGGCAAGTCGACCCTGCTGCGCGTCGTGAGCGGCCTCGGAGTACCCGAGCGCGGCGTCGTGCGCTTCAACGGCCGGACGGTCACGTACGCCGACCCCGAACTCCGCGTGAAGATCGGCATCGTGCAACTCGTGGGCGGCGGCGCCACCTTCGCGCCGTTGACGGTGCAGGAGAACCTCCACGCGGCGGCGTTCCTGTACTCGCGCCGCGATCGCGACCGGCGCATCGAGCATGCCCTTGCCCCGTTCCCGATGCTCGCGGAGCGCCTCGACGCACACGCTTCCAACCTCTCGGGCGGGCAGCAGCAAATGCTCGCGCTCGCCATGACCCTCGTGCACGAACCCGAAGTGCTCATCGTCGACGAGCTCTCGCTCGGCCTCGCGCCGGTCGTCGTGCAACAGGTGCTCGAGATCGTCCGCCCCCTCCAGGAGCAGGGGCTGACGAGGATCATCGTCGTGCAGTCGCTCAACGTCGCGCTCTCGATCTCGGACCGGGCCATCTTCATGGAGAAGGGCCAGATCCGCTTCGAAGGAACGGCGGCGGAGCTTGCGACCCGCGACGACCTCGCCCGCGCCGTCTTCCTCGGGAACGCCCTCGGGAGTGTGACGTGAACATGCTCGCGCTCGACCTGCCCCGGCAGGTTCTGTTCTCGGGCGCGGTCACCGGCATCACCTACGGCGTCATGGCCGTCGGCATCATCCTCATCTTCCGGTCGGCGCGGGTCGTGAACTTCGCGATCGCCGAGATGGGCGGGTTCTCGGCGGCGCTGATGTACCGGCTGGTGATCGACTGGGATGCGCCGTTCTGGTTGTCGCTCGTCGCGAGCGTCGCGGTCGGATCGCTGTTCGGCGCGGCCATCGAGTTGCTGGTCGTGCGCCGGCTCTTCACGGCGCCGAGGGTGATCCTGCTCGTCGCCCTGATCGGCGTCGCGCAAGTTCTGCTGTTCTTCCAGTTGATCCTGCCCGACGTCACCGAGATCCGCCCCTATCCGACGGCGTGGTCGGACCGGTGGGAGATCGGCGGCGTGATCGTGCGCAGCCAGGAACTTCTCGTGCTCGTCGTGATCCCGGTTGTCGTCGTCGCACTGACCGTGTTTCTCAGGCGCACCAGGTACGGCCTCGCGATCCGCGCGTCGGCCGCCAACGCCGACGCGGCGCGGCTCGCGGGCATCAGCATCAAGCAGATGTCGACGTTCGTCTGGGTACTCGCCGGCACGCTCGCATCGCTGGCCGCAATTCTGTTCGCGCCGCTCAACCCGGCGGGGACGACGGCGCTCGGCGTCGGGCCGGGCCTGCTGCTACGCGTGCTCGCCGCGGCACTCATTGCGGGAATGATGTCGATGCCCGGGGCACTCGCGGCCGGTGTCGCCATCGGCGCGGCGGAAAGCGTCGTCGCGTACAACTACAACGACCAGCGCGGGCTGCTCGACGCCCTCTTGTTCGTCGTCGTCGTGATCGCCCTCCTGATACGCCGGCGCGACGGGGCGCTTCTCGAGACGAACACCAGCGGCTGGTCGTTCGCGCCCCGTGTCCGCCCGATCCCGCCCGCGCTCGAACGCGTCTGGTGGGTGCGCCGGCTACCGGCCGTGACCGGCGTCGTCGTGTTGTTCGTCGCGCTCGCGCCCATCGTCGTGTTCGATCTCCCGTCGCAGCAAGAGGCGTGGACCCGCGTACTGCTCTACGCGATGGTCGCCCTGTCGCTCACGGTGCTCACCGGGTGGGCGGGCCAGCTCTCGCTCGGCCAGTTCGCGTTCGTCGGGCTCGGCGGCATGTCGACCGCGGCATTCGTGAGCAACGGCGTGGGGTTTATCCCCGCGCTCGTGCTCGGCGCGACCATCGCCGCGCTCGTCGCGATCGCGATCGGGATCCCGGCCCTGCGCCGCCCCGGTTTGTTCCTCGCGGTCGTCACGTTTGCATTCGCGGTCGCGACGGCCTCCTGGTTGCTCTACCGCAACGTCTTCCTCGCGGGCGATAACGAGGCGCAGCTGCCCCGCCAGGTCCTGCCGCTCCCGGAAGCCGTGTTCGACGAAGGGCTCGACCTGCGCGCCAACGGCTCGTACTACATCGCGTGCCTGCTCGTCCTGGCGCTCGCCGTGATCGGCGTCGCGCTCCTCCAGCGCAGCCGCCTCGGGCGCTCGATGATCGCCGTGCGCGACAACGAGCGGGCCGCGGCATCGCTCGGAATCTCGCCGACACGTGTGAAGCTCGTCGCCTTCGCGATCAGCGGCTGGCTCGCGGGACTTGCGGGCGGCCTGCTGGTCGGCCTCGTGGGCGAGGCCCAGCCGACGGACTTCCTCGCGGCGTCGTCGCTGCGCGTGATCTCGATCGTCGTGATCGGCGGGCTGTCGTCGGTGGCCGGGGCCGTCGTCGGCGCGTTCTGGGTCGTCGGGCTGCCCGTCCTGTTCGACGACAGTGTCGAGATAGGACTCCTGACGAGCGGCGCCGGACTCCTCATCCTGCTCCTGTATTTCCCGGGTGGACTCGTGCAGGTGGTCTACAGCGCGCGCGACGCGCTGTTCGCAGTGCTGGCTCGCCGGCTTCCCGAACCCCAGCCGGCACCCGCGTCCACCACCGCGGTGCCGACTGCGGTGACGGTTGCCGCGCCGCCCATCCCCGCCGATGTCACCACCGTTGTTTCCACGAGGAACGTCACCGTCCGGTTCGGCGCTCGTGTCGTGGTCGACAGTGTCGACCTTGCGGTCGGTCGCTCCGAGATCGTCGGGCTCATCGGTACGAACGGTGCGGGCAAGACGACGCTCATGAACGCGATCTGCGGGTTCGTGCCGTACGCGGGAATTGTCGAGATTCTCGGCCGGAATGTGGACCGCCGGTCGCCGGCCCGGCGCGCCCAGCTCGGACTCGGCCGCTCGTGGCAGGGCGCCGAACTATTCCCCGACCTGACCGTCCGCGACACGGTCGGCCTCGCGGTGCGCGGCGTGCGGCCGTGGGAACGCAAGACACGCTCCGAAGCCGACGAAGTCATCGCGTTCCTCGGCCTCGGTCGCAACGCCTCCCGGTTCGTCGACGAACTGTCGACGGGAACACGACGCGTCGTCGAACTCGCGTGTCTCATGGCGTCGGGCGCGCGCGTCCTGTGCCTCGACGAACCGACCGCGGGAATCGCGCAACGCGAGACCGAGGCATTCGGTCCGCTCGTGCTGCGCATCCGCGACGAACTCGACGCCAGCGTGCTCGTGATCGAGCACGACATCCCGCTCGTGCTCGGCATCAGCGATCGGGTCTACTGCCTGGCCGAGGGCCGCATCATCGCGAGCGGCCAACCCGACGCGATGCGCACCAACCCCGCGGTCGTCGCGTCGTATCTCGGCACCGACGAGGCGGCGATCAACCGCAGCGGCGTACCGGCCGCGGGCTAGCAACTACGGCTAACGAGCGCCGTCGTAGCGGCTGTAGGCGTAGGGCTCGAACGCATCGGCGTCGACCGGGCCGACGAGCTTCGGCTCGTGCGTGCTCTTGCGCCGCGTCCAGTGGATCGACTCGGTC
>JANNHK010000414.1:0-8420 GCA_031404355.1 Actinomycetes bacterium
GATGCACGCCCTGATTGACGCCCCTGACCATCCCTACTTTCATCCCTACTACTCGGCGGCAAAGCCGACATCTGGCGGACGCAGCGGACGCGATCGCCGAGGCCACGACACATGGCGACCGCGGCGGACGGGGATGGATGATCTACACGATCTTCGAAGGCACGAGCGAGATCCAGCGGTTGGTGGTCGCGCGCAGTATCTCGGGCCTGCACATTCCTTGATCTGAGTCTGACGGGTCTGCTCCGGTCGCCGCACCGCCCGAAGTGAGCGCTCTCGCACTCCGCCAGCGCCGAATGCTCGAACGCGGTGTCGTTGGCCGGGGTCTGCACAGATCCTCTGCACGTCTGCGCCCACGGGGCGACGCGTTCGTGCCCATTCGCGGCCGTCGCGGCCGCGCGCTCCTCTCAGCGGTAGGGCGTCAGGTCGGCCCCGGGGTAGCGCGTTTGGGTGTCGACCAAGGTCTGCTCGTCCCAGTACGGGTCGCCCGGAGCGGGCCATCCGAACAACGCCCGCTCCCGGGGAGACGCCCGCTCGACGATCTCGAACCAGTCTGTTTGCGTCGCGCGCTCGCCCCAGGCGACCCGGCCGGTCCAGCGCGGTCCCCACACGTCGTAGTTCACGAGGAGCGAAAAGCGGGTTGATCGTTCGCCGGTCATGCGCGACCCACGGTGAAGTATGTCGGACCGAAACGCGAACAGGGTTCCTGCGGGACCTGTGATCGAGACCTCCTCCTCGGCGAACATCCCCTCGGGGAGGTAGTTCGTGATGTCGTGATCGCCAGGTACCGGCCAGTACGGGATGCTCTCCCCGACAGACAGCGGAACGATCTTGGTCGGGCCGTCCTCGTCGCCTACGTCTGAGAGGAGGATCCAGCACAACATCTGCGTGGCCGGCTGGGAGCGTTTGGGCACGACGAGGCTGTGGTTGACGAAGTCGCGGTGGTGGCGCTGGTCGTAGTCGACGGCTCCGGCGTACTTGGCCCACAGCGTCGCCTCGTAGAGCCGCAGGTCGGCTGAGCCCAGGAAGCGCTCGGCCAGGTCGAGCAGGTCGGGGTGGAACGACAGTCGGTTCAGGTTCCACGTTCGCCACGGTGCGCGGATTTCGCCGGCCCACTGGTCGGTTGCCAGCCAGGCATGAGCGGCCGGGTCGGCGAAGTACTCGTCGGGCCGCGGGTAGTGCAGCCACAGAGCTTCCCGGGCCGCGGCCAGCTCGTCAGCCTCGAGGAAGCCCTCGAACACCAGGAAGCCCCGCTGCCGCAGATCCGCCAAACAACGGTCGGGCACCCTCATCGCCGCCCGAAGCTAGACCGCCTCGTAGTCCGACGCCGGCCCTTTTCGATTTCCTTGCGAGCGAGCCTGGTGCGCCACAAGCAAACGCACCGATCGACGGTTCTCGCGCCTGCCGATGAGGCGAGGGATGTCCCCGAACGCGCGCATGTATCGGCGTGGGACATGACCCCGAAGTGCCTGCTCGGCGGACGTGCGCGCACTGGTCGTATGGACCGAGGTGATCTACACGATCTTCGAAGGCACGAGTGAGATCCAGCGGTTGGTGGTGGCCCGGAGCATCTCCGGCCTGCACATTCCCTAGTTCGAGTAACGGTGTTGCTCGCGCGGCCGTTAGGTGTTGGTGACTCCGAAGAGCTGCCACGTGCCGGGGACGCCCTTGAGCCGATGTTCGCCGCGATCGGCGAAGTTGGTGTGAGAGCCGGTGACAAGCTCGACGACGGTGCGCGACACGAGAACCTCACCGGGCGCGGCGAGCGCGTTGACGCGGGCGGCGATGTGTACGGTCATGCCCGCGATGTCCGTGCCGCGAAGTTCGACTTCGCCGAAGTGGACGCCGGCGCGGACTTCGAGGCCGAGTTCCACGGCAGCGTCTCGGATCGCACACGCACACTGCACGGCGCGTGCCGGTCCGTCGAAGGTGGCGAGCACGCCGTCACCGGTCGTCTTGATCTCCCGGCCACCGAATCGTTCGAGTTGCCGGCGCAGTGCGGTGTCGTGACGGTCGAGTAAATCGCGCCAGCGGCGCTCACCGACCTCGACGATGCGTTCGGTGGACGCGACGATGTCGGTGATCATCACCGCGGCAAGCGACCGATCGGGTTCAGGACTGTGGCGGACGCCGGTGAGGAACTCCGCGATCTCGTCGAGCATCACTTCGGTGTCGCCCAAGAAGTGGGGAGAGTCGGCTCCGTCCAGCTCGACGTACTTGGCGTTGGCAATGTGTTCAGCGAGGTAGCGGCCATGGGCGAGTGGCACGAATCGGTTCTCGCGTCGATGCAGGACCAGCGTCGGCGTCTGGATCGATGCCAGCAACGGGCGCGCATCAGTCTCGCGATGCATCTCGCTGATCGCCTGAGCCATCGCCGGGCTCGCGGCGCGATTTCCGGCGCGGTCCCACCACTCTCGAAAGGCTTGGTTGTCGGCAACGCTCGGCGCGGCGAGCGCCAGAAAGTCGAACCCACGCTCGACCGCGTCGGGAGCGAAATGGACCTCTTGCACGGCGTCCAAGACGTCGCGGCCGATGCCGATGGGATAGTCCGGTGCCCACGCCGTGCGAGCCGAGCCGTTCACGATGATGAGGTGACTGACGCGATCGGGGTGTTTCGCGGCCAACGTGAGCGCAAGCGTCGACCGGGGACCCGACGTGAACACCGCCGCCCGTTCGACCTTGGCGGCGTCCATGACGGCCAACGCGTCGTGCGTCCATTGTTCGACCGTCGGGGGACTCGCCATCGCTACCGGGTCCGACAGCCCCAGACCGCGGGGATCGAATCGCACGACCCGGCTGAACGACGCCAACCGACGATCGAAACGCGCGAACGACGGCTCTTCGTCCATGCTGTCGATCGACATCATGCCCGCTGAGAGCACGACCAAATTGAGCGGCCCCCCGCCCAATGTCTGATAGGCGACATGCAGCTCGCCGCTCTTCGCGTACTGCGTCCGCCGCGCCTCGACCACCCCGGAAGGGTACGCCGCACCCGACAACGCGCGGTGGCCGGCCTCAGCGGCGCGGTCAGTGCGCGGGCGAGTCGCTCTTGGAGCGAGGCCGCGGCTTTGCCCTCGTCCATTCGTCGGTGGCGATGGCGATTACCGCGACTTCTGCGTCGTCAATCGTCGGCCGCGGCGATCGCGATGAAGTCGGCGAGGTCGAGGTACTCGATCGTCATCGGGCGAGGCGCTCGAGCAGCTCGCGGGAGGAACCCGTCGTTCGTTCTGACGACGCCGACGAGGGCCGACCCAGAGCGCCGCCGCGGACCAGGCTCCGATGACGAGCGCCGCCTGGACCTAACGACAGGCGCGGGCATGCTGCGACCGAGTAGGTAGCCTCGCCGCACGACCGGGACGGGGTGTAGGCCGTGCAGCGTGATCTGAACGAACTCGAGAACCGGCTTTGGGACGCGGCCGACGAGCTGCGCGCGAACTCGAAGCTGAAGGCCTCGGAGTACGGCACGCCGGTGCTCGGTCTGATCTTCCTGCGCTTCGCCGACACCAAGTTCACGGCCGCGCGCGAGCGCATCGAGGCGAAGGCGTCGAAGCGGCGCAGGGTCGGTCCGTCCGACTATCACGCCGAGCGCGTGATCTTCCTGCCCGACGTCGCCCGGTTCGGCTACCTGCTCGGTCTTCCCGAAGGCGACGACCTCGGCAAGGCCGTCAACGAGGCGATGCGCGTCATCGAGGAGCAGAACCCGGAGCTCTCGGGCGTGTTGCCCCGCACGTACACCAGCATCGAGAACTCGACGATCGCGTCGTTGTTGCGTCACATCAATTCCTACACGAAAGACCTCGAAGGCGACGCGTTCGGGTTGATCTACGAGTACTTCCTGGCGAAGTTCGCACTCGCCGAAGGCCAAGGTGCCGGCGAGTTCTTCACGCCGATGTCGATCGTTCGGCTCATCGTCGACATCATCGAACCGTTCCACGGTCGCATCTTCGACCCCGCGTGCGGGTCGGGCGGCATGTTCGTGCACTCGGCGCACTTCGTCGAACGGCATCGCAAGTCGCCGGGCGAGGAGCTGTCGATCTACGGGCAGGAGAAGACGACCGAGACCGTTCGACTCGCGAAGATGAACCTCGCGGTACACGGCTTGTCCGGCGAGATCCGAGAGGGCAACAGCTACTACGAGGACCTGCACGACAGCTTCGGACGCTTCGATTTCGTGATGGCCAACCCGCCGTTCAACGTCGACCGCATCGACAAGGCGAAACTCGAAGGCGACAAGCGGTTCCCGGCGCTGCCGAAGGCCGACAACGGCAACTTCCTCTGGATTCAGCTCTTCGCCACTGCGCTCGCCGACACGGGCCGGGCCGGGTTCGTCATGGCCAACTCGGCGTCGGACGCGCGTCACAGTGAGGGCGAGATCCGGCGCGCACTGATCGACGACCAGCTCGTCGACGTGATGGTGTCGGTCGGCCCGAACTTCTTCTACACGGTCACGCTGCCGGTGACGTTGTGGTTCCTCGACCGGGGTAAGCGCGAGACGCCGCGCGCCGACCGAGTGTTGTTCGTCGACGCCCGCCCGATCTTTCGCCAGGTCGACCGCGCGCATCGTGAGTTCACCGACGAGCAGAACGAGTTCCTCGCCAACATCGTGCGCTTGTACCGCGGCGAACAACCGGAGACGGTCGGCGGTTCGGAACCGCTAATGGCCGAACGATTTCCCGACGGCACGTATGTCGACGTGCCGGGACTGTGCAAGGTCGCGACCGTCGGCGAGATCGCGGCGCAGGGATGGAGTCTCAACCCCGGTCGCTACGTGGGCACTGATGTCGAGGATCTCGACGACGAGGTGTTCGCCGAGAAGCTCGCGGCCGCGCACGCCGAGCTGCGCGAGCTCTCGGCCCGGGCCGCGGTGCTGGAGGCCGGGGTCGACGGGGTCCTCGGGCAGCTTTCGGAGGGTTTGACCTGAGCTGTTGCGTCTTGTGTTATTATGCAAAACGCAATGAAGGCGCGAACCTCACCCGAACAGCTCGAACGGAATGCCGCGGAGGCGTTCGCCCACGCCGCCCGCAGTCTCGGGCTGCGCGTGATTTCCGAGCCGGCGAAGCCGAGCGGCCGGGCCGACTTCGAGCTGGCGATGCCCGACGGCCGAACGGTCGCGGTCGCCGTGAAGGCAATGGCGATCGCGTCGGCCGATCGAGCGCGCGAGCTGATACGGAATCCGGAACCCGGCGCCCTTGTGGTGGTGGTCGCCGACCAAATCTCGGCGCCGATCCGGGAACTGCTCAACGACGGCGGTATCGGCTGGTTCGATCGCCGCGGGCATGTTCGACTCGTCGCCGACGGTGTGTTCATCGACGCCGACGTTGACCCGCAGGCGCGACACGCGCGGACACCGGGCGCCGGGCAACCGATCAACGGTCGGTCGGGACTTGCGGCGGCGGCCGCGCTGCTCGTGCGTCCCGATGATCCGATGGGCGTCTCCGAGATTGCTCGGGGCGCGGGCCTCAACCCGAGTTCGATCACGCGTGCGATGACCTCGCTGGTCGACGCGAACCTCGCCGCGCGTCACGGCCGGGGCGAGTACCGACCGCTGGCCCCTGAGCTCTTCTGGGCCCTCGCCGACGTATGGCCGCGCGCGCACGTCACGATTCGCTGGGCCTCCCCACCCGAGACCGACGATCGCCTCGCCATCGGGCGCGACCTCACCGGCCCGGGCTGGGCCGCGGCCGGCGTACGCGGCGGCCTCGCATGGGGCGCACCACTCGTGGCGACAGCCGACTATCCGATCCATTTCTACGTCCCCGACGAAAGCATCATTCGCCGCGTCGCCACGCTGCACGAAGGCGGCACGGGCGACGAAGCGATGTTGTCGGCCGACCCGATCGGCTTGATCACCACCGAGCGCTACGACAACGGCGCACTGGACTGGCCGCTCGCACACCCGTTGTTCTGCGCGCTCGACCTCACCGCGTCGGCGCGCGATCGAGAGGCACTCGAACAGTGGACGCCACCGGAGGGTTTCACCCGTGTCTGGTGACGTCACGCTGATCGAGGCCGGCGACGGCGGGATCAGCCGCCTCGTGCGGACCGCCTCGACGCTGTTCGCGCGGCCCGGATTCGGAACCGGTGCGCTGGTCGGTGGTCTCGCGGTGACGGTTCGGCTGGCAACCGTGCACCGCGCGACGAACGACGTCGACGTGGTCTCCGACGGCGACGCGTCACTCCAATACGTCGGGGACGGCGATGCCCAAGGGCCGAATCGCGTCGAGATCGACGGCGTGAAGGTCGACGTGATGCCGACGTCGCCGTTGCCTGCGACCGCCGACGAACTCCCCGACGGCGAGTTGGATCGGCTGTTCGTGCTCGGTCACCGCTGGGCGTTGGAGAGCGCGGCGCCGGTTCTCGTGCGGGTCGTGACGGCCGGCGTACCGGGACTAGGTGACGAGCACACGCTCGTCGTCGCGACGGCACCGGCCCTTGTCGCGTGCAAGTTCCACGCCATCGCCGACCGCCGAGACGCACGTCGCGAGAAGCGCGAGAGCGACGCCCTCGATCTCGTACGCCTGATCGGCGACCTCGTCCGCACACCGCTGATCGGCGAACAGTTCGCCACCGCGCCGTTCGACCTCGCCGCGTTGGTGTCGTTGCAGACCCAGCGCTGGCTGATCGACGATGCCACCCGCACGGCCCGCCTCGTCAACATGAGCACCGGCGGGGGAGACGTCCCGATGAACCCGGCGGCCATCACCACGATCGGCGAGTTGTTCGTCGAGATGCTGTCCCGATCATGAGGGATGATGTGGCCGTGCGTCCGGGGGAAGAGGAGGTGAGCGAGTGGCGCGAGGTCGAACTCGGCGGCCTTTGTATTCGAGTCACCAGCGGCGGCACACCGAAGCGTGCCAGGCCGGACTACTACGCCGAGGCAGGTGACGGGTTCGCGTGGATCAAGTCCAGCGAGCTTCGCGACGGCTACGTGCGCGGTTCTTCCGAACACATTTCGAGACTCGGCCTAGACGAGTCTTCGGCGAAGTTGCTACCGGCGGGATGCGTATTGGTCGCGATGTATGGCGCCACGGCTGGGCGGGTCGGCCTGCTCGAGATTGAGGCTGCCGTAAATCAAGCGGTCTGTGCTTTGGTTCTCGATCCAAAAGCCGCGAACTCCGTATTCGTGTTTCACGCGCTTCGGAACTTGTACGGCGAACTTGCGGCGAATGCGGCGGGAGCCGCGCAGCAGAACCTCAATGCCGAAGTCATCAGGCGGTTCCGAATCGTGGCTCCCAGCGTTGGAACACAGGAACGTGTGGCCGGCTTTCTGAGCGCATTTGACGAGCTGATCGAGATCAACGAGCGGCGGATCGAGTTGTTGGAGGATCTGACTCGGTCGCTGTACCGCGAGTGGTTCGTGCGCTTCCGCTTCCCCGGCCACGAGCACGTCGATCTCGTCGCCTCCGAACTCGGCACGATTCCACAAGGATGGTTGGTCGGCGCATTGGATGGCCTTTGTTCGATGATTCAGGCCGGTCAAACTCCGAAACGATCTGTTGCAAAGAACTGGGATGGCGGAACGATTCCTTGGTTCAAGACAGGCGAACTTCGAGACGGCCCGCTTCTTGACTCGGACGAACGAGTTACGGAAGCGGCAAACTCTCGGATGTTCGAGCCGCCAGCGATTTTCATGGCCATCTACGGATCGCCGACCGTTGGCCGACTCGGATGGGTAACAGAACCGTGCTCATGCAATCAGGCGTCCTTGGCCCTGAGAACGCGCGAGCCGGATACGAGTCAGGAGTGGCTCTGGTATCAACTGCTGGAGTTGCGAGCGCAGTTCAACTCGATGGCCCAGGGTGCTGCGCAGCAGAACATCAGCAAGGAGAAGGTGGCGTCGACGCGGGTCGCTCTTCCGCCGCGAGAACTGCTCGTCGCGTTCTCCGCGGCGGTCAGCCCCATGCGCGAGCAGTGGCATGTGTTGGCGGCCACGAACCGGAGACTCGCCTCGACGCGCGACCTTCTGCTCCCGCGGCTCGTCACTGGACGGCTTGATATCTCCGATCTTGATCTCGGGGAGTTGTTGCCGGCGGAGGTTGCGTGACGCCTTCGAACTTTTCCGAGGATGCGCTCGTTGAGCGGCCCGCGGTCGCGTTGCTTGCGTCGCTCGGTTACGAGGTCGTCGACGGGTTCAGTGAGCTGCTCGGGCCGCAGCATGTCGATGCGGGTGGTCTCGGGCGCGACGACCAGTCCGAGGTCATTCTGCGGCACCGGTTGCGGCCGAAGCTCGTCGAGCTGAATCCCGATCTGCCGGCGGGCGCGCTTGACGATGCGGTCGAACAACTGATGCTCGACCGGTCGGTGTTGGAACCGACCCGTGCCAACCAGGCCGTGTGGAAGCTGCTGCGCGACGGCGCCAAGGTCACGTTCGCCAACGCCGACGGCGAACGGCTGACCGAGACGGTCCGCTTCGTCGACTGGTG
>JANNHK010000415.1:0-6784 GCA_031404355.1 Actinomycetes bacterium
GTCAACCGGCTCCTCAAGGGCTAGCAATCACAAACACGAAGGACACGAAGGTCACGAAGAATCTCTTGGGACAGCCAAAAGACAACTTCGTGTTCTTCGTGTTCTTCGCCAGAACGCCTCGGGGGGTTCAGATTTCGTCGAGGCGGAACACGGGGTGATCGGCGGCGTCCGGGAGCTTCTTGAAGTACGACGACACCGTGCGACCGGCCTTCTCGCGATACGCGGCGATGATGGGTGCGCGGTCCGCGACTGCAACTTCGGTGGCGCGGTACTTCGTCGTCTTCTTCTTGCTGCGCAGTTCGAGCGTGCCGGCGGCGCGTACGTTGCGCACCCATTGGGTTTCGCCGCGCGGGGTGACGAGATAGCGCGCCCCCTCGTAGTCGACGGGGATCACGGGGATGGTCTGTTCGTTGCCGGTCTTGCGGCGGGGCACTGCAAGCGTTTCGGTTCCCGACAGGCCGAACTTCATCGCGATCGCATTGAAGACGACGCGGGTGAACAGCGGCGGCTTGAGGTAGCTCATGCGCGCACCGTAACAGGCGACTTACGCGGGCGCGGGCTGCTCGATCAACTCGATCACTTCGCCGTCGGGGCCTCGGAAGCACACGAATCGGAGGTCGGGCAGTCCCTCGCCCATGGCCATGGCGACGGGTCGTGACATCGTCGCGATTCCGAATTGATCCAGGGCGGCGACGGCCGCGTCGAGGTCGGGGACGAGCAGTGCGAGACGCCCCATGCCGATCGTGTTGGCCGGTCGGGCGGCTGCGTGCACGATGCCGGGGACGCGGAATCCGACGAGGATCACCGACACCTCTCCCCCGCCCGGTGCGGCGAGCACGACTTCGTCCATCGCGACCGGGCCGTCGACGTGCAGGTGTGCCGCGTCGTCGCGTTCGACCGAGAACCGGCCGACCTCACTGAAGCCCAGCCGTTCGTAGAACGCAGTCGACGCGCCGAGGTCGACACATGCGATGGCGGCGAACATGAGTGCAGGGCCGACGTCGCCTTCGATCAACTCGAACACGGTGCCATCAGGATCGGTCCCGATGACGACGCGAACGGTGTGCCCGCCGGTGCCGTGCTCAAGGGGTCCGCTCCACGTCGCGCCGCCATGCTGGTTGATGTGCGCGATCGTTGCGTCGAGGTCGGGCACGCGCAATCCGAGGCGCTGGAACCCGCGTTCGGTCACGCTCGCGGGTGCGGCGCCGACCGGAGCCGGCTCCTGCCATTCGAGGAGGTCGATCGCACCGCCCGCGAAGCCGTTGGCCCCGACGAGAATGAGGGCGTCCCAGCGCGCCTTGTCGAGCCCGAACGCGACGCCGTCCTGCGCGTGCTCGGTCGTCGTATGGGCGCCGACCGTGAGGCCGATACCGTCGACGTAGAACCGGCGCGCCCGTTCCAGGTCGCGGCAGTTCACGTTGACGTGGAAGATGCGAGCCCCGATCATGGCTCCCTCCGCTCCCGGTCGAGGGGCCTCCGGCCGGCGGACCTCCGCTGCGTCCGCACGGTATCAATACAGGTTCTCGCGCTCGTCCTGCGCGGTTGCGTCGTCGATCATGGTCGCGAAGCTGTCGATCTCGCCGGGTCTCGCGAACTTCTCGCCGTAGATCTGCCCACCCGTCGGCACTTCGGCCCGTGCCGCGTGCGTCGCCGGATCCCAGACTCCACCGGCGACCAAGGCCGCGCTGTGGTCGAGGGTAACCCGCTCGACGTGCACGAGAATGCCGAGCTTCGGGGGCCGGTCCCGCACCGCGAGCGGCGCCAGCAACTCGCTATCGTCGGTGATGTGCGCTCGGCCGGTGACACCGAGCGTCAACGGTGAGCCGGGCAGGAGGAAGCGGAGCGCGACCCGCGGGTCGGCGAGGACGTTGTGCAGCGTGTCGGCCAGCTTGTTGCCCGGTCGCTCGGGGAGCAGCAGCGTCTCGGCGTCGAGCACGCGCGCGAAGCCGGGTGGATCGCCGCGCGGCGAGCAGTCCGTGCCGCCGTCTCCGTCGCGCGAGCCGAACGCGGCGAACGGTGACACCGCGAGGAACGCACGGGCCTGCTCGTCGAGTCCGTCGCACTCGCCGGGCTCGAGGTCGAGCGTCGTCGAGGGCGCCGACCACAGTGCCGAGCGCACGAATGCCTTGGCGCAGTGCATGAACGTCTGGTGCGGATTCACCACGGCCGCGTCGCCGTCGACACGCCCCGTTCCGTTGATGCGTAACGTCTCGTTGATGCCGGGCACCATCGTGAGGGTCGCGACGGGTTCGCCGTCCGAGACGTCGGTGTCGACGTCGAGCCGGCCGACCAGCTCGACGGTCTCTCCCGCCACGGCGATCAGCGGCGACCGGGCGAGGAACGCCCGCATCCCCGGGATGACCTCGGGGAGCACCTTGGCCTGCACGAGCTTCGACGGCTCTCCCAAGATGGACTCGAGCTCCGTGACGCGAGCGACCATGCGACCAGTGTCGCACAGCGTGGCGTCAGCCGAGCCGGAGCGTTTCGAGCGGTTCGAGTCGCGCGGCCCGCCAGGCCGGATAGATACCCGCGGTCATCGACACGACGATGGCGAGGATGATGCCGGCCAACGGAAGCCACGGCGCCATGGTGAACACCCAACCGGCGATCGACGCGCCGATGTAGATGGCGAGCATGCCCAGCGCGACGCCGAGGATGCCGCCCATCAACCCGACGGCCGCCGACTCGAGTAGGAACTGGCCGGCAATGATCTTGCGGGTGTGGCCCAGCGCGCGGCGGATGCCGATTTCCGTCGACCGTTGGATGACCGAGATCGACATGACGTTCGCGATGCCGATGCCGCCGACGATGATCGCGAGCAAGCCCATCGACACGACGATGAGTTGCAGCTGCCGGTCGCTCTGCGCCGCGAGTTCGAGCGCTTCGGATTTGATCTCGGTCGCGACTTCCTTGGACCCACCGAGGCTGATGGCGGTCCGGAGCGCGTCGGCGGTCACCTCTTCCTCGCCGTCGAAGGAGCGAACGTACAGTTGCGTGGGGAGTATGTCGTCGGCGAGGAAGTCGGCGTCGGCCGCGGAGAACGTGATGAAGACCGCGTTGTCGAGCGTCGGGTCGAGTTCGACTTCGTCGAGCACGCCGATCACGCCGTAGCGGACGCCGTCGAGCTCGATGGTGCGGGGCTCGCTGGGCAGGTATTCGATCTCGCGTGCGAGCCCGAGGCCGATCACGGCACCGCGGCTCACTTCATTCTCGTCGAAGTCGTTGAGCCACCGGCCCTCGACGAGATCGACTTCGAGGACGTTCGGCAGCGAGGTGTCGGCCGCCATCACCGGGATCGGGATGGTTTCGTACTGTTCCTCGGCCTCCGCGTACGGCGACACGGTGATGTCGGACAAGCTCACGACCGCCGACACCTTCTCCACGGTGCGCACGGTCTCGGCGCGGGCGACGGCGTCTTCGGGCAGTGTCGGTGTCTCTGTGCCGAAACTGCTCGCGGCCGTGGCTTCGATCAGGTTGGTCCCGAGCTGTCGCACCTTTGCCTTGAGGTCGCCCTTGGCGCTGTCGGTGAGACCGACGGCGGCGATGATGGCGGCGACTCCGATCATCGGACCGAGCAGCAACAGCACGGTGCGCACCTTGCGCGCGAACAGGCCGCCGATCGCCACCTGGAAGAGGTCGCGAATCGTTCTCACGCGACGCCCGGTGTGAGTACATCGTCGCCGACGATCTCACCGTCGCGCATCGACACCCGCCGCGCCGTGGTCGCCGCAACATCAGGAGCGTGGGTGACGAGCACCACCGCGCGCTCGGGCGACTGGAGTCCTTGGAAGATCTCGATGACGTTGGCCGCGTTCTTCGAGTCGAGCGCACCCGTGGGCTCGTCGGCGAGCAGGATGAACGGGTTGGTCACGAGCGCGCGGGCCAGCGCAACGCGTTGTTGCTCGCCGCCCGAGAGCTGCACCGGTCGGTGATCGGCGCGGGGTGCGAGTCCGACCTGGTCGAGCGCGTCAAGCGCCCGCTGACGTCGTTCGCCCGCGCTCAACCCGCGGTAGAGCAGCGCGGTCTCGACGTTCCCGACCGCGTCGAGGAACGAAATGAGATGGAACTGCTGGAACACGAACCCGATCGACCGCCCGCGCAACATGGTGCGCCCGGCGTCGTCCATCTGGGTCACGTCCTCGCCGCCGATGCGCACGACCCCCGTGGTGGGCAGGTCGAGACACCCGAGCAGTCCGAGCATCGTCGACTTGCCCGAGCCCGACGGCCCGACGATCGACATGAAGTCGCCGGGCATGATGCGCATCGAGACGTCGCGCAGGGCGAAGACCTGCACTTCCTCGCCGTACACGCGTGAGACGTGCTCGAGTTCGAGCAGCGGCTCGTCAGGGTCCCGGGCCTGCGGATCTCTCGCCTGGATCGCCTGTGTCATTCCGGCGGTGCTTCGGCTTCGGCCTCGACCGACACGACGACGAGTTCGCCGCCCTCGAGACCCTCGGTGACCTCGATGAAGTCGTCGTCGACAAGTCCGACGGTGATCGTGACGCGTTTCAGGGTGCCGTCATCTTCGACGACTCGCACCTGTTTCTCGCCGCCACTCTCGACAACCGCCGCGACCGGCACCGCGACGACATCGGGTCGTTCGTCGAGCGTGACGTCGATCGTCACGTTGGCGCCGTCGACGGCGTCGAGTTCGCCGGTCACCTCGATGATGCCTTCGTACGACTCGGTGCCGTCCTCGGCCACCGTCGCGCTCTCCTCCAACGAGGAGATGACGCCCTCGACCGTCTGGTCGCCGGCCTGGAGATCGACCGAGGCGACGAGACCGACTTCGAGTTCGGCTCGCTCGGATGGCGAGACCTTCATTGTGACCGTGAAGGTGGGTTCGGTGAGTGTCAACACGGTTGCGCCCTGGAGGACGAACTCGCCGTCGTCGACCTCCACGGTGCCGACCCGCGCCGGCCAATTCGCGACGATCATGTCGCTCGGCTCGAATACGACGTCGTCGTCGAGGGTCACGATCGACACGACGACGCTCGACGTCCCGGCCCGCATGATGACGGTGCCGCTGAGGGTCTCGAAGTCGACACCGGGGGTCGGCGGTGCCGCCAACCTGGTAGTTGATCGAGGTGTCCTCGGCCACGGGCTCGTCGGAGACGACCGTGAAGCTCGACCGCCCGCCCTCGGAAACGCTGCCGCCGCCGACCAGCGTCATTTCGGGAATGTCGGCTGACTCGATCACGACCGACGCGCTGTCGGGTGAGCCGACCGTGTACTGCTGCGCATCGGCCGGTGGCGGAAGGAGCCGGACGACGATGAACTCGTCGCCCTCGACCCGGTTGTCTTCTCGGGGCGTGATGTCGAACGTCATCTCGGTGCTGTCGGCCCCGAGGGTGATCTCTTCGTCGAGTTCTTCGTAGTCCTCGGCCACGACCGCGTTGCCGATGACCTCGACGAACAACTCAATCTCTTCGTTCGACTCGACGTCGGAGGTCACGGTGATGGTCGCGCTGCCGTCCTCGGCCATGACGTCGGTTGACGATTCGAGCGTGAGCATCGGAACGACGTCGGTGCCGTTCGCGTTGATGATGACGGAGGCCTCGCTGATCGGCCCGACGATGTACTGCGGGTCGTTGCCGAAGATGTCGGAGAGTTCGACGGAGATGTCCTCGTCGGATTCCTTGACCTCGTCGACGAACGCGGTGACCGTGAAACTGGCCGTGGTCCGGCCGGCGGGGAACAGGAACGTGTCCGCCACCTCCTCGTAGTCGGCGGTCTCGTCGTCGCTGTCGCCGGCGGTCGCGGCGCCGGCGAGCGCGATGTCGAGCGACGTCGCGTTCGTCGGCGCGGGGTCGGCGGTGAATGTGAAGGTCGCGGTCCCGCCTTCGTCGATGCGGGCGGGGCTGGCCGCCACGGTGATCAGCGGTTTGTCGGCAGTCGCGGCGGCGCGAGCCGACGGGAGCGCGCTGCGGCCGCTGCTCGACGACGCGGGTGCCGACGGACCGATCGTGACCGCGACGGTGTTCGCCTTGCCCACGTCGTAGCCGGCGGCGTTCGACTGGAGTGAGACCGTCACGATCTCCGAGGGCTCGGGTGTGGCCCCGCCGTACTCGTGGTCGCGCTGCCAGCGGGCCAGCGCGGTGCGGGTTTGTTCGGTGTACAAGTTGTCGACGCGACCCGGGCTGTATCCGGCGTCGGCCAGTACGGTTTCGAGCTGTTCGACGTCGGGACCGTCGGAGCCCACGTCGAGCGAGCGGTAGAACGCGAAATCGCCATGCACCGCCACCGCGGCGCGCCCGTCGAGCGAGAACAGCGTGTCGCCGTTGACCACTTCGTCGCCGTCGACGACGTCGACTTCGCTCACCTTGCCGTCGACAGGAGAGTTGATCTCCTGGAGCTCGTCGCGCCGCAGTTCACCGCTCACCGTGAGGATGTCGCTGAGCGTCCGGCGGCTGACGGGCTGCGGGACGATGATGAGGCTCTCGTCGCTGCCGCCGCCGCTGCTCCGATTCCCGACGAAGAAGACGCCCGCAAGGAGCGCCAGAGCGACGACGACGATCAGGACACGCTTCATGGTCATTGGATCTGGTTACTCCAGTTCGATCCCGGTCTCGGCCACGCACTGCTCGATATCGCGATCGTCGAGTTCGCCCTGCGCATTGGTGAACGTGCTGGGCTGAATGAGACCGATCTCATTCGTCGACGTCTCGATGATCCAGCCGCGTCGTTCGAGGCAGTCGGCGAGCGTGAGGAACCCCTCGTTGCGCTCCTCGACCTGTGCGGGGGTGTAGTTCTCCGCGGCTGCCTGCATTTCTTGGAAGATCTC
>JANNHK010000416.1:0-8803 GCA_031404355.1 Actinomycetes bacterium
GGCCCGGAACCGCGCCGTGATCGTCGCTCCTGCCAGCGCGAAGGCCGTGTGGTACCTGCAACGCCTCGCACCGGGCGTCGTCGAACTCGCCGGCCGCCGCACCGCCCGCCGAGTCGCGGAACGCTCGCGTCACTCGTCGCCGGACGGATGAAAGACGCGTCCGCGGACGCGTGTTATAGGTGTGCAGCGTGAGGCGCGGGGTCGTCGAGTGCTGATTGAAGCCTGCTCACGAGCTGGTGCGCATCCGGGACACTGAGCGCGAAGTACGACGCGTCCTCGAGATCGTCACCCAACGCGAGGAGCACCATGAGGCGACTTGCGCCTTGGACGTGTCCCTTCGCGGTGAGCACGACCTTGACAGGTTCGGCGGCGAACCGCACCGATCGACCGTCTTCCATGGTCGTCCACTTACGCGGCGGAGTCGTGAGTTTCGTGACTGCATCGCGTTGTCGGATCACGAGCTGTCGAAACTCGGAGTGGAGAAACGCTGCGTCGCCAAGCGCCAGCGGTTCCGTGGCCCAGCTTGCGGGATCGATCCACGGCTCGAGGCCCGCAGCCGCGCGCAGGCTGCGCCCGCGGTCGGCGCAAGAGGTGACGCCGAACCACGTCCACAGGCACGCTGTCGTGCGGCGGCCTCGCCGACCGAACTCCGCGCTCGCTTGCCCCGCGAGCCAGACCAGTCCCGCCGCGCAGCGGTTGGCTTTCGTATTGCGCCGCAGTGGGCCGGGATCACGCTCCGCAACCCGGGCGAGGAGGCGCCGCGCGATTGTTCGAAACTGCGTGTCCAGTAGCTCGTTGCAGCACTGGTCGCTCAGTGCGAGGACTTCGGCGACGAACGATCGATCACGTTCTTCGACGACTGACCAATCGAATGGCTCGTCGGGTATCGGTTCGCAATCGAGCTCGGCAAGGACGTCGGCGCCTCCAACCAGCGTGACCAAGTCGGCCATGAGGTCCAGTTGGCGCGGTCGGACCGTCCGTGCGTACGACGGCTCGTCGAGCCAATCGCCTAGCCAGACGTCGTCGCGTCCGACGGGATAGAGATGTCTGCCCGCTTCCGCGGGGTGATGAGTGTTTCCGAAGGAGTCCATCGCCGCAGCTTGTCGCGGGGGTGTGACAGTTTCGTCGCCGATGGACGAAACACGCGTCCGCGGACGCGTGTTCTGGGGCCCGACGCCCGATGAGCTACGGGATATTGACGAGCACCTCGCCGTTCAGCGCGGTGTCGGTTCCGGTCCCGCCGTCGATGTGGTCGGCGGGCTTACCGTCGAGCGTGTCTTCGTCGGGGCCTCCCGAAGAAAGCCCCGATGACGCTCCGACGAGAGGTGCGCTCCGGTTCGCGAAACCTTCGGCGCGAAGGAACGCGTACGACGCGAGCTACGCCGGTTCGACTTCGAGTTCCCAGTCCGCGGCGCGCATCGTGACGACGAAGTATCGGAAGAAGGCGTCCTGACCGAGCAATCCCCAGCCGTACGGCCAGTTCTCGCAGAAACCGACAGTCGCCTCCCAACTGTGGTTTCCGAGCGTCAGCTGTACGTCGACGAACGCAGCATTCACGACGCTGCCCCCGACGCCCAGCGCGCGCCGTTCGGCCGTGTCGAGCGTGACGCCGGCGAGATCGGCGACCCACGTAGGTAGCAGGGTGTTCACGGAACCCGAGTCGACGAGGCAACGAATGGGTGCCTCGTCCATTCCCTCGACGACGATGTCGAGGACTGGCCTCGCGACAGCACCCGTGTCGCCGGGGAGTTCGGCGTACAGGCGCTTCATCGGGCCTGGGTCATCGCACCGCCGATTTCGGCCTCGGTCGTCGGAACCCGGAACACGGCGTCGGCCCGCTGGTCGTGTTTGCGTAACCATGCGACGACGCGTCGGGGGTCGTCCTCGGCGACGAGCACCTCATCTTCTCGTTGCGCCACCCACTTGCCGGCGAAGGGGGCGAGGAGCGCGGCCTCCGCGCCCCCTCGCGGTCCGCTCGAAGGATCGGTAGCGGCGGGCGGAGGATTCGGCGTGCTCCGGCGGTGGACGCCGAACCCCAGCCGACGCCAGACGCGCCGTGCTTGGTGCGTCGTGAAGTCGGCGCGGTCGAGGCCGGTCACCGCCGAGAACAGCTGCTTGGGTGGGAATCGACGTCCGCCGACGACGACGTAGTGCTCCTGGATCGGTTCCGGAGTCAGTGCGGCGGCGGTGCGCTCGACCGTGGCGGCGTCGAGGTCGAAGTCGTGGCCACCCACGCGGGCTGCGATCCGCTCTGCGGTGGGAGTTCTCTGTTCAGAGTTCTCTGTCATGTCTCTACTATAGTTTCTCTCTTGCTTGGGTGTCGAGCCGTGTTTCAGTCGGGCAGCATCGGCACGGTGAGGGCGGGGGCGCGGCCGAGGAGCACGGTGCGGGTGACGGCGCCCGTGCCGAAGCGTTCCCGGACGGTGTCGAGGGCGGCGTCGAGCGCGTTGCCGCAGAACTCGTCGAACGGCAAGGCGAGTTGCATGGGGTTGTCGTTCACGAGGTTGGCAACCGCGATGCCGACGAGCGTCAGCCCCTGGACCTCGATCGCGGGCCGGGCGGCGAGCATCAGATCGCGCGCGGCGGCGAGAATCGCGCCCGTCTCCGCGGTGGCCTGCACCAGCGTGCGCGAACGGGTCGCGCGCGTGAAGTCGGCGAAACGCAGACGCAGCACGATGGTGCGACCGACGCGATGCGCAGCTCGCATGCGGCGCGTCACGCGGTCGACGAGCGCGACGAGGGTCGTGTCGACCTCGCCCGCGGATCGGGGCCGAGAACCGAGTGCGCATTGCGACCCGATCGAGCCGCGCCGCCGGCCGACGACGACGGGTCTTGGGTCGCGGTTGTGCGCCAGCGCGTGCAGATGTCGGCCGGACCCGCGCCCGAGCATCGCGACCAGCACTCGCTCACCGAGGCGCGCGACCTCGCCCACCGTCGTGATGTCCTTGGCGCGCAGCTTCTCCGACGTCACCGCGCCGACCCCCCACAGCCGCTCGACGGGCAGCGGGTGCAGGAACTCGAGCTCGCGGTCGGGCGGGACGAGCAACAGGCCGTCGGGTTTGGCGACCCCGCTCGCCACCTTGGCGAGGAACTTCGTGCGGGCCACGCCGACCGTGATCGGCAGGCCGACGCGCGCGAGAACTTCGCTCCGCAGCCGCGCCGCGATCTCGACCGGTGTTCCCGAGACGCGCAGGAGTCCGCCGACGTCGAGGAACGCCTCGTCGATCGACAACCCCTCGACGAGCGGTGTCGTGTCGTCGAACACCTCGAACACGGCTTTGCTCGCCGCGGAGTACGCCGACATGCGGGGGCTCACGACGATCGCGCGTGGGCACAGCTTCTTCGCCTGGCGGCCGCCCATCGCGGTTCGGACCCCGAGCGCCTTCGCCTCGTAGCTCGCCGCGAGCACCACGCCGCCGCCGACGATGACCGGCCGCCCGCGCAGGCGGGGGTCGTCGCGCTGTTCCACCGACGCGTAGAACGCGTCGAGGTCGGCGTGCAGGATGGTGGCGGCGCCGGACACGAACGCATGTTCGCATAGACGATGCGCGGGCGCCAGTGGCTCGACGCATGATGGACACGGGGCGCGCTTACGGCCAAGCTTCCGGCGTGGAACTGGAGCTGTCGCTGTTCGACGAAGTCGCCGACGCCCTGCGCGGCATGGCCCCGCCCGAACTGGGAGAACTGCACTACCGCGCGCATCGCTACGGCATCAAGGTGTGGTTCGGCACCGAGGTACCGCCGCGCGAGCACTACGAAGCCCAGGTCGTCGGGGCGAAGGTGGTCGAGCAGGCGAAGATCCTCGCGCTCGAGGTCGGCTTCCACTCCGAGTACCCGAAGGCGGCCGAGAACGACGCCGTCATCGATCACCTGCGCGCGAACGAGAAGCGCTGGCGCCGGGTCATCGGCAAGGAAGCCGAAGTCGGCGATTTCCTCGGTCGGGCCGACGTGTGGAAGCGGGTATCGGAGACGTGGCCCGATCCGGATCTGAGTGAGCGCGAACTCGGCGAGGAACTCGCGGCTCGGCTCCTCGACTACGTCACCGCGATCGAGCCCGTGCGGCGAACTCGGCACGAGTAGGCGAGCCCGGTCGGTACGATCGGCGGCGTGCCCGGCCGACATCTGATCACGAGTGCGTTGCCGTACGTCAACGGCGTGAAGCACCTTGGGAATCTGGTCGGTTCGATGCTCCCGGCCGATGTGTACGCGCGTTACCTGCGCCTCCGCGGTGAGGAGGTGCTGTACATCTGCGCCACCGACGAGCACGGAACGCCGACCGAACTGGCCGCGGCCGAGGCGGGTGTTCCCGTCGACGAGTTCTGCGCGGCGAACTGGGCGATCCAGAAGGACATCGGCGAACGTTTCGGGCTGTCGTGGGACTACTTCGGTCGCAGCTCGTCCCCGCAGAACCACGCGCTCACGCAGCACTTCGCCGAGGTGCTCGAACGCAACGGTTACATCGAGGAGCGCGAGACCGACCAGGTGTACTCGAACGCCGACGGCCGCTTCCTGCCCGATCGCTATGTCGTCGGTACCTGCCCGAACTGCGGGTACGACCGCGCGCGCGGCGACCAGTGCGAGAACTGCACGAAGCTCCTCGACCCCACCGACTTGATCGAGCCGCGCTCCGCGATCAGCGACAGCACCGACCTCGAGATCCGCGCGACCCGCCACCTCTTCCTGCGCCAGAGCCTGCTCGCACCCGACGTGCGGCACTGGGTTGAGTCGAAGACCGACTGGCCCAAGCTCACCCGGTCGATCGCGATGAAGTGGCTCGACGAAGGACTCGAAGACCGCAGCATCACGCGCGACCTGTATTGGGGCGTGCCCGTCAACCGGCCGGGGTTCGAAAACAAGGTGTTCTACGTCTGGTTCGACGCCCCGATCGAGTACATCGGTGCGACCCAGGAGTGGGCCGACGCCGCCCCCGGCCGCGACTGGAAGAAGTTCTGGTACGACGTCGACGACGAAGTCACGTACACACAGTTCATGGGCAAGGACAACGTCGCGTTTCACACGGTGTCGTTCCCGTGCACGATCATCGGGTCGCGCGAGCCGTGGAAGCTCGTCAACTACATCAAGTCGTTCAATTGGCTCACGTACTACGGCGGGAAGTTCTCGACGAGTCAGAACCGCGGCGTGTTCATGGACGCCGCGCTCGACGTGTTACCGGCCGACTACTGGCGCTACCACCTCGTCAGCAACGCGCCCGAGTCCGACGACGCGAGCTTCACGTGGGAGGGGTTGGCCGTCTCGGTCAACAAGGAGCTGGCCGACAGTTTCGGCAACTTCGTCAGCCGTACGCTGTCGTTCGTCGTGTCCCGCACCGACAGCACCGTTCCGGCCGGTGACGACGCCGCGATTGCCGCGTCGGTGTTCGTCGCCGATGTGGCCGAGCGCGTCGCGCGTTACGACGCGATGCTCGCCGGCCACGAGTACCGCAAGGCGATGCACGAACTGCGCGACCTGTGGTCGGCCGGCAACGTGTTCTGGGAACAGCAGCAACCGTGGAAGATGACGGCCGGTTCGGACGAACTCGCGAACGTGATGCGGACGGCGGTGCAGTACGTGCGCCTCCTCGCCGTGCTCGCCGCGCCGGTCATCCCGTCGTTGGCCGACACGGTGCTCGCGTGTTTCGGCGAGTCGCTCGCCGACTCTCGTTGGCCGACCGATGTCCGCGCCGAGTTCGCGCGGCTTCCCGCGGGCGCGCCGCTGCGCCGGCCCGAACCCCTCGTGCAGAAGATCGAACCCGACGTGCTCGCAGGGTTCGCGGAGCGCTTCGGCGCCGCTGAGGTCGATTAGCCGCCGCTGCCGTACGGGCGGGTGATGATCTCGAGCAGGTGGTGGTCGGGGTCCTCGAAGTACACGCCGCGGCCGCCGTCTTCGTGGTTGATCTCGCCCGCGTGCGCCTGGTGCGGGTCGGCCCAGTAGCCGAGACCACGCTCGCGCACGCGGCCGAAGATCTCGTCGAACTCGGACTCACTGACGAGGAAGGCGTAGTGCTGGGGCTGGAACTCGTAGTCGCCGGCGTCGATGAAGTCGAGCGACACCCCGTTGGCGGTTTGGACGACCTCGAACGGGCCCCAGCGGGTCGGTTCGGCCAGGCCGAGCAGGTCGGCGAGCCACCGGGCCGACGCCCGACTGTCGTGGGCGTGCACGATCGTGTGGTTGAGCTGGGCGGGCACGGGGCTATATCTAGCCGAACTCGAAAAAGAAGGCGACTGGCACCGGCGCGGAGTCGCGCGCGCCGGCACCAGCCCCCTACAAGCTCTCTAACGCACGAGACGTCGGATTCCCCCATAGTGCCGGCGGCCCAATGTTTGGGCGGCCGGGTGTGGGTCGTTCGGGCTAGCGCGGCGCGAACGGGGGCGGACGGTGGGCCCGTACCGGCGGGGCGGTGTCCGTGAAGCGCTCGACTTGCACCAACACGTGCTGACCGGTCGAACCCTGGGCGAGTCGGGAGGACCCGATGTCGGCGGTGAGGACGTTCGGGTTGCCGTGCACGCACAGCGAACCGGGTACGGCCGGGTCGGCGGGATCGAACCACGCGCCGGTCGAGAGGTTGACGACCTGGGCGCGGACGTCGGTGGTGACCACCGCGCCGGCGAGACATGCCCCGCGGTCGTTGAAGACCCGCACGATGTCGCCGGCTTCGATGCCGCGTGCCGCCGCGTCGTCGGGATGGATGCGGATTGCCTCGCGGCCCGCAACCTTGGCCGCCTGGCTGTGCGCGCCGGCGTCGAGTTGTCCGTGCAGGCGAGACGACGGTTGGTTCGCGATGAGATGCAGCGGAAACGTCGCGGCGCGCGTGCTGCCGAGCCACTCGTCCGGTTCGAGCCAGGCCGGGTGTCCGGGGCAGTCGTCGTAGCCGAAGGCGGCGATCGTCTCGGAGTACAGCTCGATGCGGCCGCTCGGCGTCGCGAGCTTGCGTTCCTCGGGGTCGGCACGGAACCGATCGAGCAGCGAATGGTCGTCGGAGTCCGACGGCAGGCGCGCCTCACCCGCGGCCCAGAAGTCGTCGAACGCGGGCACGACCACGTCGCGCTCGCCCACGCGTTCACGGAAACTCTCGTAGATGTGCTCGACCCAGTCGCGCGCGGTGCGGCCCTCGGTGAAGTCGTCGTACGCGTCGAGGCGCTTGGCCAGCTCGGAGAACGCCTCGTAGTCGTCACGCGCCTCGCCGTACGGCGCGAGCGCACGCGGCATGGCGATGACGTAGCCGTCGTTGCGGCCCGCGCCGACGTCGTCACGTTCGAGAGTCGTCGTCGATGGCAACACGATGTCGGCGTGACGCGCGGTCGCGGTCCAGAACGGCTCGTGCACGACAACCGTGTCGGGCCGGCCGAACGCGCGGTGGAGCCGGTTGAGGTCTTGGTGGTGGTGGAACGGGTTGCCGCCGGCCCAGTAGACGAGGCGAATGTCGGGGAGGGGCAGCGTGTGGCCGTCGTAGTCGAGGGTGCCGCCCGGGTGTTCGAGCAGATGCGTGATCTGCGCGACCGGTATATATGTCGACACCGGGTTGCGACCCTGCTTGAACGTCGGGAGCGGGTACGGCACTCGGGGTGCGCCGACATCGGCCATCGAGCCGTAGCCGTGGCCGAAGCCGCCGCCCGGGAGACCGATCTGGCCGAGGAGCGCGGCGAGCGCGATGCCCATCCACACCGGCTGCTCGCCATGGCGCGTGCGTTGCAACGCCCAGCTCACCGTGACCAGCGTGCGCGAGTTCGCCATGCGGAGCGCGAGGTCGCGCAGTGTCTGGGCGGGAATGCCGGAGATGGTCTCGGCCCACTCGGGGCTCTTCGGTTGCCCGTCTTCCTCGCCGAGCACATACGCGATCAACCGGTCGCCCCCGACGCAGTACCGGTCGAGGAACGCAGTGTCGTGGCGCCCTTCGGTGACGACGACGTGTGCGAGCGCGAGCATCACCGCGGTGTCGGTGCCGGGAACGATCGGGTGCCAGGTCGCCGCGACTTCGGGGATGAGGTCGCTGCGCAGGGGGCTGAACAACTCGAACGTCAGGCCCTGCCGGCCCGCTTCGGCCAAACTCGGCGGGAGCGTGTGGCGGGTCACGCCGCCCGGGCTCACCCACGCGTTCTTCACGTTCATGCCGCCGAACGCGACGACGAGTTCGGTGTGTTCGAGGATCGTCTTCCACGTGGTCGCGCGGCGCAGTACCTCGTTCGAGCCGCCGACGACATGCGGCAGGATCACTTCGGAAGCGCCGAGCGAGTAGCTGTTGACCGACGCCGTGTAGCCGCCCGTGCACGCGAGGAACCGATGGAGTTGGCTCTGCGCGTGGTGGAAGCGACCGGCGCTCGCCCATCCGTAGGAGCCGCCGTAGATCGCCTCGCTTCCGTGGTCGGCGCGCACGCGGCGCAGTTCGCCGGCCACGAGGTCGAGGGCCTCGTCCCACTCGACCTCGACGAACTCGTCGGCGCCGCGCCGCGAGTCGGGCCCGGGCCCATGTTCCAGCCACCCGCGGCGCACGGCCGGGCGCGCCACACGCGACTCGTGCCGGATGCCGTCGACGAAGTTCGCAAGCAGGGGAGAAGGTGCCGGGTCGTCGGGATGGCCGTCGACGCCGACGATCTCGTTGGCTTCGACGGTTACGTGGAAGGCGCCCCAGTGCGACATGTGGGGCAGGGTTCGGCGGGCGTGGTCGGGCACGCGCGGAAGCGTAGGCCTGCGTGGGCGCGAGTCCGCCCGACTTCTTCCGAGAAGTTCTGGGGAGTACTGGTTCGAGTTGATTCCCAATTGATCTAGTACTCCTCGCTTACGCGCGGCCCATCTGCCAAGCTCAACC
>JANNHK010000417.1:0-3412 GCA_031404355.1 Actinomycetes bacterium
CTGCGCGGCGTGCTCGCGCTCGCCGATGGTGAGACCGACCAGGGGCTCGCACTGATCGTCGACGGCTTCGTGCAAGGCGCCGGGGTCTCACCGCGAGGCTTGGCCGTGCAGTTGCAAGCGTCGGGCGTCACCGACGAACTCGTCGGCCGGCTGCTGCTCCTCGATCCGCCCACGGGGCTGCGGAGTGTCATGCAGGTGCACGCGGGGTTGCACTACGCGGGGTTCCACCGGGAAGCCATCGACCTTGGTGTGCGACTACGCGCGAAGTACCCGGGCGACCAGGCCGAGATCGCGTACAACATCGCCTGTTCGCTCGCCCGGCTCGGGGAAGCGGACGCCGCGCTCAAGTGGCTGGAAACGGCGATCGAGGAAGGCTTCACCAACGCCGACCTCGTCGACTCCGACGCCGACCTCGACTCGCTGCGCCCGCTGCCGCGGTTCGCCCGGCTCCGGGCCGGGCTGCGCTAACCGTCAACTCACAGTTGACGTACGGATCCCGTCAATGTAGAGTTGACGAATGACGCCTCCACCCACCCTCCAGGACCTGATCACCACGGTGCAGACCGACGCCGCCAGCGACGAGGCCCTCGCCCAGCTCTCGGTCGCGGCCACGACCGCGGCCGAACTCGAAGATGTCAGCGACTCGCTGCTCTCGCACTTCGTGGACCGGTGCCGCAAGGCCGGGCACTCGTGGACCGAGATCAGCGCCGCGCTCGGCGTGAGCAAGCAGGCCGCACACAAGCGGTTCACGCCGGGCGCGCTGCAACTCGACCGGCTCACTGACCGGGCGCGCAACCTGCTCGAGAACTCGGTCGCGCAAGCGGGTCGGCTCGGCCACAACTACGTGGGCACCGAGCACGTCCTGCTTGCGCTGTTCGCCGACCCGGAATCACTTGCGGCCCGCGTTCTCGCCGACGCGGGGGTGACGCAGGAGATGGCCGAAGCCGAGATCCTGAAGCACGAGCTACCCGGCGGGATACCGCATTCGAACGTCGTGCCGTTCACGCCGCGGGCAGCGGCGCTCGTCACCGGAGCGATCAGCGAAGCACTCCAGATGGGGCACAACTACGTCGGCACCGAACACATCCTGCTCGCACTGTTCCTCGACAGCGACGCGGTCGCGGCGAACGTTCTCGCCGCGCTCGGTATCGAACGAGACGCGGCATGGGCCAAGATCGTCGAAATCCTTTCGGGGTTCAAGAAGGCCTAGTACGCGATCATGGCCCGATCGGAGCAGCGGTCGTCTCGACGCGGATACGCGTGAGCCGCATCCGGCTGATCCTCCACGCGCCGGCGACGAGCCGGTACTCCTCCTCGTAGTGACCGGCTCCAGTCGTGACGCGCCCGTCGGGCCACTCGACGCGGTCTTCCATGGCCCAGATGCCGGTCGCGGTGTCAGGGCCGGTGATCTCGAGTTCGGGCATGTGGCCGTGGTGCACGGTCACGGTGCCTTCGAGGATCTTGGCGACGCCATTGACGAATCGGTCGCCGCCTTCGCGAATGCCGGTCGGTCCGACGTCGTCGGTCACGTCGACGTATGCGTCGTCCGTGAAGAGGGTCCGCAGTTCGCCCCACTGCTTCCGGTCGATGTAGCGGAAGTAGCGCGCCTTCAGGATCCGGATGGCTTCGAGGGTCAAGATCTTCTGGTCCACCCGCGCAGTCTCGTCAGGCGCCGAGCCGGTGCGCAACGGGACGAGTTCCGGTTTCCAGAGCCGACGCCCGATCGCGCATCTGGGTGCCGATGGATTCGGTCCCGATCATCATGACGAAGCGGTCGTCGCGGATGCCCTGCACGACCATCTGCGCGAGTTCGTCGAGATCCTGGAACTGCAGATCGCGCCCGGCGTTCTTGGCCATCTCCTCGAGCTGCTCGATGGTCATCGCGGGTGTCGGGCGCGGTTTCTCGCGGGCCAGCTCGTCGGGGCGGTTCCGATCAGCCGTCCACAACCCCGTCCGCAGCAGACCGCCCGACGGGTAGAAGATCGCGGCCCGCAGCTTGGTTTCCTCGGCTTCGAGTTGCGCGGCCAGGCATTCGGTCAGGCACGTCACCGCAGCCTTGCTCGACGCGTACACACTGGCCTGGGGGAGTGGCGCGATGCCACCGTCGCCCGACGATGTGTTCACGACGAACCCTTCCTCACCCGCTTCGATCATGCGGGGCACGAACGCGAGCACACCGTGCACGACGCCCATCACGTTGACGCCGTGCACCCACTTCCAGTCGTTGACCGTCGTCTCCCAAACGTTCGCCGACGGCGCGCCGACCCCGGCGTTGTTACAGAGCACGTGGCACGCGCCGAACCGTTCGTAGGTCGCGTCGGCGAGCGCGTGCACCGAATCGACATCGCTCACGTCGGTCCGGACCGCCGCCAACCGGTCGCCCGCGTCGAGCTGCGCGACCGCCCGTTCGAGCGCCGCGGCCTCGATGTCGGCGATCACAACCCGCATGCCTTCGGCGAGAAAGGCCCGCGCCAACGCCAGGCCGATGCCCGACGCTCCACCCGTAACCACGCCTACTCGGTCAGCGAAATCCTGCATGCCGGCGAGTCTCGCTTGTCGCCCGAATGACATTCAAGTACGTTCTTCGAAAACTCGTTCGGGACGAGGAGGGGGCGCTCACGATGGGCCAAAACCGCTGGGTACGAGACCTCTCGGGCACTGCCGCCGGGGCGGGCGGGGGGCACCAGATGCCGACCCTCCCGTCGCTCGAGGTCGCCTACTTCACCGACCCCGAAGCGCTGGCCGCGGTGCTGCCGCCGCCGCTCACGCCGCCCGACGAACCGCGGGTCCACGCCCGCATCACCGAGATCGACCTCACGTTCGGCGAGTACCGGTACCACGAGATGGTCGGGTACTTCGCGGTCGACGCCAAGTACGAAGGCGAACTCGGTGAGTATCCGCTGATCATCCCCATCGACCTCGAGTCGGCGCTATCGATCAGCCGGGAGAAGTTCGGCGAGCCGAAGAAACTGTGCGAGATCGAGATGGTGCGCGAGGGCAATCACGTCGAGGGCCGCATCTCGCGCCACGGTGTGACGTTCATCGAGATCAACGGCGACGTCACCGCGACTCTTCCGACGCCGGAGCCGTATCCCGCGCACCAGTGGTGGTTCAAATTCCTTCCGGCGGTCAGCGGAAGCGGGTTCGACGCCGGGCCGCTCCTCGTGCGCGTCGACCAAGTGCGCGCGCCCGAGATTGTCGAGAAGGTCGAGGGCAAGCTCGTGCTGCGCGACCTCCCGAGCATTCCTGTCGTCGACCTGCCGATCGTCGAGACCGAGTCGATCCACTGGACGCGGCGCAAGAGCACGCACGAGCCGAAGCTCGTCGGCCCGGTCGACGCCGATGCGTTCGAGCCCTACGCCTACAGCCGCTACGACGGCGCTCGTTAGCCGTAGTTGCTAGCCCGCGGCCG
>JANNHK010000418.1:0-8985 GCA_031404355.1 Actinomycetes bacterium
AATCACATCTGTCTCGAAATTATAGTCGAAGGTGATCTTCAGCCCTTCGGCGGCGTAGTAGCCTTGCTTATCGGCCATGTAGAACTGGGCGAACTGCACATTTGGGATGTAGGGCATGGCGACGATGACCTCGCGCAGCGCAGCGGGTGCGGCGGTCGGCTCAGCGGCGGGCGCAGTGGTCGGCTCGGCCACAGGGGCAGCGGTTGGCCCGACGGGCATGGCGCTCGGTGTCACCATGCAGCTCCCGCTCGAGGAGCGCCACATCTACAAGCGCGAGTACATCGCCGACTCCGTCGTCGTCCGCCTCGGCGGGCGCATCGCAGAGGAGCTCGTGTTCGGGCATCAGTCGACCGGGGCGAACAACGACCTCGTCGGCAACACCGAACTCGCTCGCAAGATGGTGCGCGAGTGGGGCATGTCCGACCGCATCGGCCCCATGGCGTGGGGCAGCCAGGGTGCCGTGTTCCTCGGCGAGGATCTCATGCACTCGCGCGATTACTCCGACGAGACCGCGCGCGTCATCGACGAAGAGGTCGAACGGATCCTCCGCGAGGAGGAAGACCGGTGCCGCAAGCTCCTCACCGAGTACCGGGCCGGTCTCGACGCGGTCGCCGAGAAGCTGCTCGAACACGAGACGCTCGACGGCCAGGAGGTCGCCGACCTCGTCGACAACGCCATGGGCCGCAAGGTCGGCGGACCGCGCAAGATCACCCACGCCGACGGCACCGACGAGCTCTCGGACCGCGAGGACTACGGCATCGCGTCACCCCGACGTCGAGGTCATCGGGCCCTACGCGCCCGACTGATCATGCTTTCTGGCTCGCACTTGCTGAGAGGCCGCCTGGCGGCGGCGATTTGAGCTGCGCTGCTCACGGCGAGCTCCCTCGCTCGCTCCGCGTCGCTCCGGTCGCCGCTCCTCTTAGCTGTCAGCGCGAAGCGCGGCCACCGCGCCCCACACGTCGGTCGCGGTGAACGCGCCTTCGAACGACGCGCGGGTGACACCTTCGGCGTCGACCACGACGGTGATCGGCGCCGCTTCGATCGCGTAACGGCGGTGGAGTTCGGGGTCGGTCTGGTACTCGACCTCGACCACCGCGACGTCGTTCGACGCGAGCGGCAACAGCTTCTCGGCCAGGCCCCGGCACGAGTCGCACGAGCGCGACGACCAGAGCACGACGAGCCACGGCGCGTCGGGTCGGGGGAAGTCGCTGCGGTCGAGCTGCTGCGGCGCGAGCGCTCCACCCTGAGGCGGCGGCGCGGAACCTCGGCGCCGCTCGAGAAACCAGGCGACGAGTCCGGCCGCCACGATGAGGATGCCGGCGAGTACGAGTCGCGCGGTCACGGGCCGCCGCGCGCGGGAATGGCCGGGCTGCGGCTCAGGTCGCCGGCCGCGTAGACCGACCGCTCGACGACGATCGGGGCCGACGCGCGGACGACGAGCGTGGCGTCGGGCCCGACGAGGTTCGTGATCTCGACACCCGCGCGTTGGCCGGGCTCGATCGTGATGCCGGCCAGCTCGTCCGGTTGCTCGATCGAGCCGTCGGCGATGACGTCGACGTCGACGGTGACGGGTCGGATCGCGGGGTTCGCCAGCGCGAGTACGACGCGCGCATCCGGGACGACCGAGCGCGTGACAATCCAGCGGTCCGCCGGGTCGGCGGTACCCATGACCGTCGCGGCACCGCTGCCGACGGCCGTGTCCTTATAGAGGGTCAGCACCTCTGCCACGATCGGTGCGTTCGGATCGGACTCGACCTGCAGCGCGTAGTCGCTCTCCGGCGGTATCGCCAGACACCCCTCGGGCACCGGATCGGGACAACGCCCGAGCGCAACCCACGTCACCCCGCCGCGCGGCACGACTGCCGTCACCGGTGTGACGGGAACGTCGATGCCGACGTTGGCGTACACGTCGACTTCCACGTCCACCGGTCCGGGGTTCGACAACGCCACGATCGTCGACGTTCCCGCGAGCGTGTTGCCGTCGGCAAACGTCCAGCCGGCGGCCGGAGCGAGCACGCCCATCGAACGGGACACACCCTGAAAGCCCGATTCGGCATTGAAGACGATCGACTGCTCCACGACGACGTCGCCGATCGTCGATTCGAGGTCGATGGCGACGCGTTCGCTCCTGATCGCGTACTTGTGCACCTCGATCGCAACTCGCGTCCGGCGCGGGACGTCAAGCGACTGCAGATCCTCCGGCTCGATCACGCGCTCACCAGTGCGGATCGTGACGTCGACCTTCGCGTCGGTACCGAGCGGGTTGAACACCATCAGGTACTGCTCGGTGCCGCGGACGGTCGTGCCCGCGGCGAGATGCCACTCCTTCGCGGCGGTCGAAGCGCACGGGTTCAGCGCGACCCGCTCCACCGACTCGAACCCGGACTCGACGACGACGTCGCGCGAGAACGCCTCGACCGTTACCGGACCGGTCGGCCCGAGGTCGACGCGCGCCAAACGCGTCACGGACAGCGCGGCGACGTCGACGTCCCGGCTGACGGATGCTTCCCCTCCGTCGGGGTAGACGGTGACCACAACCGTCTCGTCCGTTTCGGAGACATTGGTCAGCGCGAGCACCTCTTGCTCGATCGGCAGCGACGGTGGCGGGCCGGGACAGAACCAGCCGCTCGACGTCGTCCCGACCGGCGGCACCGCGACGGCCTCGCGCGGGTCGCTGGCGCGCGCCATACGTTCGGTGTCGGGGTCACCGGCAACGAATGCCACGAGAATCAACGCGAGCAGGAGCAGCGGAATCGGCAGACGGCGCGCGGTCACGAAGCGACCTCCACCGGCGGCTCGTACGTCTCCGCCTCACGCGATTCGTCGGGATCGAGATCGACGTCTTCCTCACGCGACCGCGATCGCCACCACAACGCCGCGACGACGAACCACGCGACCATCTCGAGGTACGCGATGACGCGCCGGAGACCCGCGTCGAACGTGAGGTCGACGGATCCGCGCTCCTCGACGGCGAACGCATTCGTCCACCCGAACGCATCGGCACGCGTCGCCGTGGTGCCGTCGACCGTTGCCTGCCAACCGCTGTCGGCTGCTTCCGACCACAGCAGCGTGCCCGGCCCCGCCGGCTCCGATTCGGACTGCGGTCCGAGCACCGCCTCGGTCGGCGGAACGTCACGCGTCGCGGCTTCGAGCGGGTCGTCGACGTCGATCGGAACGTCGACATCGGGTGGTGCCACCGCGCGCCGGGGAATCCACGACTCGTTCTCGTAGATCACCGCGCTCGACTCCACACGCGAGACGGTGAGGTCGACCTGGGCCCCGAGTTCAGCTTCGAGTCGAGGATCGATCGCAGCCTTGCGCCCCGACTCCGGTGCCGCGCGCTCGACGACCGCGACGTAGCGGACACCCGCAGGCGCGAGCAGGTGTCCGAACCGGACCGTGCGGCCGGCCCGCACCATCTCGATGGCGCGGGCGAGTTCTCGTTCGGCCTTCGTCCGCGGCGGCGCCCACCCGTCGCGTACGTCGCCCGGTCCGTCGCGCGTGACGAGGTAGCCGGTCCCCCCGACGACGTGAGGATCGCCGGGAAGGATCGTCGGATCGCCGAGCCACAACACACGGAATCCACCGTCGGGGATGTCCTCGCTCATCCACTCGAACCGCGAAGCCCAGTCGTCGCCAGACAGACCCCACCGGCCCTGCAGCGCATCGGCGGTGAGCCCCATGATCGGCAGCGCCAGGCCCACCGCCGCGGCGACCGCGGCCAACTGCCGCCATCCGAAGTGGAACGTGCGCAGTTCGTCGGTGAACGCCGCCACGCCGAGGCCGACCGCGAGCGCGAGACCGAGTGCCGCGAGCACGAGCATGCCTTCGGGCGCCGGCAACGGAGCCGACGAATCGAGCCGGGACGGCAACCACGCCGCGATCCACGCCACGATCGTCAACATCCACGCCCGGCTCGCCCACGCGAGACGCGGACCGGTCGCGACGGCGAGCGGAAGCAGTCCGGCCACGATCAACCCCCACGGCGCCGCCCCGGAGCCCGCGCGGCCGGTCTGGAAGGAGAGCATGTCGACGAGTCCCTGCGGTTCGCGCGTCACGAGCCCGAACGTCTCGGCCCGCGCGCCGAGCAGGTCGAACGACCACGGGGCGAGCAAGACGAATGCCAGCGCGGTCCCCGCCGCCGCGATCGCGAGGGTACGAAGGGACAGATGCAGGCCACCGGCGACGGGCACGGCGAGCTGGAAGGCGACGCCGATCGTGAGCGCGAAGAGCAGCGCGGGAGGCCAGGCCGCGGCGATGATCGTCGTCAGCAGCGCGACCGAGAGCATCGCGTGCCGGCGAGCCCGTCGATCGTCGGGCGCGGCGGCGCCGGCCCGCAGCAACGCGCTCAGGAGAAACGGCGCGAGCGCGAACGCGACGAGCGGACCGAAGTGGCCTTCGCCGACGGCGTTGCGCACGACCGGGTTCACCACGTACGCCAGCGCGGTCACCACGGCAGGCAGCACGGCCGGCGCGAGAGGTCGGGCCAGTCGGTAGGCGCCCCACGCGCCCAACGGGAACGCGCCGGCGACGACGACCGTGCGGGCCAGGTCCGTGTCGCCGAGCAGGGCCGTCGACAACAGGGCCATGAGCCCGAAGATCGGGGGGCCGGGCGCGTCGGCACCGATCATCGCGTAGCGCCACGACGACAGGAACGTCGACCACAACGCGCCCAGGCTCGGCCAGTCGTTCAGCGTTCCGACCTGCGGCACCCGGTCAAAGATGAGCGCGCGCGAACCGATGAGGATCAGCACCACGATGACGGTCGCCAGCACGACATGGCCGGTACGCAACCTCGTGCGCACCCGGGCCGCCGCGTCCCGAGTGCGGTGCGACACGTCGGCAAGACGGTCGCCGGCGTGCAGGCGATGGGCGAGGAACATGCGCAGGCGCGCACTCCCCCGCACCATGAGGTCGCGAACGTCGCCGTCGTCGACGCGCCGGAGTCGCTGGGTGGACACCCGGGCCCGGTGCACGTCCCCCAGCTGCCGGATGTTGTCGAACCAACCGCCGAGCAAGCCCGCAGCGCGCCGGGGCCGGCGACCGATCACGAGCGCCGCGGCCTCGATCAGGTTCAGGAAGAACGCGACCGGCAGCACCCACACGAGGGCGAGACCCGAGTACGACTTCATCAGCACGCGCACCCGGCCGCGCGTCCACGCTTCGAGATCGACCGTCTCGTCGCGCCGCGTCGGCCGGTGGTCCTGCAGCGTGGTGCGCCGGTGCCGGACCCGTGCCTCCGGCGCGACGAGGATCCGCGCCCCGGCGAGCCGCGCCCGCCAACAGAGGTCGACGTCGTCGAAACCCGGGAACGTGGCGGCGTCGAACCCTTCGAGTTCGTGGAACAGGTCGGTGCGAACGAGCATCACCGCGTTCGAGACATAGAACACGTCGCGGACGGCGTCGTGCTGCTCCTGGTCGAGTTCGCCCGGTTCGATGCCCGAGAACGGCACGCCGTAGTGGTCGATCGACATGCCGACCTCGAGCAACTTGCTCTCGTCGTCGTAGTCGACGAGCTTCGGCCCGACGACACCGGCGTTCGACCGGTATGCCTCCTCGACCATGATGCGTACCGCATCCGGGGCAAGCACGACATCGTCGTGACAAAAGAGCAGGAACGTCGCGCCCTCGACGGTGGCCATGACGTCGTTGGCCGCCGCCGCGAAGCCGAGGTTCGATTCCAGGCGGCGTACGAACGCGTGAGGTTCGGCCGTGGCGATGCGCGGCGTCGGGTCCTCGGTCGAGCCGTTGTCCAGCACAAGCACCGAGAGCGCCGGATACTCCTGCTCGGCCAAGCTGGCGACTGCGTCCTCTAACCAGGGGCCCGGGTCGCTCGTCACCATCACTGCCACGACCGCCGGCGCGGCGGCGGCCTCGATCTCGTCGTCGTCGAGCTCGTCGTCGTCGGGCTCGTCGTCGTCGGGTTCCGCTGTGTCCGTGTCGGCCACTACGGCCGCGTCGGGGTCCGGGTCGGTCACGGCCGGCTCGCGGTCGACGTGGTCTGGGGCGGCTGGGATCGGCTCGTCGCGCGGCTCGGCCTCGGGCTGGTCGGGCTCGGCCTGCGGCGCCCCCGGGTCCTGCCCCGGCGCGAGAAGGCCGGTCCCCGGATCAGGGTCGGGCGTGTCCATGGGCCGGGCGAGGATAGCTCCGGACGCCTTGTGCGAGGTATCACGAGTGCTTGCAATAGTTAGCAGAGCGCGCTATTGTCGCGAGCACACGGGACCATCCCCCTTCCAGTCCCGCGACAACGAGGAGTTTCGATGGACGTACGCAAGACCGTGACCGACACCGGCTACATCGCCATTGGCCTCGGCGTGATGGGCGTACAGCGGGCCCAAGAGCGGACCCGGACCGTCAAGGAGCACGTGTCCGGTGCCGGCGACTGCCTCGCCAACCGCGGCCGCGACTTCGAGACCCGGGCCAAGGAAACCGTCACCAGGGTGCACGGCCTCGGCACCGACCTGACGTCACGCGTCGAGCCGTTGGTCGAACAGGTGCAGAGCAAGGTCGAACAGGTGCAGACGAAGGTCTCGCAGGTGCCGGAGAAGGTCGTGCAGGCAATGGAGCCTGTGACCGCACGCGTGCGCGAGCGCCTCGGCACCGCCGCCGCGTAATTCTGGGGCCGGCTTGGGCGCTTCCTTGATCGCTCCTCACTAGGGTTCCGGTCGTGCTCACGGCCTTGGCGGGCGGCGTTGGTGCCGCCCGCTTTCTTTCTGGTCTCGTCCGCGCGGTGCCGCCCGCCGACGTCGTCGCGATCGTGAACACGGCCGACGACGACGAGTTCCACGGGCTGCACGTGTCCCCCGACCTCGATTCGGTCACGTACACGCTCGCGGGCGCGTCGAACACGGTGCAGGGTTGGGGGCTCGAAGGCGAGAGCTTTCGGGTCCTCGAAGCGCTCGGGCGGTTCGGCGTCGACACGTGGTTCGGACTCGGCGATCTCGACTTGGCGACGCACCTGTTCCGCACGCAGCGGCTGCGCAGCGGCGCGCCGCTGTCAACCGTCACGGCCGAGATCACGGCCGCGTGGGGCCTCACGACACGCCTGCTCCCGATGACCGACGACCGCGTCGCAACGCGCATCTCCGTCCGCTCACCCAGCGGAGATCGCGAACTCGCGATGCAGGAATGGTTCGTCCGCGAGCGCGCCACTCCCGAGGTGACCGCGGTTCGGTTCGACGGCACCGACGGGGCCCGACCCGCGCCGGGTGTCGTCGCCGCACTGACCGAAGCCGAGACGATCATCATCTGCCCGTCGAACCCCGTGATCTCGATCGGACCGATCCTCGCCGTCCCCGGGATTCGCGAGCTCCTCGTCGAACGGCGCGACCGCGTTGTCGCGATCAGCCCGATCGTCGGGGGGGCGCCGGTGAAGGGCCCGGCCGACCGGCTCATGGGCCCACTCGGCATCGAGGTGTCGTGCGTCGGCGTCGCGCGCACATACGCCGACTTCTGCGGCACGCTTGTGATCGACGCCGTCGACGCGCCCCGGGCCGCGGCCGTCGAAGCCGCCGGCATGCGGGTGGTGGTCACCGACACGATCATGCGCAGCCCCGAGGTCGCGGCCGCGCTCGCGCGCGAAACGCTCGCCGCGGTGGCATGACTCCCCTGGCGATCATCCCGGTCGCGGGGATCGGCGAGGTGCAAGCGGGCGACGAGATCGCGGATGCGATCCTCGCGGCCACCACACTCGAGCCCGGCGACTGCCTGGTCGTGACGCAGAAGATCGTGTCCAAAGCCGAGGGTCGGCTCGTACGGCTCGACCCCGACGACCGCGCCGCACGCGAGGCTCTGGTCGAGTCGGAATCGGTGCGCATCGTGCGCCGCCGCGGCGACCTCATCATCAGCGAAACGCGGCACGGGTTCGTGTGCGCGAACGCGGGCATCGACCTGTCGAACGTCGAGTCGGGTCTTGCCGCGCTGCTGCCGGTCGATTCCGACCGATCTGCGAAACACATCCGCGACGCGATCCGCGCCCGGGCCGGCATCGAAGTCGCCGTCGTCATCTCGGACACGTTCGGGCGCGCATGGCGGCGGGGCCTCACCGACGTCGCGATCGGCGTGAGCGGCATCGCGGCAGTCGTCGATCTGCGCGAGACACCCGACGCGCTCGGACGCGTGCTCCAGGTCACCGAAGTCGCCGTCGCCGACGAAATCGCCGCCGCGGCCGAGCTGGTGATGGGCAAGGCCTCCAACGTCCCCGTCGCCATCGTGCGCGGCCTCGACTCGTCGTGGTTCCGCGATGGGTCGGTGCGCGAGTTGGTCCGCCCGCCGCACGAGGATCTGTTCCGGTGAGCGGTTCGCGGGTCCCGCAGTTCCTCGAAGCGCGCCGCTCGATTCGCTCCTTCACGAACGCCGAGGTCGACCGCCGCGTCCTCGACGCGCTCGTCGAGGCCGCGTGCATCGCGCCCGCACCGCATCACTCACGGCCTTGGCGCTTCGCGATCGTCGACACCGCCGACGGCAAGGAGGCGCTCGCGACCGGCATGGGTTCCCGCTGGAGGGTCGACCTCGAAGCCGACGGCGTCGACGCCAAGCGCGTCGACGAGCTCGTCGAGTCGTCGCACCGCAAGATCACAGGCGCGCCCGCGCTTGTGCTTGCTTGTCTCACCTGGGACGGACTCGACCGCTATCCCGACGAGCGCCGCCGGCGCGCCGAGTGGGGCATGGCATTGCTCTCGCTCGGCGCCGCGGTCGAAAACATGATGCTCGCCGCCGCGGCACGCGAACTCGCGTCGTGTTGGGTTGCCGCACCGATCTTCTGTCCCGAGGAAGCACGCGACGCGCTCGCGCTCCCCGAGCCGTGGCTGCCGCACGCGCTGGTCATGGTCGGCGTCCCCGACCCTACGTACGTAGGCCGCCCCCGCCCCCCCGTCCCGTTGGAAGACCTACGCCGTTTTCTCTGATTCTTGCGCCGAATGTGCGCCCTGAGGGCGCACATCGGACGCATGTATGTGGGCGCGGACTGCCTTGAGGAGACGTGGA
>JANNHK010000419.1:0-4739 GCA_031404355.1 Actinomycetes bacterium
CATCAATTTCCAGCCAGACATCAAGGGACGGCAAAGCTGCTTCCCACGCGGCAAGTGTCGGGAGTTCAACATTCGCATTCGTCGCTTGTGCCTCCCAGCCCGCAGCGCACCCCAGTGGTGGATCGAGCACATCATGAGCCAATCAGCCGGCGGCTAATACGACCCGCGGGCGGCGGCGACGAGGGACGACTCGCGGCGCGCCGTCTTCGCGGCGCGCCGGCGTCGCGGCGCGCCGTCATCGCGGCGCTACAAGAGTTAGCGCTAGCGGAAGCGGGCTTCCGCATGCACATGCGCATGGGCCGCGGCGCAACCCGTCAGGCCGTGGGCCCGGTGCATGACCCACTCGACGCCGAGCAGGAAGACGGCGCCGAGGAGGAGTCCGCCGACGACGTCGGAGACCCAGTGCACACCGAGGTACACGCGGCTCATGCCGATCCCGACGATCATGAACGCCGACAGCGCAACCGTCGCCCACCAGATGCCGCGCCGGGTCGTGAAGAGCCCGACGACGACGGGGAGCATGCCCCAGAGCGCGATGGCGGCCATGGGGTGTCCGCTCGGGAACGAGTAGCCCACACCGTTGACCATGCGGTCGAGGTTGGGCCGGTCACGGTTCACGAGTTCTTTGAACGTGAACTCGAGGAGCGGACGGGCGAGCATGGCCACGAGGATCGCGAACGCGACGGCCCGGCACCGGCGCCAGGTCAGGATCGTCAGCAGCGATCCGACCGAGAGTACGACGATCGTGGACCCGAACCGCGAGGCGGTGAGGAACACCGTGTCGAGGGTGCCGTTGCGATTCGATTCGATGAACTTCTGGATCGGCTTGTCCCATTGCATCAACAGCCACGCGTTGGAGATGGCGGCTGACGCGGCGAGAAATCCGAAGGCCGCGATGACCCCGATGAGCAAGCGGCGGCGGTCGGCGAAAAAGCTCGACGGTGTCGCCGGGGGGTCGAGGTGCAGGCACGGCGGCGGTGCAAGCACCGTGGGGGGTACAGACATCGTCTCCATTATCTACCCTCATCGGCGTTGCGCATCACTCGGGTGAGTCATTTCCCGCCGGTGCAACCGGCCGCCGGCGCTCTCACCAGCATCTTCACCCGTCGCACCTGAGGCCCGGCTGAATGTGAACCTTTTGCGGGGCTGAAACTGGATCCGTCGTGCCCCGCCGGTTACGACCGCGACGATGCCGTCGAGGTGCATTCCACTCCTTGGGCGACCCGGTCGACGAGGTCACGTTCACCTGCGAGCAGGACGTACTCGGTATTTCGGACGTGCGACACCGTTCCGACCTTGTCCCCGTTCGGGTTGTGAATACCGATCAGCGCGCCCACGTAGCGGCGCGAGTCGAACGAGAGCGTCCGCACCGCGCCGCCCCGGGCCTCACCCATGGCGACCAGGTCGTCGATCGGAACCCACGACTCGTCGTTGTACGACACGACAACCAACGCCGCGTCGACATCGGCGATCACCTGTGCGAGTGCGACCGGCATGCGCCGGCGCTGGTTGAACGCGCTTTTGGTGTCGTCGGCGCGAGCATCGATGCGTTTGCACGCGACGCCGTAGTGCTCCGGCGCGTCCCACGCGACGAGCGTTTCCCAGATGTGGTAGTTCGTGAAGTAGCGGTGCTGGTTGTACGGCGGGTCGAGATACGCGATGTCGAACGGGCCCAGCGAACCGGCCAGCGCGCACGCGTCGCCGCGCACGGCCGTACCGCTGCCGGGCAACAGTTCCGGCACGCGCAGCACGAGATCCTGGTGCGAACGCTGCGCCCACGCCTTCACGTAGGCCATCTGCACACCGGTCGTCGAGTCGACCCGATCGGCAGCTTCGATCAGGCTCGTGAGCAGCACCGGATACATCCACGAGTCGCGATAGTCGCGCTCGATCGCGTCACGGACCGCGTCGATGCGGCGTCCGTTGTGCGGCTGGAAGAACCGGGACGACGAACAGAACGTCTCGGTGACGTACCCGTCGTAACCGGGGCGAGCGGCCAGGTCGGCCAGCGCCTCGGTCAGCGCCGGGTAGTCGACCTCGTCCGCGTCCAGCGCGACGTAGGTCTGGGCGAACACTTCCGAATAACGGGCGCTGTCCACCGCGGTAACGGTTGCCCCCCGGCGTTTGAATTCCTGGGCGACCCGTGTCGTTCCCGTGAACAGGTCGAGCGCGGTGCGCGCCCCGGCCGCGGCGCAGATGTCGCCCAGTACGGGAACGAGCCGCCGTTTCGAGCCCAGATACTTGATCACGTTCGGGCGAGGCTACGAGATCGCGCGAGACTCGCCGGGTATAGGAAGGGCGTATGCGAGTTCTGGTCACCAACGACGACGGCGTCGAATCCGAAGGTCTCCACGTCCTCGCGTGCGCGCTCCGCGACGCGGGCTACGAGGTGGTCGTCGTCGCACCGAACTCCGACCGCAGCGGGGTCGGTGCCGCACTCGGCATGATCCACGCCGACCGGCACCTCGACAGCACCCGCGTCGCGCTGCCCGGCTGCGACGGCATCACCGCGTACTCCCTCGACGCGCCACCCGCGATGTGCGTCGTCGCGGCCCGCCTCGGCGCGTTCGGCGACCCGCCCGATGTCGTCGTCTCCGGCATCAATCCAGGCCTGAACACCGGACGGGCGATCCTGCACTCCGGAACCGTCGGCGCCGCGCTGACGGCACAGAACTTCGGCTCGTCGGGCATGGCAGTCAGCATCGACAGCGGCGAGCAGTGGTACTGGGAGACGGCCGCGCGCGTTGCGGTCGACGTCTTCCCGCGCCTGTTGGAGGCGCCGGCGCGCACCGTCCTCAACCTCAACGTGCCCGGCCTGCCGTACGACGACGTCAACGGTGTCCGGTGGGCGCGCCTCGCGCCGTTCGGCGCCGTGCGGGCCGCGGTCGCGGAGTCCGACGAGGGCAAGCTCCAGTTCGAACTGCGCGCGACGGGCGTGACCGCTCCGCCCGATTCCGACACCGGTGTGGTCGCGCTCGGGAGCGCGGCGTTGACGACAATCGTCGGTGTGGCCGAGGCGTGGCCGCCCGAACTGCACGAGGAGCCGACGTTGCGCGAGGGCGTCGTGCCCGGAGCGCCCCTCGAAGCGGTGCACGAGATCCCCGACGCGTCACTGCCCCGCTGGTTGCACCGCCCGCACCCGGCGACGGCGGTACCGACGCCCGACCGCTAGAGAGCTTTCCCGCTAGGCCGACCAGGTCAGCAGTTCGCCGGTACCGGCAAGCATCACCGTGCCCGGCATCACCCGCAGGCGCCACGGCGTGACCTTCAAGGCGGCGAACGTGTCGTCGGTCGGGCTGGTCCACACGGGGATGATCGCGGGGTCGTACCCGACCGGCGCGGGTGCGTTCTTGAACGCGTTCCACACCTCGGTGCGCGTGTCGTCGTCGAAGAACCATTCTGTTCGGCATTCGGCGACGCACGTGTCGTGGTTGGTTGCCCAGTAGTTGCACGACACGAATGGGTGCGCGTCGAGGTGCGCACGCTTGAGCGGCGTCGGCCCGGTGGCGATCCACCCGGTGAGTTCCTTGCCGTCCCAGTTCCACAACGGGTGCAGCACACGCGAGCGGGGCCGGCCCTGGCCGTCGACGGTCGCGGCGGAACACCACACGATCCGGTGGGCCATCTCGACGAACGCGGGAGCAACAGCGGCAAGGTCGGTCACGAGCGGGACCCTACCGGGGTTCCTAGGATCCGGAAATGCGTGGCGCCCTCTCAGCCGTCGAAGCCCGATGGTTGGCAATCGGCTCGCAGGGTCTGGGCAAACCGCGACCCAAAACCACTGTCAGCCGCAGACACGTGCACGACGCGATCGCAACAGTCGGGACGCTCCAACTCGACGCGATCAACGTCGTCGCCCGCACCCAGTTCCTCGTGCTATTCAGCCGGCTCGGCGCGTACGACGTCAACCATCTCCACGCGCTGACCGGGCCGGGTGGCGAACTGTTCGAGTACTGGGGTCATGCCGCATCGCTCGTGCCGATGGCCGCGCAACCGCTGTTTCGCTGGCGCATGGCCCAGGCGACGCAGCACGGCGATACACCGCTCCGGAAGGAGCGCGTCGCCGCGTACGAGAAGGCGAACAAGAAGTACATCGCCGCCGTGCTCGCCGAAGTGCACGAACGAGGTCCGCTCACGGCCGGGCAGCTCAGTGATCCGCGTCGCCAAGACGGCGAGTGGTGGGACCGGCGTTCACTCGGCCGGGTCGCGCTCGAGCACCTGTTCGCACGCGGCGAGGTCGCGGGCTGGCGAGCGCCCAACTTCGAACGGGTATACGACATTCCGGAACGCGTCATCCCCGCGGCGGTCCTCGCTCAGCCGACACCAACCGTCGAGGAGGCGCAGCGGGCGCTGCTGCTGTCGTCGGCCCGGTCGCTCGGTGTGGCAACGGTGCGCGACCTCGCGGCGTACTACTACATCCGGCCCAAGGACGCCGCGCTGCGGGTCCGCGAACTGGTCGAGTCGGGATCGCTCGTCTCGGTGCAGGTCGACGGATGGAGTGACGCGGCGTTCACAACGCCCGATGTGCGGGTGCGACGCCCGCCTCGCGCAACTGCGACGTTGTTGTCGCCGTTCGATTCGCTCATCTGGGAGCGCAGCCGTACGAGCCGGCTGTTCGGCTTCGACTACACAATCGAGGTGTACGTCCCCGAGCCCAAGCGCGTGTACGGCTACTACGTGATGCCGCTGCTGCACGGCGACGAGCTGGTTGCCCGCTTCGACCTCAAGTCCGACCGCAA
>JANNHK010000420.1:0-2159 GCA_031404355.1 Actinomycetes bacterium
CTTCTTCGAACGCATCTACTACGTGCTCCTCGAAGAGACGCGCGGGCTCCCGTACGCGCTGTTCGTCAAGGCGAGCACCGACGGGGACGGCGCGGTCCGCAGCGTCGAGAAGATCGTCACCGGCCTCAAATGGAAGCAGGCGCTACAACCCGTCGTCGTGGTCGGCGAACTTCGTGACGAGCATCTCGAGCAGTGCCACGAACTCGGTCTGACGTTGGCTGCCGGGCTCGAAGCGGGAATCTTCTAGTGCATCACGTTTCGACCGTCGGATGCGATATCGTCCAGCACTGATCGAGAGTCGCGGTGCGTGTGGCAAACCTGGTCTGCGGCGAGTGCCGCCGGTACGTGACCCGGGGTGCCGCGGAGTGCCCCGCGTGTGGTGGTGAGCCGATCGATACCGAGATGCTCGCACTCGTCGAACGAGCGGCGTACCTCGTCGCCATCAGTGCCGTTTGCACTTCCCTTTTCGCGCGTTGGCGCGAGTTGATTGACTCAATGCACGAAGTGTTCGGCGACGCGCTAACCGAGGAAGGAACCCGTCTATCGTTTCGCCTTGAGCTCGGACCCGAAGACGCGCCGCGGTACCGAACCGCCGTGTGCTCCCTCGTTCGCGCGCTTCGGGAACTTACCTTCGACTTGGAGAAGCTCTACGAGCGCGAGAGTCTCTGGGACCCCGGCACCGACGCAGACAAACGCGACGCGGCGCGTGCTGTCGACGGGCTGCTCGACCTGGCCGGCGGCGTCTTGCTGCCATTGGTCGAACTTGAATCATGGATCGATGAACAGGCCTTCCGTTCGCCTACCGACTAGCCCGGCGCGGCGCAGCACGCTCCCGAAAGCTGTCACACCCGTGCCTTAGGCTTTCGTCATGGCCAATGGATCTGCGATCGAGTGGACCGAAGCGACCTGGAATCCGACGACCGGATGCGATCGGACGTCCCCAGGTTGCGACAACTGCTACGCGTTGACACTGGCGAAGCGCCTCAAGGCGATGGGGTCGGCGAAGTACCAATGCGATGGCGACAGCCGTACGAGCGGACCCGGTTTCGCGCTCTCGGTGCACGAGGACGTGCTTCACGTGCCACGCAGTTGGTCAACCGGGCGAGTGGTTTTCGTCAACTCGATGAGCGATCTATTTCACCCGCAGGTGCCGAACACGTTCATCAAGCAAGTGTTCGATGTGATGGTCGACACGCCGCAGCACACGTACCAGGTTCTGACGAAACGATCGCGTCGGCTCGTCGACCTCGCGCCGCACCTTCCGTGGTCGGAGAACATCTGGATTGGCGTTAGCGTTGAGTCGAACGCATACCGCTTCCGGATCGATCACCTCCGCACGGTGGAGCAGGCAGCTGTGCGATTCCTCAGCCTCGAACCGCTGCTTGAACGACTGCCCGACCTCGACCTGAGGGCCATGGACTGGGTGATCGTCGGCGGCGAGAGCGGTCCGCGCGCCCGTCCTATTCGCAAGTCGTGGGTGCGCGACCTGAGGCGTCAATGTCACGACAGAGACGTTCCCTTCTTCTTCAAGCAGTGGGGCGGGCGTACTCCCAAGGCCGGAGGCCGCGAGCTCGACGGCCGCGTATACGACAACATGCCCACGCTGGCCGCGACCGGGACTTGATCGACGGTGGCGAGGCCGCGCGACCCCGAGTGGCCTAGCAGCCAACGGACAGTTCTCAAGCACCGCCTGTACTCGCTGTATCTGAACTGCTGGATGCCGAAGATCCTGCAGGCCTTTCCTCGTGCAGTCGTGGTCGATGGCTTTGCCGGCCCCGGCCGATACTCAGACGGGCATCCCGGTTCGTCCGTGGTCGTTGCGAATGCGTTTCTTCGACACAGTGCAATCGGGCGATTCAATGACTTGACGCTGATTTGCAACGAGGACGACGCGGTGCGGCGTGACCTACTGGATCAACGACTCGCCGCGATACCGACGCATCCCAATCTCACGATCGACTGTCGTCCCGCGAGCGACTTCGAGACCGCGATGTCGTCGATCGACGCCACGGCCCACCAGACGGGAACCGGCACACCGACACTCTGGCTGCTCGACCCTTTCGGAGCAAAGGACGTTCCCTTCTCCGTCGTTCGGACCTGTCTCGCCAATCCTCGCGACGAGGTCATACTCACTTGGTTCACCGAGGAGATCGACCGCT
>JANNHK010000421.1:0-5831 GCA_031404355.1 Actinomycetes bacterium
GCGATCGGCCCGGCCGCTGCGCCGCCGTCGGCATCACGGTCGATCGGCGGCGGCGCGGTGCGCCACGACGGGTCGCTCATCGACTTGGCTTTACCTTCGCCAAAGCCCCACAGCGACGGCAGGAAGCGCCCGACATCGAGGTGCGCGCCGAGCACCAGGCCGTCGTCGGCGATGTGGAACTCCATCGACAGACCGCCGACCTTGGGGATCGGGAACACAGTGTCGTTGAGCAGCGACAGCACCAGCCCGCGCGACTCGGGCATGCCCAGCACACCGGTCAGCAGGCTGCCGGCGACGAACACCGAACTGCCGACGAAGGCCACGTTCTCACCCGTGCCCGATGCCGACCAATCGCGTTCGAGGCGGCCGACCGCGTCGCTGCGCACGCGGTCGAGCAGGCCGCCGACCTGCGGCAACTTCATCAGCGCGCTGAAGACATCGCCGCCGGTGGCCGGGCGCGGTGTCTTGACGAAGTCGGGGTCGGTGCCGACGGCGGGAGCGGCGGGTGCCGCGGGTTCGGGCTTGGCTTTCGGCGCTGCGGCAACGGGCGGCGCAGCGCCGCTCGATGCGGCCGCAGCGGCGGCGGCGGCGATCGGGTCGAACAGCGCGGCCGGGTCCAGCGTCTCCCAGGCCAGCGCGAGCATGCGCGCACGAAGTCCTTCATCGAGTTTGAGCTGCAACCCGAGGTCGGGCCGAAAGCGGGCATAGGGGTCGCTCGGCTGCAGCAGCGACGGCGTCTGCAGCGTCAGGTGGGGAAAGACAGGCGCACCGTCGGGCTCGCGCTGCAGCGTCAGCGGCGGCGCCGTTTTGCCTGCTGCGGTGGCGCCGAGATAGCGCGGCACACCAGGCTGCGCGCGCTGCGCCGCGCCGGGTCGCGCCACGGCGGCGGCTGGCGTGAAGCCGCCGCGGCGGGCGAAGGTGTTTTGCCGATGCATCGCGGCCTTCGCCATCAGAAGTTGCCGCTGTCTTTGAGGCCGAAGATGACCTCGAACGGCGTGTCGTAGCCAGGGATGTCCGGCGTCGCCTCCAGGCGGCTGAGCGGAATGGTGATGCCCTGCGCTAACCTGCCGCCCGGCGCGCCGGGGCAGAAATCCACGCAGTCGAGCACATCGAACACCAATGCCACGCTGACCTGGAGCACGCTGCCGTCGAGGTTGGTGATGCGGACCTTGCCATCGACGTTGCGCACGTCGTCGCCGGCATCGCTGGAGTTCTTGCCAAAGCCGCCGGCGATCAGCCCCGGGATTCGGTTGAACGGGTCCTTGTAGGCGATCTTCAGATCCAGGTTCTGGCCGTCGGTCAGCAGCTCGGTCAGCCCAAACACCGGCCCGGTCTGGCCGACCGCCGGCAGGAACTTCGGCTTGACGAGCGCCGCGTCTGCGATCTGCTGCATCAGTTTGGACTTCTGCGTGAGTGTTGCCGGGTCGTCGCGGAACTCCTTGACGATGCGGCTGTCCGGCTGCGAAAACAGCTTGCGCGGCGGCAGCGTGCCCTTGGTGCCGACCTTGGGCGTGTCGAGGTAGGTCTGCCACAGCGCTTCGACCTCGGGGCCGAAGCCCGACGCGAACTCCAGCATCGCGGCGCGGGTGGCCGCACGGACGATCAGCGGGTGGGGGTCTCCCGGCCCCAAGGGCTGGCAGAAGGCCCCCGGGGCGCCTTCGGGGATGACCGGGCCGACGGGCTTTTCGGGATAGTCGGGTCGGGGCAGGTTGGGCTGCGTTTCCTCCTTCCGCGGCACGCCGCCGCCATCCGAGGGTGCCGGCGGCTTGGTCGATGTGATCACCATCACGACGTTGCGGTTCTCAAGGTCGTCGCCATAGACCGCCGTTGCGCCGTGGGCGATGGCCGTCTGCACGGCGCCGACGCCGGCCGCCTTGAACCGTTCGCGCACCGCATTGGCGCGGTGGCACGAGAGGTTCAGGTTGTAGTCGGCCGAGGGCCCTTCGAGCGACGCATGGCCGTGCAGCTGGAGGGTCAGCGCGCCCTTGGCTTTGTCGATCATCGATTGCGCCAGCGTGTCCTGGCCGGGCAGCAGCTCATCGGTGTCGGTGCAGAACTTGAGCTTGGGGCCGGCGACGAAGGCTTTGCCGCCGGTCGTGCAGTCCGGCGTGCCGATCGTGCCTCGGATCGCGACGTGGGCGCGGTGGATGCGGCGCGAGCCAACGCCGAGCGCGCCGGGGTTGGGAGCGATCTGGAACTCTCGGTTCGCGCGGTATCGGCGGTCGAGCCTCCCGAAATGAAAGGGCTGATCGCAACCAATCCTCCGTACGGCAAGCGGGTCGGCGAGGAGACGGACGTCCGCAATCTCTACGCGCAACTCGGCCACGTCTTGCGCGACCGGTTTGGCGGTTGGCGCGTCGGTCTGTACTCGCCGGATCCCAAGCTGACCAAACAGATCGGCCTGCCGCTAACTGAAGCGCTACGAACGACTAACGGCGGGATTCGCGTCGCGGCGATGGTGGGCAACGTCCCAAGCTGAGCGCCCCTCCTTGGGAGGGCCCAGAGCACGTCTTTTGCGCTACCTCGTGTGGCAGTCAGGACCGCCCTGCCCCGAAGGCATACGCTAGAGGCCGGCACCGTTCTTGATAAAAGCTCACCCATAGCGCGCGTGGCGTGATCTGATCTGGTCCGCGCGCAGCAACGCATTCGTGGCCGCGACTCGAGCGATTCGCTTCTGTGGCGACCACTTGTCATCTCCACTTCAGAGGAACTGACCGTGGGCATCAGCGATAGTACCGACCTCGATCAAGAGGCTCCAGCCGGCCGTGGTTCTGGTCGATCGAACGGCGGCAAACGCAATGGTGCAGGGCGCAAGCGCCGCCCCGTGAGCGATGTGGAGGCGTCCGTCGCCACCGATGTGGAGTTTGTTCCCGAACCAGCCCAGCGCGACCGCGCGCATCGAACCTCCCGCAATCTCAAGATGCGCCAGCTGCTCGAGGGGCTGCGCGCGCTGGATACCGGCGATTTCCGTGCGCGGCTGTCGCCCAATGGCGATCCGCTGATGCAGGAGGTTGTCGACGTCTTCAACAGGGTTGCCGTGAAACACGAGCAGCTCTCGGAGGAGCTGCGTCGAGTGAGCTTCTCGGTTGGACGCGAAGGCAACATGCGCGATCGGGTGCAGTTCGCCGGGTCGGGTTCCTGGAATGTCGGCGTCGAAGCCGTGAACAACATGATCACGGACCTCGTCCAGCCAACGACCGAAGTTTCGCGTGTGATCAAGGCGGTCGCCGAAGGCGATCTCTCGCAGAAGGTCGAGCTCGAAATCGACGGCAAGACGGTGCAAGGGGAGTTCTTCCGCATCGGCTCGACCGTGAATCGAATGGTGGAGCAGCTGCGCGCATTCTCGAGCGAGGTGACGCGTGTCGCGAAGGAAGTCGGCACCGAAGGCGTGCTGGGCGGCCAGGCCAACGTGCCGGGCGTCGCGGGCACGTGGAAGGATCTCACCGACAACGTGAACGGCCTGGCGAACAACCTCACGAGCCAGGTTCGAAACATCGCGCTGGTCACCACAGCCGTTGCCAACGGCGATCTGTCCCAAAAGATCACGGTCGAAGCGAAGGGCGAAGTCCTCGAGCTGAAAGACACGATCAACAGCATGGTGGACCAGCTTTCGACGTTTGCGGCTGAAGTCACGCGTATGGCACGCGAAGTAGGCACGGAAGGCGTGCTGGGTGGCCAAGCGAACGTGCCCGGCGTTGCCGGCACGTGGAAGGATCTGACCGACAACGTCAACTCGATGGCGTCAAACCTGACGAACCAGGTGCGCAACGTCGCCCTGGTGACGACGGCCGTCGCGAACGGCGACCTCTCGCAGAAAATCACGGTCGAGGTCAAAGGCGAGATGCTCGACCTGAAGAACACGATCAACGACATGGTGGACCGCCTGCGCGTCTTCGGCGACGAAGTGACGCGTATGGCCAAGGAAGTGGGAACGGAAGGCATCCTGGGCGGTCAGGCTGTGGTGCCGGGCGTCGCAGGGACGTGGAAGGCGCTCACCGACAACGTGAACGGCCTGGCCAACAACCTGACGAATCAGGTGCGTAACATCGCCGACGTGACGACGGCCGTGGCGAAAGGCGATCTCTCGCGCAAGATCACCGTCGAAGCGAAGGGCGAGGTGCTGGCGCTCAAGAACACCATCAACACGATGGTGGACCAACTGAACGCGTTCGCATCGGAAGTGTCGCGCGTGGCGCGCGAGGTAGGCACCGAAGGGAAGCTCGGCGGTCAGGCGCGCGTCGAAGGCGTGCTTGGCACGTGGCGCGATCTCACCGAGAACGTGAACGGCATGGCGGCGAACCTCACCGTGCAGCTGCGCGACGTGAGCGGCGTCGCCAGCGCCATCGCGAACGGCGACCTGACTCGGAAGATCACGGTCGAAGCCCGGGGCGAGATCCTGCAGGTGAAGGAAGTCATCAACAAGATGGTGGAGCAGCTGAACGCGTTCGCGGGCGAAGTCATTCGCGTGGCGCGCGAGGTTGGAACCGAAGGTGTGCTCGGCGGGCAGGCCAACGTGCCGGGGGTCGCGGGTACGTGGAAGAGCCTCACCGACAATGTGAACCTGATGGCCAACAACCTCACGGGTCAGGTGCGCAACATCGCCGATGTGACGACCGCGGTCGCCAAGGGCGACCTCACGAAGAAGATCACCGTCGAAGCCAAAGGTGAGGTGCTCGCGCTCAAGAACACCGTGAACACCATGGTCGATCAGCTTTCGGCGTTTGCGGCGGAAGTGACGCGCGTTGCGCGCGAGGTTGGCACCGAAGGAATCCTCGGCGGCCAGGCCAGCGTGCAGGGCGTCAGCGGCACATGGAAGGATCTCACGGACAACGTGAACTTCATGGCGTCGAACCTGACGAACCAGGTGCGCAACGTGGCCCTGGTGACCACTGCCGTCGCCAACGGCGACCTGTCGCAGAAGATCACCGTCGATGTGCGCGGCGAGATGCTGGAGCTGAAGGAGACCATCAACTCGATGGTGGAGAAGCTCCGGACCTTCGCGGACGAAGTGACGCGCGTGGCCCGCGAGGTCGGCACCGAAGGGCGCCTGGGCGGGCAGGCCAACGTGCCTGGCGTGGGCGGTACGTGGAAGGATCTGACGGACAACGTGAATTACATGGCGTCGAACCTCACGACGCAGGTGCGCAACATCGCGGAGGTCAGCACGGCAGTCGCGCGCGGCGATCTTTCCCGCAAGATCACGGTGGAGGTGCGCGGCGAGATCCTCGAGTTGAAGAACACCTACAACACGATGGTGGATCAGCTCAACGCGTTTGCATCCGAAGTGACGCGCGTGGCGCGCGAGGTGGGAACAGAAGGCAAGCTGGGCGGCCAGGCAAAGGTGACTGGGGCGGCGGGAGTGTGGCGCGACCTCACGGACAACGTGAACGGACTCGCATCAAATCTCACTACGCAGGTACGCAACATCGCTTTTGTAATGACTGCTGTAGCGAATGGCGATTTGTCTCAAAAGATCAGCGTCGAGGTGCAGGGTGAAGTGCTGGAGCTCAAGAACACCATCAACACGATGGTGGAGAAGCTTCGGACGTTCGCGGACGAGGTGACGCGCGTGGCGCGCGAGGTGGGAACGGAAGGACGGCTGGGTGGCCAGGCGAACGTGCCGGGGGTCGGCGGCACGTGGAAGGACCTTACCGACAACGTGAACTTCATGGCCGCGAATCTCACGAACCAGGTGCGCAATATCGCACTCGTGACGACGGCGGTCGCGAACGGAGACCTGTCGCTGAAGATCACGGTGGACGTGCGCGGAGAGATGCTGGAGCTCAAGGAGACCATCAACTCGATGGTCGAGAAGCTCAGGACGATCGCTG
>JANNHK010000422.1:0-14589 GCA_031404355.1 Actinomycetes bacterium
GGCGGTCATGGGCTCGTCCGACGCGAAGGAAGGCCCGCTCGCGTTCAAAGAGAAGCGCCCCGCCAACTTCACCCGCTCGTGATTCATCAGGGGCGGAAGGCGCGGACCACGACTCCCGCGTCGTAGTACTCGCGCCAGTGCGCGACCTGGCCGGCCTCGTCGAACGTGACGATCGTGCAGTAGCGGTTGTCGTAGCGGCGGCCGTTCGTCGCGACGATGCCGTCGCTGCGGTGTTCGGCGATGAGCACGTTCGGGTCGGCGGTCTCGTGGATCGCGTCGACGGTCATCGCGAACGACGAGAACGAGTCGCGGGCGAACTCCATGAAGCCGCGAATCTCGTCGATGCCGTCGTAGCGATTCGGCATCGAGCCCGGTGCGAACGGCAACTCCATCACGGCGCCCGCGGCGAAGTGCGTCAACATCGTGTCGGTGTCCATCGCGCCCGCGAGGCGCATCAGCTCCTCGACCTGGGCCCGGTTGCTCACGGCTTGGCCGAGCCCACGACCCACATCGAGAAGAACTGCGAACCGCCGCCATAGGCCTGGCCGAGCGCTTTCCCGGTCTTCAACTCGACCTGGTAGTCGCCGGCCCGGCCGCGCACCTGCTGCGCCGCTTCGCCGAAGCGGACCATGCCCGACGCGCCGATCGGGTTCGAAGACAGCACGCCGCCCGACGGGTTCCACGGGATGTCGCCGTCGGGCGCGGTCGCGCCCGCTTCGGTGAGCTTCCACCCTTCGCCTTCCGCGCAGAACCCGAGGTTCTCGAGCCACATCGGCTCGTACCACGAGAACGGCACGTACACCTCGGCGCAGTCGAAGTCGTGGCGCGGGTCGGTGATCCCGGCCTGCGCGTACACGTCCTTTGCGCAGTCGCGTCCGGCCTGCGGGTTCACCTGGTCGCGGCGGGCGAACATCGTCGGTTCGCTGCGCATCGCCATGCCGTGAATCCACGCGGGCGGGTTGGGCGCGGCGCCGGCCACGTCTTCCGAACCGAGGACGAGCGCCATGGCGCCGTCGGACGATGGGCACACGTCGAGGTAGCGGAGCGGGTCCCACAACCGGAACGACTCTTCGACCATCTTGAGGTCGATGTCGGGAAGATGCAGGTGCGCCTTCGGATTGCGCAGCGCCGCCAACCGGTCCTTCACCGCGACGAGGTGCCCGATGTGGCGCGGCGCCCCCGACCGGTACATATACGCGCGGATCAGCGGCGCGAAGTAGCCGCCCGCACCTGCCACCAACGGCGGCATGAACGGCATCGGCACCGAGAGCCCCCACGTCGCGTTGCTCTCGGATTGCTTCTCGTACGCGACCGTCAGCACGCGCTTGTGGACGCCCGACGACACCAGCTTCGCGGCGACGATCGAGGTCGACCCGCCGACCGACCCGGCCGTGTGCACGCGGATCATCGGCTTGCCGACCGCGCCGAGCGCGTCGGCAAGGTACAGCTCCGGCATCGCGACGCCCTCGAACATGTCGGGCGCCTTGCCCAACACGACCGCGTCGATGTCGGACCAGTCCATGCCCGCGTCGGCCAGTGCTTCGACCGCGGCCTCGCGCACGAGCCCGGCCATCGACACGTCCTTGCGCGCGGTGCGGTGGACGGTCTGCCCGACCCCCACGACGGCAACTCGGTCGCCGGCCATAACTATGCGGTCTCCCCTTCGAGAACGACGACCATGTTCTGCTGCAGGCAGGGCCCCGACGTCGCGTGCGCGACACCACGGTTTGCTTCACCCGCCGTGATGCGCTTCGCCACTTCGCCGATGCGCATCAAGCCCGCGCTCATGATCGGGTTCGCCGCGAGCGGCCCGCCCGATGGGTTGATATTCGTGTCGTTCGGGAGTCCGATCGCCTCGGCGAGGATCGCTTCCTCGTGCCGGAACTGCGCGTGCAGTTCGGCGACGTCGACCGGACCGTCGGCGACCCGGGCGGCCTCGGCGGCCGTCCGCGTCGACTCCGAGATCGAGAGGTCGCGCACCCCGAGCCCGTGGCACTCGATGCGGTGCTCGATACCGCGGATCCACGCGGGCCGCTTCGATGCCCGGCGCGCCACGTCGTCGGCCGCGAGCACGATCGCCGCCGAACCGTCGGTGATCGGGAAGATGTCGTCGGCGCCAAGCAATGCTCCCGCACCCGTGCACGCGCTCGCTTGCAGCCCGGCCATGTCGACCATCGACGGCCACAATGGAGCGACGTAGTACGGGTCGGTCTGCAACGTCATGATCTCGTGCACGTCGCCGAGCGACGATTTGCCGAAGCCGTAGACGAGCGCGGTGTCGACCTCACCGGTCTGGATCGCGATCCACGCCTCGTACAGCGCCCACGCCGCGTCCATCTCGACGTGCGACTCGCGCATCGGCGGCCACGCGCCGACCGCGTCGAGCCCCATCACGAACGCGAACGGTCCACCCTGGAGATAGTCGAGGCTGCCGGAACATACGAACCCGATGTCGCCACGCGCGATGCCGCTACCGACAATCGCCTCGCGCACCACCGGCCCGAGCATCTCGACCTCGTTGTGGATGTCGTCCTTCGGCGTCGTCGAAGACGCGTAGGAGACGACCGCTACATCTCTCATTAGAGGTAGTCCTTGTAGTGCTCGTAAGGAGCGTCGGGTGCGCCGGTCGGTTCCCACCACTCGATGGCCGTGTGGTCGGCGATGAGTTCGTCGCGCCAGCGCGCCTTCACGCGCATGCCCATGCGCACGTCGTCGACCGACGCGCCCCGGATCAATCCGAAGAAGGTGTTGTCGGCTCCGTCGAGCAGGATCTGGGCCGACACGTACGGAATCTCGGGCGCGAGCGGAGACAGGCCGGGCACGTTCACGACGCAGAACGTCGCGATCACGCCGGTGTCCTGCACCTGGACTTCGATCTCGGTCGGCTGCCCGGTGATCGGGTCGGTACCACGAGACGCGGCGTACACGTCGGTGCTGTCGACCGCCCGGCCGCCGAGGATCTTGCCCTCACCGAGACCGAGGAGGTAGCGCGCCGTCGACTCCCCCGCGTTGATCGTGTATTCGAGCCGCACCTCCGAGACGATCCCGGTGACGGGCTGTTCGTCGACGGGCGGAATACGGAGCGGCGCGTTCGTCGGTTCGTCGCCGTCGGCGAGCGGGACCCACGCCTCGATATCGGTGATGTGGCCGGTGCGTTCTGTCCGCCAGCGCGGCGTCACCCGCATGCCGACCTCGATCGCGTCGGCCGAGACGCAGTCGATGACGTGCAGCATCGCGGTGTCCGACGTGTCGGGCCGGATGAGCGCGAACGCGAACGGCTTGTCGAGCGGATGCTTGCCCGCCCGCGGCTCGGCGACCCACGTGAACGCCTGGATGCGACCGCACGGTCCGACGACGACCCAATGGTCGCCTTCCGGCGCGATCGCCGCGCTCGTGGCCGGGTCGTACTCGGTCGGTGGGCACAGCACGCGCCCGTCGACGAGTCGCACCGCTTCGATGCGGCCGTCACGCAAACCGGTCAGGAACCGGCCGATCACGGGGCCGGTCGAGCGCGTGTACCCACCCGGGTATTCGAGCACGTGGTGATGCGGCGGGAACGTGCTAGATGGCGCGGTCACGGCCCTCCCAGTACGGGTCGCGCAACTTTCGTTTCAACAACTTGCCCGTCGGCTCGCGCGGGAGCTCGGCCATGAAGTCGAGCGTGCGCGGCCACTTGTACTTCCCGAGGCGGTCGTGCACGTGCGCCATGATCGACTCGCGCAGGGCGTCGTCGGCGGCCACACCTTCGATCGGCTCGACGACAGCCTTGATCTGCTCGCCCATGTCGTCGTCGGGGATACCGAACACGGCGACGTCGGCCACCTGCGGGTGTTCGTGGATCGCGCTCTCGATCTCGGCCGGGTAGATGTTCACACCACCCGCGATGATCATGTCGCTCTTGCGGTCGCAGAGGAACAGGTAGCCGTCCTCGTTGAAGTACCCGACGTCGCCGACGGTGAAATAACCCTCGCTGTCCTGCGACTTGCGGGTCTTCTCCTTGTCGCCCTTGTACTCGAACCCACCCGCGCCCATGCGCATCCACACGGTGCCCGGTTCGCCCTGCGGCAACACGTTGCCGTCGTCGTCGGTGATCTTCAGTTCCGACGTCGGCCACGCGCGCCCGACCGTTCCGGGGTACTTGATCCACTCGTCGGGCGGGGCGAGCGTGCCGCCGCCTTCGGTGGCCGCGTAGTACTCCCAGATGACCGGGCCCCACCACTCGAGCATCTTGCGCTTCGTGTCGACTGGGCACGGCGCCGCCGCGTGGATCGCCCACGTCATCGACGACACGTCGTACTTGGCGCGCACCTCGTCGGGCAGTTGCAACATGCGGATGAACTGCGTCGGCACCATGTGCGTATGCGTGCACCGGTACGTCTCGATGAGGCGCAGCGCCTCCTCGGGGTTCCACCGGTCCATGAACACGACCTTGTGCTTCGAATGCAACGAGTTACCCGCGAAGGTCGTGACCGCGGTGTGGTAGTTGGGCGACGTGCACAGGTGCACGCTGTCGCCGCCCTGCGGGATGCCGAATAACCCGAGCAAGAACGTGAACAGCTCGGCAGTCGTGTCGGGGTCGATCTGCGACAGCGCCCGCTTCACGCCCTTCGGTCGCCCCGTCGTGCCCGACGTGTAGTGCATCGCCGCGCCCGTGGCCCGGTTCTCCGGCGTCGTCGTCGGTTGCGCGTCGACCACGTCGGCGAACGACCGGAACCCGGGCACCGTGCCGTGCGCCAGGCGGTGCTCGGCCGGAATGCCCGCCCGCTGCGCCGCGTCGCTCACCAGCTCGGCGTGGCGTTCGTGGCTGACGAACACCTTCGCCTCGGAGTCCTCGAGGATGTACGCGATCTCCGCGGCCGACTGCCGGTAGTTGATCGGCACGTAGTACCAACCGGCCTGTAGCGCGGCGAGGTAGATGTGCATCGGGTGCACCCCGTTGGGCAGCACCGCCGCGACGGTGTCGCCCGGCTGCATACCGAGCGACCGCAGCGCGTGCACGACCTGATTGGCCCGGTCGAGGACCTCACCGGCCGTGTACTCGGTGCCGTCGGGGTCGACGATCGCGACGTAGTCGCGGTCCTCACGGGCGTAGTTCCAGAAGCCACCCATCGCTGTCCTTCTCTCGGGTCGGCGAGCGCCCGAAAGTAGAACACGTTCCATCTTCGGGTCGCAAGGCGCCCCAGCGGTGTTTGGGGGCGTCGCCCGATGCCCGGCCGGCGCCGCACGCCCGACGATGAAGGCATGCCGAACACAGTCACTCGCCCGGGGCTCGCCACACAGATCGCAGGCGGAGCCGTGATGATCATGTCGCTCGCGCTCGTCGCCCTGATCTGGGTGCTTGCCACCGGGCCGTCGTTGGACGGGTCGGGACGCTCGGACGGCCTGAGCACTGCTCATGCCCTGGCGATGGGAATCCTCGTCGTGAGCGCGACACTCGGGGCCGGGACGCTCGCCCGCCAGCGGTGGGCGCAACTCGGCTTGATTCCGGTGCTCATATTCGCGTCGTTCCAACAAGTGCCACTGGTGTCATCGGTGGCGGGGATTGCGCTCGTGCTGGTGGTCGTGGATCTCGTCGTCGAGCGGCGGTCGTGATCCCTGCCGTCGTTCCGGGGTTCGCCGAACGGAAACCCGGGGCCGGCGCTCACACTCGTCATTGTCGATCTCGTCGGCCAGCGCCGAACCTAGGGCCGTTTCTCCGTCAGGCCCGAGGCAGCACACCTCCCCCGCCATCGTTTGGGGGGTTCGCCGGATGCCCTCGGGAGCATTCGAGCCCGACGATGGGTGCATGAAAACAACGACACGGAAGTCTCACCTGCCCACCCGCATTGCCGGCGGCATCGTCACCATCGTCGCCGCGGTCATGGGCCTCGGCGCACTGGCCGTCACGGCCAACGGCCTCTCCGACGACAGCTACCTCGCCGGCTTGGTCGTCATGCTCGGCCTCGCCGGACTGGGCGCGGCCGCCCTGCTCCTGCGCCTCGGGATCGGTCTCTTCCGGGTCGAGCGTTCGTGCCAAATCCTCGCACTGCCGATGCTGGCGCTGCCCATCTACGCCACCTCGCAATGGCACGGCTCGTCGCTGCAAGCGCCCCTGATCCTCGTTGCCATCGTGCCGTTGTTCCTCGTCGTCGCCGATCTCGTCACGACCGAGCCCGCACGATGACGTCCACCGCCCCACCCCGCGCCGGCGGCCCCGCCCAAGTCGCGGGCGCGCTGCTCCTCGTCAGCGGACTCGTCATGGCCGGGCTCGCGATCTCGGCCGTCGCCTGGGCGCTGCGCCATCCCGAGACCGAGGGCCATCCCGCCGCGACGGTGATCGTGCTCGCCGGTGTCGTGTTCGCGCTGTGGCGGGCGGTCCTGGGCGGCGCCCTGCTGCTGCGTCATGGATGGGCGAGGAAGGCCTCACTTCCGGGCCTCGTCCTGACGACGCTCACGCTGGTCCCCGCGCTCGCCGGCGCGCCCGGGCTGACGCTGGTCGGACTCGCGCTGCTCGCCGGGTGGGCGGCGGTCACCGCGCTGCCCCTTGCACTCGTCGTCGCCGACCTGCGCCGCCGCCCGCTCACCGGGATCTGACACCGTGAACGCGTGGACGCCACCTTCGCCCCAACCGCCGGCACGACCGCCTGGTCGCCCGGGTCGGGTTGCAGGCTGGGTACTGATTGCGGGTTCCCTGGTGTTCGTCATCCGGGTGCTGCTCGAGGTGATCGACGCAATACGCGCACCCTCTACCCCTCACGATCCTTGGGCTCGGTTGACCTTCGTGATCGCCGCCGGATTGCTGTTCTGGATCGTCGGTCACGGGCTCGCAGGATGGTGGCTCGCCCGCGGACGCGCAGGTATCCGGCCCTTCCTGACGTTCGTGCTCGGGTTCGAATCCGCACTCGCGTTGGCGTCGCCGTTCGGATGGCTCGTCATCGTGCCGTTCGCGCTCCTCCTGGTCGACCGGCCGCGCCGCTGAGGCGCGCTATTTGAGACGTGTTCGATCCCGCCCGTGGGCGGGATCCGGCCGCGCCGGCGCCCTGTCACAGGCTTGTGAGCTCGCGATCAAGGCCACGGCCGAACACTCCGAAGGGTCTGCATGGCGAACGACCAGACCAGCTGGAACCGGCTGCCGCCTCCGCCCCCACTCGGCGCGCCCAACGCGGTGCCGCCGCCCGGGTTCGCACCGCCTCCGATGGCGCCGTTCGGCCCGCGGTCGCCGGGCCCTCGGGCCAAGCCCTTCGTGTGGAACCAGCCGCAGGTCGGACCGGTCGGCCGCGTCATCGGGACTGTTTACACCGGGCTGCTCCTGCTCGGAATGCTGGCCATGGGCGCCGGCATGGCGTACGGCCTGTTGCAACCCGGCGCGCGCTTCGACGAACGTGCTCTGCCGCTCCTCGGCGGGCTCTTCCTCGTCTGGTGCTTCTCGTTCGCCTTGTCGTACGCACTGATGCGGGGCCGCAGCTGGGCGCGCACGACGATGATCGTGCTCCTTGCGCTCAGCGTCGCGAACTCATGGATGGTGCAGGAGCAGCTCCGCATGACAATCGGCATTGCGGTCCTGGCGCTGCTGCTTGTCGACTGGGCGTTCCACCGCAAAGGCTAGAAACCCAGGCGAGTTTGGCGGGTTCGTACGGTGCCGTCCGGGCGCGCAACCTGAAACGTGTTCTACTCTCCGCCTCCATGACCGAAGTTCTGAAGGATCTCACGACGAAGCACTGCACGGTCGAGCGTGACGGCCACGTCGTCATCTTCACGATGAACCGGCCCGAGAAGAAGAACGCGTTGAGCGGCGACATGCTCGCCGGCCTCGTGCTCGGGTACGAGTACGTCGACGAGAACCCCGACATCCGCTGCGCGATCCTCACCGGCGCGGGTGGCAACTTCTCGTCGGGCGCCGACCTCGTCGCGATGGGCCAGCAGTCAGACGACCCGCGCGTGCAGGAAGTGATGGCGCGCGGGAACAACCCGCACTGGAAGGCACTGCTGCGCGACTACCGCCTCAGTAAGCCGCTCATCGCGGCCGTCGAGGGCTACGCGGTCGCGGGCGGTACCGAGATCCTCCAGGGCACCGACATTCGCGTCGCGGGTGAGAGCGCGATCTTCGGTGTCTGGGAGGCCAAGCGCGGTCTGTTCCCGCTCGGCGGGTCCGCGTGCCGGCTGCCGCGGCAGATGCCGTACACACTCGCGATGGACATCCTGCTTCGGTGCCCGCCCGTTCCTGCGCCCCAGGCGCTGGAGTGGGGCCTCATCGGCCACGTCGTGCCCGACGGGCAGGCTCTCGACCGCGCCCGTGAACTCGCGCACGAGGTCGCGCAGAACGCGCCGCTGTCGATGATGGCGATCCTGCGGGCGTGGCGCGAGACCGAGCACATGGGCGACGCAGAAGCGATGGCGTATCAGGACCCGATCGGGTGGGAAGTGTTCGCGAGCGAAGACGCGCAAGAGGGACCGAAGGCGTTCGCCGAGAAGCGCGCACCCGCATATAAGGGACGGTAAGCATGAGCGAAGCTGCGCCCGGTCTCCCCGACTCTCCCGCGTTCGCGACCGCCGAACGCGCGCAGCTCGCGGCCGCGATCCGCAAGCTCATCGACGCGGCGGTGACGACCGAGGACGCGGACGCCGAGACGTTGCTCGACGTCGCGCGCGCGACCGAGCAGCTCGCGTTCCGGCTCGGCGGGAGCCGCGACCAAGGCCCCGGCTACAAGCCTCGGAGCCACGGCGACTACCTGCCCCGTTCGCCGATCGTCGGCGAAGCCAGCCCGTTGTCACCCCGGCTCGATTGGAAGCAGGTCGACGCGGACGACGGGACGTTGGGCATCGAGGGCAGCGGCACGTTCGGCGCCGCGTACGAGGGACCTCCCGGTTTCGTCCACGGCGGGTGGGTCGCGTGCGCGTTCGACGAAATGCTCGGTATCGCGAACATCGCGGCCGGGCACCCGGGCATGACCGCCCGCCTCACCGTCAACTACCGGCGCCCGACGCCGCTGTTTCGCGAGCTGCGCTTCGCGGCCCGGGTGGACCGGATCGAGGGCCGCCGCATCATCGCCAGCGGCGAGGTCTACGACGGCGAGACGCTCACCGCCGAGGCCGAGGGCCTGTTCGTACAACCCCGGCCGGAGCTGGCCGAGCAGTACTTCGGGCCCCGCCCGGACTGACCGGTGTGCAGGAAAGTGGCCGCTCAGGGGCCACTTGGCTGCAATCTCGAACCCGCGGGTGAAGTGAAAGGCGGCAGATGCCGATGCCTTTCGCATGGCTCCCTCACTGCGCCGTCCGTGGCTCCGCTGCGTCCGCACGGAGCCCCGGTGAATCGCTGCCCCGCGTGTGAATACCTCGTGCCGCCCGCCTGGGACATGTGCAAGCGCTGCGGCGCGGCCCTCCAGGCTCCGGTGGGCGCGGGCGTCGCCGTCGCGCCCGTCCACGCGTACACACACACGTCCGCCGCGCCGAGAACAGCTCCTCCGGCCGCGCCGACACCGACGTACACCGACAGCGACCTGCTCCCCGGTGGCGGGCGCATTCCACGTCCGCAACCAGCCGTCCCCAGCTTCGACCTACTCCCCTCGGGTGGCGCGCAACATTCCGCACCGACGCGTTCCGCGGCATCCCGTTCGGGTTCGGGGCGCGGACGACTGTTCGTCGTGGTTGCAATCGTGGTGCTCGGTGGCGCGGCGTTCGCGTTGTGGCCGTCGGGTGGCGGAGGTGGCAAAGGATCGACGGCGGCGGGCGACATGGAAATCCTGCCGTCGAACGAAGACATGGCCGGCGTCCCGAGCATCGACTCCGCGTTCCGAGTTGAAGCCGAAGTCGGGGCGCGCCAGGCGACGATGATCATCATGCAGGGCTACGCCGAAATGGGGACCGCGTCCGCGATCACTCCCGACTTCTTGATGCAGTACGACCCGTCACTCCAATTCGTCGACGGGAGCCAAGTATCGACCGGCGCGCGCGTCGTGTCGATGCGCGCCACCGCGACTCACATCACCGTCGCGATCGCCGGGCAAGGCGACGTGTGCGCGTTCGGACGCGTCGACGGCCAGTTGACCACCGCGTACGTGACCGCGAAGACCTCGTCGTGCAGCGCCGACGGCGCGCCGACGCAGGGGTGGACCGCCATGGCCGGCGGCGGCATGGGCGGTGCGGTCGATCCGGGCTACACCGACCCGAGCCTCGACGAGATGCTCGGCGACCCCACCCTCGTCACGTCCTGACCCCGTAGCATCCGGCTCGTGGGACTCCCCGAGCACGGCATGGCACATGACGAAGTGATCGCGACGCTGGCGGCGAAGCGCGCCCGAGATGCCCGCTGGCAGGACGGCCGCACGTTCGGGATGGTCTACGACGGGGGGCCGACGGTCCACGCCGTCGCCGAAGCTGCGGCCGAGCTGTTCCTGCACGAGAACGCGCTGAACACGCTCGCGTTCCCGAGTCTCGGCGAGATCCAGTCGGAGGTCGTCGGCGCGTGCGCCGAGCTGTTCCACGGCGCGCCGACCGCGTCGGGGTTCATGACGTCGGGTGGCACCGAGAGCATCATGATGAGCGTCAAGGCGGCCCGCGAACGCGGACGCGCGGAACGCGACATCGCCGCGCCCGAGATCGTATTGCCCGAGAGCGCACACGCGGCGTTCCACAAGGCCGCGCACTTCCTCGGCGTCCGTGTGCACAAGATCACGGTGCGTTCCGACTGGCGCGCCGACGTCGACGCCATGGCGGCTGCCGTGAACGACAACACCGTGCTCGTCGTCGGCTCCGCTCCTCAGTACCCGCAGGGCGTGATCGACCCGATCCCTGAACTCGCGGCGCTCGCTTCGAGTATCGGCGCGTCGATGCATGTCGACGCGTGCATGGGCGGCTTCGTACTCCCCTTCATGGAGATGAACGGCGCGCCGTTGCCGCCATGGGACTTCCGCGTGGAGGGCGTCACCACGATCTCGGCCGATATCCACAAGCTCGGATACGCCCCGAAGGGCGCCTCGGTCGTCATCCATCGCACCAAGGAACTGCGCCGGTATCAGACGTTCGTCTTCGACGACTGGCTCGGCGGCTTCTACGCCTCACCCAACATGCAGGGCACGCGGGCCGGCTTACCGATGGCGACGGCGTGGGCGGTGATGCACCACCTCGGACTCGACGGCTACCGGCGGCTCACCGAGACGACGATCGACGCGAACCGCCGCCTTATCGCCGGCGTCCGCGCCGTCGACGGCCTGCAGGTACTCGGGGAGCCGGAGGCCCAGATCTTCACGATCGCGTCCGACCGCATCGACGTGTTCGCGCTCGGCGACGCGCTCCAGCGGCGCGGCTGGTTCCTCGACCGCCAGGGTCCACCCGACTCGCTGCACGCAACCGTCAGTGCCGGTAACGCGCCGGTCGTCGACGAGTTCCTCACCGACCTACGCGCGAGCGTCGCCGAGGTCGCCGGCGCGCATGCCGAAGACCGCAGCACGAACTACGCCACGCTCGAATAGCTGTGGAGTACCGTTCGGCCGTGGCGGTGACCGGCGCGCAGGGCGTGTCACGACGGCGAGGCACGAGAGCAGCCGAGACCGAAGCGCGCAAGCGGCGGCTGCTCGACGCGGCGACCGCACTCGCCGCCGACGGCGGCTACGACGCAGTGCAGATGCGCGACGTCGCGGCCCGCGCCGAAGTCGCGCTCGGCACGCTGTACCGGCACTACTCGTCGAAGGATCAACTGCTGCTCGCGGTGCTCGCGCACCAGGCCGCGACCCTGCGGGAACGACTCGACCAGCGCCCGGCGCGGGGCGAGACCCCGGCCGAACGCGTCGCCGACGTATTGCGGCGCGCGTCACGCGCCCTCGAACGCCAGCCCCGCGTCATGCGGGCCATGCTCACCGCGATGTCGGCCGGTGACGACAGCACGGCCTCGGCGAAACTCGACATCAACACGACGTTGCGCTCGATCATCTCCGATGCCGTCGACGGCGAGCGGGTCGAGCACCTCGACGACGTCGTCAAGGTGCTCGGAGCGGTGTGGTTCGCGGAGCTGACGTTCTGGAGCGGCGGGTTCTCCGATGCGACGTCGATGAGCGATTCCCTCGCCCGCGCCGCCCGCTTGCTACTCCCGTAGCGCGTCGGCCACGTCGGCGATCAGTTCGGCGTTCTCGGGATTCGACGAATCGAGCGGACCGAGCACGGCCCACGTGGCACCGACGGCCTCATAGTCCCGCAGCGCCGCGGCGACCGTCGCCGGCGACCCCACGATGACGTCCTTCGACGCGTTGCGGGCCTGGGCCTTGTCCCGGGCTTCGGCATCGGTGCGGGCGAGGACGACGAGCCCACCCCACGTGAGCTCGGCAGTGGGCGCGATCGCGTGCACGAGCGCGGCCTCCTCGGCGAAGCGTTCGGCGTCGCGGCCCCAGCTATTCCACGCATCGGCGAGCGGCACGATCTCGCGCACCTGGACCGCGTGACCGCCGACCCACACGGGATACCCCCGGCCGAGCGCGGCGCGTACCGCATCGTGCAACGCTTCGATGCGCATGGCCATGTTGCCGAACTCGAGGCCGAACGCCTCGTTCTCCTCGCGGCTCTGCTTGTCGCCGCTCCCGATACCGGCGATCAGGCGACCGCCGCTGATCCGCTGCGCGGTGTCGAACCCGTGGGCGAGGACCGCGGGCGGGCGCAACGTCGCGCGCGCGACGAGCGTGCCGATCGCGACACGGCGCGTCTCGGCCGCGACTGCGCCCAGCAGCGCGAAGCCTTCAAGTGCGGGTCGCCGGGGCGGTGGGCGATCGCGCCACAAGTGGTCGTAGACGAACACGCCGTCGATGCCGGCCGCGTCGGCTGCTCGCGCGACCGCGAGCGGTATTTCCGGGTCCTCGACGAACGACGGGAGCGTGAGCCCGAGCTTCACCCGGCCGACCGCGCGAGTACCGCGGCGCCGACCGCGCCGGCCTTCTCGCCCAACCGGGCCGGAACGATCGGGATCTCGGGCCGGTGGCCGGCCCCTTCGAGGTGGGCGTCGAACGCGGCAACGAGGGGCTCGAACAGCAACGGCCCGAGTTCGACGACCCCGCCGGAAATCACGAACCGTTCGGGGTCGAACACGTTGGCAAGGTTCACGAGTCCGAGCGCGACGTTGTCGGCGTACCGGGCGAGCAACTCCCGCGCCTCACCGTCGCCCTGGGCCGCGGCGAGGCCGACTTCTTCGCCGCTGACATCGTCGAGGTGGCCGTGCGCGGCGGCGAGGATCGCGGCACCCTCGCCCGCCTCGACCAGTTCGCGGGCCATGCGTCCGAGCGCGGTCCCTGACGCGATCGCTTCCCAGTGGCCGCGTTCACCACACGCGCAGAGGGCGCCGTCGCGGTCGACGGTGATGTGGCCGATCTCCGCCGCGAACCCGTGCGCGCCGCGAAAGATGGACCCGTCGAGGATGATGCCGCCACCGATGCCGGTCCCGAGCGTGACCATGATCGCGAGGCGGGCACCGATCGCGGCGCCGTAGGTGACTTCGCCCAGCGCGGCGACGTTGGCGTCGTTGTCGACCACGACCGCGCGCCCGGTCGCATCGGCCAGCGCCTGCTGGAGCGGTGCGTCGCGCACCCCGGGAATGTTCGGTGCGTACGTCAGGCGGCCCTTCCGGTCGACGAGTCCCGCCGCGCCGACACCCACCGCCGCGCCCGGCGGCGCGAGATCGGCGACGAGCGCCGCGCACGCCTCGACGAGCGGTTCGAGCCCGTCGACGGGTGACCGGCGTCGTTCCTCGGCCGTGATCGTTCCCGCGGCGTCGACGACCACGCCGAGCACCTTGGTGCCGCCGATATCGAGCCCGACCGTCGGGCCCGGCTCACTCGACATCGAACTTGCGGACCCTCGGTTCGTCCGGCGGCGGCGACTTGTCCAGTTGATCCTCGACCAGGCCGTCGGCCGCGTCGAGCACACCACGCGCCGCTTTCAGCAACTCGCGCGCCGCCTTCCAAAAATGCTCGATCGGATCGTTTGACGGGTCAGGGGGGATGCTCACGAAAATTCGACCTCCAGCCGGTCGCCTTCGAGGTGGGCGCGCACGACGTCGCGCCGCACCAGACTGTCGGGCAGGACCAGCGCCCGGCGCAACGGTCCGATCGTGACGAGCAGTTCCTGCTCGGTGCGCCCGAGGTCGATCTCGTCGCGCGTCACGCCGGGAAGGTGCAACGACAGGGTGAGGCGGTCGCCCTCGGCCTCGACGCGCATGGGTTCGACGTTCGACAGACGCTCCGTCGCGCCGGTATCGCCGTACAGCTTCGTCGCGAAGGCGGCCAGTTCGTCGTACCCGACCAACTCGTGGTCGGCCAGCTCGGCGCGCAGGATGGGGAGCGGCGCGAACGCGTCGGCGATGACTTCGAGATGCGCCTTCTGCGCGGTCTTCCACTGCGCGAACCACGGGTCGTCGACCGCTGCGGGCAACACCCGGTTCGCGACGACCGCGTCGACGTGGTACCCGAAGAGCGACAGATACGTGTACGTGCGCCGGGCTTCCGCGATGACCATGCGCTCGGGGTTCACCACGAGTCGCGCGCTCGTGATCGACCCGTCGGTCAGCAAGTCGCGCACACCGTCGAGCCGGTCGTAGAAGCGGCGCACGGCGCCGAACACCGCGTCGCCGGCGAT
>JANNHK010000423.1:0-2381 GCA_031404355.1 Actinomycetes bacterium
GGTGCTCGTGGTGATCCCGGTCGTCGTCGTGGCGCTCGCCGTGTTTCTGCGGCGTACGAAGTACGGCCTCGCGATCCGGGCGTCGGCCGCCAACGCCGACGCGGCCCGGCTCGCGGGCATCAGCATCAAGCAGATGTCGACGTTCGTCTGGGTGTTGGCCGGCACGTTGGCATCGCTGGCCGCAATCCTGTTCGCGCCGCTCAACCCGGCGGGGCCGACCGCGCTCGGCGTCGGCCCGGGCTTGTTGCTTCGGGTCCTCGCCGCGGCACTCATCGCAGGATTGGTGTCGATGCCCGGGGCACTCGCGGCCGGCGTCGCCATCGGCGCGGCGGAGAGCGTGGTCGCGTACAACTACAACGACCAGCGCGGGCTGCTCGACGCACTCTTGTTCGTTGTCGTCGTCGTCGCGCTCCTGGTCCGACGCCGCGACCGGGCCATGATCGAGACGAACACGAGCGGGTGGTCGTTCGCACCCCGCATCCGCCCGATCCCGCCCGCACTCGAACGCGTGTGGTGGGTACGCCGGCTGCCCGCCATCACCGGCCTCGTCGTGTTGTTCGTCGCGCTGGCGCCCATCGTCGTGTTCGACCTCCCGTCGCAGCAGGAGGCGTGGACGCGTGTCCTGCTCTACGCGATGGTCGCCCTGTCCCTCACGGTGCTCACGGGGTGGGCAGGCCAGCTCTCGCTCGGCCAGTTCGCCTTCGTCGGGCTCGGCGGCATGGCGACCGCGGCACTCGTCAGCAACGGCATCGGGTTCGTCCCTGCGCTCGTGCTCGGCGCGTCCATCGCCGCCCTCGTCGCGATCGCGATCGGGATCCCGGCGCTGCGCCGACCCGGCCTGTTCCTCGCCGTCGTGACGTTCGCGTTCGCCGTCGCGACGTCGTCGTGGTTGCTGTACCGCACCGTGTTCCTCGGCGACGACAACGAAGTCGAGCTGCCCCGCCAAGTCCTGCCGCTCCCGGAAGCAGTGTTCGACGAAGGGCTCGACCTCCGGGCGAACGGCTCGTACTACATCGCGTGCCTGCTCCTCCTGTCCGTCGCCGTGGTCGGCGTCGCGTTCCTCCAGCGCAGCCGCCTCGGGCGCTCGATGATCGCCGTGCGCGACAACGAACGGGCCGCGGCATCGCTCGGCATCTCGCCGACGCGCGTGAAGCTCGTTGCGTTCGCGATCAGCGGCTGGCTCGCGGGACTCGCCGGCGGCCTGCTGGTCGGACTCGTGGGCGAGGCCCAGCCGACCGACTTCCTCGCGGCGTCGTCGCTGCGCGTGATCTCGATCGTCGTGATCGGCGGGCTGTCGTCGGTGGCCGGTGCCGTCGTCGGCGCGTTCTGGGTCGTCGGGCTGCCCGTACTGTTCGACGACAGTGTCGAGATCGGGCTCCTCACGAGCGGCGCAGGACTCCTCATCCTGCTCCTGTATTTCCCGGGCGGACTCGTGCAGGTGGTCTACAGCGCGCGCGACGCGCTGTTCGCGGTGCTGGCCCGCCGCCTTCCCGAACCCGAGCCGGCACCCGCGCCCACGACAGCGGTGCCGACTGCGGTGACGGTTTCGGCGCCGCCCATACCCGCCGATGTCACCACCGTTGTCTCGACGACGAGCGTCGCCGTCCGGTTCGGCGCACGTGTCGTGGTCGACGGTGTCGACCTTGCGGTCGGTCGTTCCGAGATCGTCGGGCTCATCGGTACGAACGGCGCGGGCAAGACGACGCTCATGAACGCGATCTGCGGGTTCGTGCCGTACGCGGGAACCGTCGAGATCCTCGGCCGCGACGCGCGCCGCCTGTCACCGGCCCGGCGCGCCCGGCTCGGGCTCGGCCGCTCGTGGCAAGGGGCGGAGCTGTTCCCCGACCTGACCGTGCGCGACACGGTCGGCCTCGCGGTGCGCGGCGTGCGGCCGTGGGAGCGCAAGACGCGCGCCGAAGCCGACGAAGTGATCGCGTTCCTCGGGCTCGGCCGCAACGCCTCCCGGTTCGTCGACGAACTGTCGACGGGAACGCGGCGCGTCGTCGAACTCGCGTGCCTCATGGCATCGGGCGCGCGCGTCCTGTGCCTCGACGAACCGACCGCGGGTATCGCGCAACGCGAGACCGAGGCGTTCGGTCCGCTCGTGCTGCGCATCCGCGACGAACTCGACGCCAGCGTGCTCGCGGGCATGCCGATGCAATTGCTCGAAATACTTTACCCGCGGCTGGGGCTCGGCGGCGTGGCAAGCGGGCGGATCGATTATCGCTGGGCCGGGCGGCCAAGCGGGCGCGCCGACGTGCGGGTGCGCAACCTCAGTCGCGCCGGGCTGGTGCTGGCGTCGAAGCCGATCGACGTTGGAATATCCGCGATGCTCGACGGGTCGAACGCGGCGCTGCGCGCGGTCGCGGTGAGCGACGGCA
>JANNHK010000424.1:0-9986 GCA_031404355.1 Actinomycetes bacterium
AACGGGGCGTTAATTCCTGATTCATCAGACCTGAGGCGGGGAGCAGTTTTGTGAGGAAATCGCTCCAATATCGGATCCGGATCAATTTTCAGGGTCCGACAAATACTGTAGGCAAGCGCGCGAACAAAAACCGTATCTGTCAACAAGTCAAACCGGACCTCGGGGTCAGCAGTCCGCAGCTCGACCGGCCCGAACGCGGGTTCTCCTATCGCTACGACGCGCCCCTCGACATGCGTATGGACTCGAAGCAGGCCCTCACTGCCGCCGACGTCGTAAACGGATACGACGAAGCGGAACTGGCCGGCGTCATTTACCGGTTCGGTGAAGAGCGCTTCTCGCGGCGGATCGCAGCCGCGATCGTCGCCGCCCGCCCCGTCAACTCGACGCTCCGACTCGCCGACATCGTGCGCGACGCCATTCCCGCGCCCGCGCGCCGGAAGGGCCCGCACCCGGCCCGCCGGACGTTCCAGGCCATTCGCATGGAGGTCAACCGCGAGCTCCCGAACCTCGCCGACGGTCTCGACGAGTCGGTGCATGTGATCGGCCCCGAAGGCCGCGTGCTCGTGCTCGCGTACCACTCGCTCGAAGACCGAATGGTCAAGCGGACATTCGCACGATGGGCCGGCGAGGACGCCGACGCACGGACCCCGCCGAAACTTCCGGTAACGCCCGCGCGCCGCCGGCCCGTCGTGCGGCTCCTCACCCGGCGGCCCCGCCGGCCGGGGGCCGAGGAGATCGATCTCAACCCTCGAGCCGAAAGCGCGCGCTTGCGCGCGGTCGAGCGCCTGCCATGACCCCACCCGGAATACCGTTGCCTTCGGCGTCTCCGACCCCCGCGCCGGAGGACACGGCACCCGAAAGCCACCTGCGAGTCGCGCCCGATGCGTCGAAGCATCGTCGTCGAGCGCGTCTCGCAGTGTGGGTTGCAACATTGGTGACGGTCGGCTCGCTGTTCGCGCTCGTCGCGTTCCATGTCATGGCGGTCCAACAGGCATTCGTGCTCGACCAGCTGTCCGAGCAGCAGGCACGCGAGTCGCGGCGGTACGAGCGGCTGCGCGCCGAAGTGGCGACACAGTCGTCGCCCGCGGCGATCGTCGACGCGGCGCGCGCACGCGGCATGGTGTTCCCGAGCGAACCGGTCGAGCAGTTGTTCGCGCCGTTGGCCGCGCCCGAGGCACCGGCCGACGCGCAAACGTCCGACACGTTGACGGAAGCCCACGAGGCGAAGCCGAGCCTTGGGCCCTAGTCGAACTGCTCCGGTTCCGGTGAAGCGCCCGGGTGTGTCGCGCCGCGCGCCCGGCGCGCCACGCGCGCGTCTGCCACCACCGCCGGCCCCGGCCCCGAAGCCGCGGCGTCCCCGTGGGCCCCGGTTGGCGAATCCCACCCGGCGTCTGGGTGTGTGCACGATCCTCGTCGTGCTCGTCTTCGGCGCGCTCGCGTTCCGCGTGACGCAACTCCAGGCGCTCAGCGGTGATCGCTATCGCAACCTCGCGCTCGACCAGCGCCTGCGTGAAATCCCGCTGGTCGCCGAGCGCGGCAGCATCTTCGACCGCAACGGTCGTGACCTCGCGATCTCGGTCGAGCAGTCGTCGGTGTACGCCGACCCCCGGTTGGTCACCGACGCCGCGATGTACGCGAGTCGACTCGCAGGAGTCGTCGGCGTCGACCAGGCCACGCTGTACGAACGGCTGTCCGACCCCTCCCGGAGGTTCGTCTACATCGCGCGCACGGTCGACGACCCGGTTGCCGCGCAAGTCGCGGCGCTGGCGTTGCCGGGCGTCGGGTTCGTGGCCGAACCCAAGCGGCACTACCCGGCCGGCGACCTCGCGGGCGCCGTCATCGGCCGCGTCGGCGGCGAGGGGTACGGGCTCGACGGCATCGAAGACCTCTACGAGGAAAAGCTCGTGGGGACGCCCGGCGAGGTGCGCGTGGAGCGCGACCAGCAGGGGCGCGACATCCCCGACACCGAACGATCACGGGTCGAAGCCAAGCGCGGCACCGACCTCGTGCTGACGCTCGACCAGTCGCTGCAGTACCAACTCGAGCGCTCGCTCGTCGATCAGGCGGCGGCGACGACCGCGGTCGCGGCGATGGGCATCGTGCTCGACCTCACCACCGGCGACGTGCTCGCGATGGCATCGGTCGAGGGGCCGAGCGCGCAGGGTCCGGCGCGCCCGAGCCTCCCGGGCGAAGTCAACCGGCCGATGACGGTGCTGTTCGAACCCGGGTCCACGAACAAGCTGATCACGATTGCCGCCGCCGTCGAGGCGGGCGAGGTCGGGCCGCAGACCCCGATCACGGTTCCCTATAGCTACGTCCACGGCGACCACACGTACCGCGACGACCACTTCCACGAGGAAGAGGTGTGGTCGGTCACCGACATCCTTCGGCAGTCGTCGAACGTCGGGACGATCAAGATCGCCGAAGCGCTCGGCAAGGAACGACTGGCGAAGGCATTGCGCGACTTCGGGCTCGGCGAGAAGACGGCAATCGACTTCCCCGGCCAGCCGCGGGGGCTCCTCCTCGACCCGGACGAGTACTACGCGACCGGGCTCGGTTCGAGCGCGATCGGCTACGGCGTAGCGGTCACCGCCATGCAGATGGTCAACGTGTTCGCGACGATCGGCAACGGCGGAGTGTCGTTGCCGCCGCGCCTGGTCGACACGATGATCGACGCCGACGGAGTTCGCCGCCGAGTCCCGACCGAAGACGGCAAGGTCGTGGTATCACCAGAGACCGCGGCGACGATGACGGAGATGCTCACCGAAGTGGTGCGCGGCGGTACGGGCGCGTGCGCCGCGGTTCCCGGCTACGAAGTCGCCGGAAAGACGGGGACCGCGAACAAGATCGGACCAAACGGCGAGTACATCGTGGGCGCAACTATGGCGTCGTTCGTGGGTTTCGCGCCGCCCGACGACCCGCGCCTCGCGACGATCATCGTGCTCGACGAACCACAATCGCAGTACGGCAGCCGCGCGTCTGCCCCGGTGTTTTCCGAGGTGATGCAGTGGGCGCTGACGCGTTACCGCGTTGCCCCGAGCGACATGGGCACCGATGCGCAGTACGACGCCGCCCGGGCCCAGACCGAGGCCGACGGCATCGACTGCCGGGTGCCCCACGGCGCCGCGATCGACGAGCTCCTTGCCGAACGAGCGGCAGACGAGGCCGCGGCCGCCGCCGCGGCGACGAGCACGACACTGCCGGCACCGGCGCCGACGGATACTGTCGCACCCGTCCCGACCCTCACCGAGTAGGTGGCGCGTGCACCTGCACGACCTGATCGGCGGCCTCGGCGGTTCCGAGCCGCGCGGGGAGCTCGACGTCGACGTGCGTTCGATCGTTCACGACAGTCGCGACGTGACGCCGGGTGCGATGTTCGCGTGCATCCGCGGCGCGGCAACCGACGGGCATGCCTACGCGGCAGCTGCAGTCAACGCGGGCGCGGTTGCGCTGTTGGTCGAGGAATTCGTGGTGCCGGCCATCCCGCAGGTGCGGGTCGAGTCGGTACGGCATGCGCTCGGCCCACTCGCGGCGCGGCTGTACGGATCGCCGTCGCGGTCGATGCGCGTGCTCGGCGTGACCGGAACAAACGGCAAGACCACGACCACGTACCTGCTCGAGGCGATCGCGGCAGCCGCGGGCGACATCACCGGACTCATCGGGACGACCGGGGCCCGCATCGGACCGAGATCGGTGCCACTCGCCCGCACGACCCCCGAGGCGACCGATCTCCAGGCGCTGCTGCACGCGATGCACGATGCCGGTGTGGGGACGGTCGCGATGGAGGTGTCGTCGCACGCGCTGCACCAGCACCGCGTCGACGGCACCGAATTCGCTGCGGTCGCGTTTCTCAACCTGTCCCACGACCACCTCGACTACCACGCGTCGATGGACGAGTACTTCGATGCGAAGGCGCAGCTCTTCGGTGCACCGTTCGCGGAGCGAGGCGCCATCAACCTCGACGATCCGTACGGACGTCGCCTGCTCGCTCAGGCGCACGCCGCCGGTGTCGACGTCTGGACCTTCGGGTCGGACGACGGTGTCGATATCACGGCGCGGGATGTCGAGTTCGGCACTCGCGGTACCCAGTTCCGGCTCGTGTCGCGACGCGACGACGCCGAGCTTCCGGTCGACTTCGCGTTGGCCGGACCGTTCAACGTGACGAACGCGCTCGCGGCGGCGGCAACCGCGCGCGCCGCGGGGTTGCCGCTCGCGGCGATTGCCGACGGCCTCAGCGTGCCTGTCGTCGTTCCGGGTCGCTTCGAACGCGTCGACGCGGGCCAGGACTTCGCGGTCGTGGTCGACTTCGCGCATACCCCCGACGCCCTCGAGCGAATCCTCGACGCGGCCCGCGCGCTGACCGGGCCCGACGGGCGGATTGCGGTGGTCTACGGGTGCGGCGGCGACCGCGATCGGGCCAAGCGTCCGCTCATGGGTGCGGCGGCAGCCCGCGGTGCCGACGTCGCGGTGTTGACGTCGGACAACCCGCGGTCGGAGGACCCGGCGGCGATCGCGAACGACGTCCTGGCCGGTGTGGCGCCGGACCGGCGACCGGTGGTCGAACTCGACCGCCGGGCCGCGATCGGGCTGGCGCTCGCGCAAGCCCGGGCCGGCGATGTCGTCGTCATCGCGGGAAAGGGCCACGAGACGGGGCAGACCGCGGGTGGGGTCACGATCGCATTCGACGACCGCGAAGTCGCGCGCGAGGTCCTCGAGGGGCTCCCGTGTCCATGACCGCGCGTGAAATCGCGCACCGCACGGGTGGTGAGGTCGTTGGTGATGCCGACGCGGTCGTGACGTCGTGGGCGTTCGACTCGCGCGATCTGGTCCCCGGCGCGGGCTTCGTCGCGCTCGCGGGTGAACGCGACGGCCACGACTTCGTCGAAGCCGCGTTTCGCGCGGGTGCCCGGGTCGCGCTCGTCAGTCGAGTATCGGTGCCCGACGCGGGCACGCTTGTACGTGTGGCCGACCCCCTGGCGGCATTACAGGCGCTCGCGCGCGGGGTCCGGCAGGAACGCACGGCGCTCCGCGTCGTCGGGGTCGCCGGATCGACCGCGAAAACGTCAACGAAGGACCTGCTCGCCGGCGCGCTCGCGTCACGTGCAGTACACGCCAACCCCGCGTCGTACAACAACGAATTCGGACTACCCGTCGCGCTCTTGAATGCCGGGCCCGACGTCGACATCGTCGTCGCCGAGATGGGGGAGCGTTTCCCCGGCGACGTGGCCGCCCTGTGCGAGATCGCCCGACCCGACGTCGGCGTCGTCACCAACGTCGGGCTCGCGCACGCCGAGCACCTCGGAGGTATCTTGGGCGCGGCGGCGGCTTTCGGCGAGTTGCTCGAAGCCCTGCCCGCGACCGGGTACGCGGTATTGAACGCCGACGACGAGCACTCCCCACTGCTCGCAGCGCAGACACCCGCGACCGTCGTCACCGTCGGCTGCGCCGACAACGCGACCGTCCGCATCTCCGATGTCACCGTCACCGACGATCTCCGGCCCGCGTTCACGCTCGACGGCCACCGATTCGACGTTCCGCTGCGCGGTGTCCATCAGGTGCAGAACGCAGCCCTCGCGGCCGTGGTCGCCCACGAAGTGTTCGGCGTCGACTGGGTCGACATCGCCACCGGTCTGCGGAGCGCCCGGGCCTCGCGCTGGCGCATGGAAGTGACCGAGCGGCGCGACGGTGCCGTCGTGCTCAACGACGCGTACAACGCCAATCCTGATTCGATGGACGCGGCGCTGCGCGCACTCGCCCAGCTGGCCGTGCCCGGGCGCCGCGTCGCGATACTCGGCGACATGCGCGAGCTCGGCGAGTACAGCGACGCCGCCCACGAGCGCGTCGGAACCCGTGCCGCCGAGTTGGGCGTCGATGTCGTGGTCGGCGTCGGCGCCGGGGGAAAGGTCATCGCCGACGCGGCGCGTGCGGGTGGTGTCGAAGCCCACACCGCGGCGACGGCCCCCGACGCGCAAGCCCTCGCGAGCAAGCTCGTCGGACCCGGCGACGCGGTGCTCGTGAAGGCGAGCCGGGCGCTCGGGCTCCAAACCGTCGCGCACACACTGCTGCTGGAGAGCGCGTCGTGATCGCGTCGCTTATGGCTGCGGGTGCGGCGTTCATGGTCGTGGTCTTCGCGACCCCGCTGCTGATTCGGTGGCTGCGCCGCAACGAGATGGGTCAACAGATCCGCGACGACGGACCGATCGAGCACCCGCACGCGGCCAAGGCCGGAACCCCGACGATGGGTGGCCTGGCCATCGTCGCCGCCACCGTCGTCGGCTACCTGTTCGCCCATGTCCGCCGGGGGAACGTGGCGTTCACGAGCGCGGGCTGGACAATGCTGGCGTTGATCGTCGGGCTGGGAATCGTCGGATTCCTCGACGACTACCTCGCGATTCGCAAGCGCCGCAACCTCGGATTGCGCAAGCGGGGCAAGACCCTCGGCATTGTCGCAGTGGCACTGCTGTTCGCAGTGCTCGCCATCGAGTGGGTCAAGGTCGACACGGTGCTGTCGTTCGTGCGGCCGCTCGATTTCGACCTTGAGACCGCCGGATGGATTGCGCTGGCCGCCTTGGTCATCTACGCGACGGCGAATTCAGTCAACTTCACCGATGGTCTCGACGGCCTGGCCGCCGGTTCGTCGGCATTCACGTTTGCCGCGTTCGTCGTGATCGCGTTCACCGAGTTCCGGCACGACGAGATCTACGGCGTCGCCACTGCCCACGCGCTCGACCTCGCAATCATCGCCGCGGCCATGCTCGGCGCCTGCGCCGGGTTCCTGTGGTGGAACGCCGCGCCGGCTCGCATCATGATGGGCGACACCGGATCGCTCGCGATCGGTGGCGCCATGGCCGGACTCGCGCTGCTGACGCAGACGACCTTGCTGCTGCCGATCCTGGCCGGGTTGCCACTCATCGAAACGTTGTCCGTCGTCGCGCAGATCATTTCGTACCGTGGGTTCCGACGCCGTGTGCTGCGCATGGCGCCGATCCACCACCACTTCGAGGTCGGCGGCTGGCCCGAGTTCACGGTGCTCGTGCGTTTCTGGCTCTTCTCCGGCATCTGTGTCGCGCTCGGCATCGGCCTCTTCTACGCCGACTTCCTCAACCAGGGCGGCCCGGGATGAGGCGGGTGCTGGTCGTCGGGCTGGCCGCGACGGGCGCGGCCGTCGTCGAGCGACTCGCCGGCGAAGGGTGCGACCTGGTCGTCGTCGAGGACCATCCCGGCGGAGACGCGTACCGAGCGCGCGCGGCCGCGGCCCGAGCGTTCGGTGCCGAAATCGTCGAAGCGCCGAGTCCGGCCGACGTTGCGAGCCTCGCGGCATCGGTCGACCTGGTGGTGCCGAGCCCGCTCGTCGCCGCGACCCACCCGGCCATTGTCGCGGCGTTCGACCGGGGCGTCCCTGTGCGCAGCGAGATCGACCTCGCCGCCGAACGGACGCCCGTACCGATCGTCGCAGTCACGGGCACGAACGGGAAGAGCACGGTCACCACGCTGATCGCCGCGATGCTCGAGGCATCCGGGCGCCGCGCGATCGCCGCCGGCAACATCGGCCGCGCCCTGCTCGACGCCGTCGACGACGACACCGACTTCTTCGTGGTCGAGGTGTCGTCGTTCCAACTCGCATTCGCGGAATCGTTCCGGCCGCGGGTCGCGGTGCTGCTCGGCATCGCTCCCGACCACCTCGACTGGCACGGTTCGTTCGAGCACTACGTAGCCGCCAAGGCGCGAGTGTTCGAACACCAGCGCGCCGGCGACCTGCTCGTGTTCGACGCGGACGACGCAGTCGCCTCTGACCTCGCGGGAAGCGCGCCCGCCCGCACCACCGGCGTGTCGATCGATCCGAGCGCGGTTACCGGCTTCCGACGCATCGATGACGCCCTCGTCGACGCCGACGGCAAAGAAATCGTGCGCCTCGACGCCATGGGCCGCGCGCTGCCGCACGACTGCACGAACGCGCTGGCTGCGGCAGCGGCCGCGTTCGACGTCGGCGCGACCCACACGGGCGTAGAGGACGCGCTCCGCGCGTACACGACCCTCCCCCATCGCGTCGACCTGGTGCGAGAACATGGTGGCGTGCGCTACTACGACGACTCAAAGGCGACGAACCCGCACGCCGCGTTGCACGCGCTCTCGTCGTTCGATTCCGTCGTCCTGCTCGCGGGGGGTCGGAACAAGGGCCTCGACCTGGCGGCACTGACCGAGGGCGCGGATCACCTCAAGGCCGTGGTCGCGTTCGGGGAAGCCGCCCCCGAGATCGAGGCCGCGTTCGCCGGTGTCCGGCCGGTCGTGCGGGCCGACTCGATGCGCGCCGCGGTGCTCGCGGCCGCTGATCTCGCGCGACGGGGTGACGTCGTGTTGCTGTCACCCGGATGTGCATCGTTCGACGCGTATGCGGGCTATGCGGCCCGCGGTGACGATTTCGCTTCGGAGGTACGAGCCCTGTGACAACGATGACGCCGCGCGTAGCGCGCTCACGCTTTGCCCTCGCCCGGGCTGCGCAAACCCGAGCCGCCGGCCGCACGAACGCGGTGGCCTCGCGCCCGCCCGCCTACCTCGTGGTGTGTGCGACCGTCGCCGTGCTGAACATCGTCGGGCTGGTCATGATCCTCTCGGCGTCGTCGGTCGCGGCGCTGAGCAACTACGGATCCACGTGGTATTTCTTCAACCGGCAATTCGCCTGGGCCCTCGTCGGCGCCGTCGCCTTCGTCGTCGTCGCCCGCGTCGACTACCACGCTTGGCGCCGCGCCGCGCCCCCTGCTGCTCGGTCTTTCGGTCGCGTTGCTCGTCGCGGTCCTCATACCCAGCGTGGGCATCATGGTCGACGGTTCGCGGCGGTGGCTGGGCTGGGGCCCGATGCGCGTCCAGCCGAGCGAATTCGCCAAGGTGGCGCTGCTCGTGTGCTGCGCCGCCGTCCTCGACCGGCGCGCCGAGGCCCTGCACGACCTGCGCGCGTGGCGTCCCGTCCTCCTCGTGTGCGGTGGCCTGTCGGCCCTCATCATCCTGGAGCCAGACCTCGACTCGACGATCCTGCTCGCCCTCGTCGCGTTCAGCATGCTCGTCGTTTCCGGCGTCCGGGCCAAGCACCTCGCCGTGCTCGCGGGCAGCGGATTCGCGATCGCGACGATCCTCGCTCTCGCTGCGCCCTACCGCCGGGCGCGTGTGTTCACGTTCCTCGACCCCTGGTCGGACACGTCGAACACCGGCTACCAGATCTCGCAGTCGTTGATCGCGCTGGGGAGTGGGGGAGTCGACGGCGTCGGACTCGGCGCCGGACGCGCGAAGTGGCTGTTCCTCCCGAACGCGCACACCGACTTCATCTTCGCGATCATCGGCGAGGAACTCGGGTTGGTCGGTTGCCTGCTCGTGCTGGGACTGTTCGCCGGCTTCGGGATCGCGGGTTTCCATGTCGCGGGCCACGCGCCCGACCGCTTCGGCATGCTGCTGGCCGCCGGCGTGACGAGTTGGGTCGTCGGCCAGGCCGTCATCAACCTCGGCGCGGTCGTCGGCATGCTGCCGGTTTCGGGCATCACGCTGCCGTTCCTGTCGGCCGGCGGTTCGTCGCTGGTCTTCACCATGGTCGGTGCGGGCATCCTCGCCAACGTCGCCCGTCAGTGCCCGGCGCGGCCTCCGTCGTGATCGCGCCCGTGTTCGCGCTCCTCGCGGGTGGCGGGACGGGCGGTCATACGTATCCCGCCGTCGCACTCGCGCAGGAGCTGGTCGGGCGCGGGCTAGGGGGTCACGCCGACGTTCGTTTCGTCGGCGGCCGGCGCGGCCCGGAAGGGCGCATCGTCACCGGCGCCGGCTTCGAGATCGATCTGCTCCCGGGCCGCGGCCTCCAACGCAAGCTGACACTCGCGAACGTCGGCGTCGTCGTACAGACGATTGCTGCGTTCTGGCGCGCGCTCGGCATCGTGCGCCGCTTTCGCCCGCGCGTTGTCGTCGGCTTCGGTGGCTACGCGTCGCTCCCGACACTCGTTGCCGCGTGG
>JANNHK010000425.1:0-1847 GCA_031404355.1 Actinomycetes bacterium
GAGGTACCAGGAATAATCACCCACCAGGCCTGCGTCGTCCCCGAAGCTGAACATGGTTTGCGTGCCAGCCCTGCAGGCGTGTTCCCATTGCGCCTCGGTCGGCAGCGTGTAGAGCTTGCCTTCCTTGGCGCTGAGCCATTCACAAAAGGCCTTGGCATCGCGCCACGTCACACCGAGGTGTCGCGTGGCTCCTGGGAGACCAGCGAGCTCCGCGAAGGCGCCCCCGAGAGCGGCCGCTGGACCCACCGCGCGCACCGGGGATGGAAGCGCGGCGCCTGGGACTGCGCAGTCGAAGCCGCCTACGAGCTACGCGCCACGGAATCGGAATTCCTGCTGTCTGAACGGTTGACCGCCAGGAAGGGCGGCGAGGTGATCTTCGAACGCCGTGTCGACCACGCGGTTCCGCGCAACCTCGTCTAACCGGCGACGCTACGGCCGAGGGCACCATCGGCTGAAGGCACGCGGCGAGGAGCGCTAGGATGACGCCCGACTCGGACCACCGACGACAAGGAGCCAGCGATGTCCGATAGCGCCAGGCCCAGGCTGAGTGGTCTCTGCCACATCGGCATTCATTCGAAGGACCCGGTAGGACTCGCCGCGTTCTACCGCGACGTCCTGGGCATGTCGATCGTGGGCGGCAGCCCCGCAAACAGTCCGTTCGGCGCCAGCACCTTCCTCAGCAGCCGCCCCGGCGAGGAGTCGCACGAGATCGTGATCTTCGCCAAGCCCGATCTCAGGCACACCGCCTTCAAAGTCGCGACGGTGGCGGACCTGCGTGATGCCTATCGCGACATCGTCGCGCGCGGCGTGACGGTCAAGCTGTCGCTCAATCACGGCGTGTCGCTGGCTTTCTACTTCGACGATCCCGAAGGCAACATGATCGAGGTCTACTGGCCGACCGGCCTCGACTACGGTCAACCCTACGGCCATCCGATCGATCTCACCCTGCCGGAGAAGGCGCTGCGCCGCGACGTCGAGGAGCTCGCCTCTCGACACGGCCTCTCGTGGCCGGCGGCATCAGCGAGGCCATGAAGGCGGCCGTCCTGCGCGCGGGTCCAGACTCCGTGCAGGTTCCAGTCCTCATCGTCGGCGGTGGACCGGTGGGGCTCGTCGCCTCGGTGTGCCTCTCGCGCCTCGGGGTCGCAAGCCTCCTGGTCGAGCGCCACCCCGGCACCACGATCCATCCCAAGGCGCGCAACCTCAACCTGCGCACCATGGAGATCCTGCGGCCCTGGGGCATCGACGCCGCGCTTCAGGCCGAGGCGCTGCCGCGCTCCTGGACCGGCAGCTTCATCTACACCACCACCCTCGCCGGCCGCGAGCTGGGTCGGATGACGACCGCCAGCTTCGAGAGCGATCGGCCCTCGCCGCTGACGCCGGTCACCGGCATCCTGTCGTCGCAGGACGTCTACGAGCCGGTCTTCCGCCGCCTCGCCGAGCGGTTGGGGCCGGGCGAGCTGCGCTTCCACTGCGAGCTCGAGGAGCTTTCGATCGGGGACGACGGCGTGCGGTCGCGGTTACGAGGGCTCGACGACGGCGGCTCCGTCGAAGTGACGAGCCGCTACGTCATCGCCTGCGACGGCGCCTCGAGCGCGGTGCGGCGCCAGCTCGGAATCGCGATGGAGGGTCCCGCCGACATCGGGCACTTCGTCAACGTCTACTTCCGTGCCGATCTCTCCCGCTGGATCGCGGATCGTCCCGCGGTGCTCTACTTCATCGCCAACGACGAGACGCGCGGAGTGTTCCAGCCGCTCGACGGGTGCTCTCGCTGGCTGTGTCAGATCTCCTACGACGGGAGCGCCTCGAGCTCCCCCCGGCGGACGTCGACGTTGGGCAGGTCGCGCACG
>JANNHK010000426.1:0-3015 GCA_031404355.1 Actinomycetes bacterium
CGCCGCTGGCCGGGGTCGTCGGCCAGGCTCGTGACCCCGATCGCTACGTCGACCTCTGCCGGGTCGTCGCGCGTCGGCAGGGCCACGCAGTGGGCTGCGGTCAGCACCCATTCGGACGCGATTAGCGTTCCACCACAGAACGCGTTGAGGTAGTCGGGGTCGGTCCCCGGCACCAACGCGACGATCGACGGCCACGAGCTTGGTGCAGAGGTGGTCCCGCCGGCGATCAGCAGCCGCGCATGCGCCGCGCCGACGGGGCCGAGCAGCAGGGCGATCACCATCGCCACGCCGAAGCCCGCCGTTATTCCGAACCTCCTCGTTCTCATCCTGCAAAATCTACATTAGTTGGTTAAAAAACATACGTTATTTGGTTGTTTTATGACTTCGCGTCCAGCCATGTCTCGCCCACACCGAGATCGACCTCGAGGGGCGGGTCGAGGGAGTACGCGCCAATCATCGCGTCGCGCACGATCGCCGAGACCTGCCTGACCTCGTCCGCCGGAACCTCGACCAAGAGTTCGTCGTGGATCTGGAGGACCATGCGCGCGCGCAGGCCCGCATCCGTGATCGCAGTGTGCGCGCGCACCATCGCGACCTTGATGATGTCGGCAGCCGAGCCTTGGATGACGGTGTTGACGGCCAGACGCTCACCCAGGTTGCGCTGCTGGACAGTACGACCGAGGAGCTCCGGGATCGGGCGGCGACGGCCCAGAAGCGTGGTCACGTAGCCGTCTTGGGCAGCCGCCGCGATGGTCGCGTCGATGAAGCTCCGCACCCGCGGGTACCGGGCCAGGTAGGTGTCGATGTACGCCTGGGCGATGAATTGATGAAGCTGATGGCGTCGAAATGGCCGTCGCTCTGCGGACCCGCGAGGCGCCGCTGGATCTTGCCCGTGGACGCGTCCGCGAGGACGAGATCAATGCCGAAGAGGTTCGTTTTCGTCGTATAGAACGCGACGTGCTTGCCGTCGGCGCTCAGCGCCGGGCCCACGTTGTACTCGCTGTGGCCCTGCGACTTCACCACTTTGCGACCGGCGCTGTCCGGATGCGTGCGCGCGGCAATCTGGCTGGCGTAGAAGGCCTTGTTGGCGGCCGCCCAGTCCTTGGCCAGCGAGTCACTCGTGAGCCCCAACGCACGGACCAGCGCGGCGTCCCAACCCACCCGCAACGCCGTACGGTAGACATCCACCACGGCGCGATCACCCCAGCGCCCGCCGATGTACGCCCACAGCGCCTGACCGTAGCGGTACGGGAAGAACCGCGGATCGGTCGTGAGCTGCTTGATGGTCGGGAACTTGTCGCGCATCACGGCGTCGCGCATCCACATCGCGGTCAACGCGTCGTTGCGGCCGAGCGAGAAGTACTCCGCCATGCCCTCGATGAGCCACAGCGGCAGCGCATTGAGGCGGGCGATGCCGCCTTGGCCGGGCGCGGTCTCCGCAATATTGTACTGGAAGACGTGCACCAACTCGTGGCCCAACACATGCTCGTCATCCTTGTAGATACCGGTCCACGGCATGATGACGCGCGTCCGCATGCCTTCGGTGACGCCGCCCGTGCCTTCCGACAGCTGCTCTCCGATGACGTTGGTTTGTTCGAAGTCGGGATGGTCCGCGTAAAACACCAGCGATTTGCGATCGAACTGGTGCCGGAAGAGGTCCGACAGCCGGCCGTACCAGCGCTCCGCCTGGCGGCCCGCGTCGGCCACCTTGAGCGACTCGGCTGGATAGAAGTACAGGTCGAAGTGGTCGCTCTTCAGGATGCGCCAGTCGAACTTTTCGTACTGCACTTTGTTGCGGCCGAAGTATTGCGCGTCGGCGGGGCGCGCTGCGCCCAGCGCCAGAACGGCGAAGCACAGCACACGCACGATTTTGGGAAGCATCGGGTTCCTGCGTCGCGAGGGACCGTCCGGACGGGTACGCGCGTTGCGCGACAGGGACGGCACTCTAATAGTATGCGTCATAAGCCTCTTGCTCCCAAGGTCTAACTCGTGAAGCCGCGATCCAGTTACAAAGTCACGCTGCTCGACAAATACGGTCCTGCGGCGATGCACTACATCACAGCCTTCAAATACGGCGCCGTGGTCTTTGCGCTCACTGCGGTCATGTTCTTTGCCCTTGGAAGCGAGATGCTGGGGCTTGGATTCCTCGCCTCCATAGCCTTTACACTCGTTGGCGCCACTACCCTGTCGTCGGCTTCAATGCTGATTGGGCTCAAGATGGGCGACACGGCCGGGGCCGGCGCCCAGCACATCTATATGGGCGGATCCAGCACCCCGTACGAAGACAACTTCTCCCAGGAAGACGCCCTGGTGATGCAGCGCGACTACGCAGGGGCGCTCCACCTGTACGAACAGCGCATCCTGGTCACGCCCAACTACGCCAAGCTCCTTATGGCGGCGGCCGACCTGTACGCCACGCACGGTGAAAACCACAAGCGCGCCGCGGAGCTCTACAAGCAGGTGCAAAAACTGTCTGACGTGCAGCCGGGGCAGGACATCTATGTCTCCAACAAGCTCGCCGACCTGTACTTGTGGAAGCTGTCGGAGCCGGGCCGGGCGCTGGTGGAGTTCAGGCGTCTGATGAGCCGCTACCCCGGGTCTGTGACAGCGAAGCACGCCAAGAGCGCCATCGACAACCTCAAACCGGACCTGGTGAAGGAAGTCGAGCCCTAGTCGAAGTCGCGCTCGCGTCGAGTCCGCTTCTTGGCGCTCTCTTTCTTCTTTGAGCTCAGCCGTCGCTCTACGCCGCCCTTCGTCGGTCGCGTCGGGCGACGGACCTTTGCCACCACGAGCGCCCGCCGCACCATCCTCGTCAGCCGTGCTTCGGCTTCGTCCCGGTTCCGTGTCTGGCTCCGGTGTTCGCTCGCCACGACGCGGAGCACTCCGGCACTGTCGATGCGCGTCTCGAGTTCGGCGATCAAACGCGCGCGCTGCTCAACCGTCAGCGCCCGCGATTCCCTCACGTTCCACAGTAGTTCCACGCGAGTGGACGACGTGTTCACGTGCTGGCCGCCC
>JANNHK010000427.1:0-1585 GCA_031404355.1 Actinomycetes bacterium
GGCCGTCGCGCTCGAACCAACCAGATTCGGGAGGAGCCCATACCGTGGATCGGGACGGCTGACGTAGAGCCGGACGGCGTCCTTCGCCGACAGGAAGCCTTTGCGTGGTTCCTGCTTGAGGACGAAGCCTGGACGCGTACCAGGTTTGGCGGGAACCCCGATGAGCTCACTCCCGAGGGGCTGGAGCGCGAGCACGTCATTGGCCGCCGACACCGTCTTGCCGACCACGAACGGAACGGTGACCTCGTTGGGGTAGCACTCGGCCTGCGCCTGAGGCCCGCGTCCAGCGAGGAAGGCAACGACGCGCGTGCCAGGGCAATAGCCGTTGTCAAGCTTGTAGGAGCCCTTCCGCCAGACGATCCGCTTCTCCTGCGCGGGGAGGTACGGAGTCGCCGGGAACTGCTCCGGATCCAGCTTGAGCTGCTTGTCCGCACGCGTCATGAAGGACTTCCAGATCAGGGCGGGGAGCGTTCCGCCCGCGACGGGCTTGCCGCCGAACTCCGTCAGCATTGGCTTCAGTTCGTCGGGATAGCCGACCCAGACCGCGACCGCGAGCTGGGGTGTGTAGCCAACAAACCAGGCGTCACCGTAGTTGTCGGTCGTGCCCGTCTTGCCGGCGGCCGGCCTGTCGAGGAGCGCTGCCCGCCTGCCCGTTCCCGACGTGACGACGCGTCCGAGAATCGAGGTGAGGAGATCGGCCTGCGCCGTCGTCATCGTCGCCTTTCCGACCGGTCGGTTCTCGGAGACGCGACCGGTGCGGGCGAACTCAACTCGCTCGATCACTCGGGGCCGATCCTTCGTCAGTGAGCCATCCACGCGAATGCCTCGGTTCGCGAAGGTCGCATAGGCCCTCGTCATGTCGAGCGGATTGACGGCCACCGCGCCGAGGCCGATCGAGAAGTACGGATCGAGCTCGCTGCGAATGCCGAGGTCGTGTGCGGTCTTGACGATCGCTTTCGGGCCGACGAGCTTCGTCAGTTGCGCGTAGACGGAGTTGTCGGACGAGACCATCGCGCGAGCGAGATCGACGCGGCCGAGGTACTCGCCCTCGTAGTTCGTGACGCGCCAGATCCGATCGCCCGCGTCGATCTCGACGGGCTTCGACTCGAACGTCGTCACCGGCGAGATCCCCTGCCGTAGAGCCGACGCAAGCACGATCGGCTTGAACGACGAACCTGGCTGGCGCTCTGCCTGGGTGGCGAGATTGAACTGGCTCTCCCGGAAGTTCGACCCGCCGACCATCGCCTTGACCGCGCCCGTCCTCGGATCGATCGCGACCAGAGCGGCCGATGGGCCGTTCGGGGTCTTGAGGACGCTGTCGATCGCCCTTCGCGCTGTTTCCTGGAGCTCGAGGTCGATCGTGGATGTCACCTTGAGCCCACCGCCGAAGACGCGACCGGCGCCGTACTTCGCGATCAGCTGATCCCTCACGTAGTTGGACTGCGCCATAAGCTCATCGCCACAACGAGACCGACGACAACGGGCGGCAGCGCCATCCCTGTATTGATAATGCTCAGGATGAACGAGCGAGCGCGAAAATTCCCCAATGCCAGCCATGTACCCAACGGCAGGCCAATTAACAGGC
>JANNHK010000428.1:0-6241 GCA_031404355.1 Actinomycetes bacterium
CCGCGTGGGACACGACACCCGACGACGTCGACGCGTTCGCGGCCGGCGTACGCGCCGTGCTGTCGTGAGCAATCCAGTAGTCGAAGAAATCAGCGGGCGGATCCACCGCGGCGAACTCGGTCCGGGTGACCGGCTCCCTCCGGAACGGGAACTGGCCGCGCAGCTCGGCGTCAGCCGCGACCGGCTCCGAGAAGCACTGCTCGCACTCGAAGCCGACGGGTACCTCGTCGCGAAACGCGGCGCGACGGGCGGGCGTTTCGTCACCGAACTGGCCGCGCCGTTCGCGGCGTGGGCGGCGCGTACGGCCGACGAACTCGACGACATCGTCGACTTCCGGCTCGCCGTCGAGTGCCAAGCGTGCCGGTTCTCCGCGCACCGGCGCACGAAGACCGACCTCGACGCGATGCGGCGGGCCGTCGCACGACTCGACGCCGCCTCGACTCCCCGCGAGTACCGCCTCGCCGACGTGACGTTTCACGCCGCCATCGCGATCGCGTCGGGCAACGAACGGCTGGCCGCGGCGGTCGAGCGGGCGCGGGGTGAGTTGTTCGAGCCGGCCGACGAACTCTGGCAGCGGGGGCAGGGCGAGAGCCTCGCCGACCACCGCCTCATCCTCGGTGCGATCGAGGGCGGCCAGGCCGACGCCGCTGCGGGGGCCATGGCCGACCACATCGAGCGCACCCGGCGGGAGCTGGGCACCCTCGTGCGGCGGGTCGCGAGCTCCTGATCAGGGCCGTTTGGACCTTCAGTTCGGCGTTCTATTGGTCGAGAATCAGACCAATGGTCGGTACGATGGACGTCATGGAGCTCCCCGTCGAGATGCGTCACGCCGTCGACGCCTTCGCGCGCGACTCCGGGCCGACCGGCGCCGCCCTCATGCGGTCGCTGCCGGTAGGAACCGTCCCCGCGACGCCGGCCACGACGTCCGGCCACCACGAAGCCGGCGAGTCCCTGCTGCTCGCGGTGGCCAACCGTCTCGGTGAGCCGGTCGGCTACGCGCAGGAACACGGCGGGCGCCTGGTCCAGAACATCGTCCCCGAACGCGGTGGCGCCGCCCGCCAGACGAGCACGTCGTCGGCGGTGACGCTGGCGTGGCACACCGAGACTGCGTTCCACCCCCACAAGCCGCGGTATCTGCTGTTGTTCTGCCTGCGCGGCGACGCCGGCGCGGACACGTTGCTGTGTTCGGCGGCGGACGTACTCCCCGACCTCGACTCGGACACGGTCGCGGCGTTACGCCGGCCGCGCTTCCGGACACGACCGGACGAGTCGTTCCTGGAGCCCGGCACGGTCGGCGAGTTCGGTCCACCCCTCGCCGTCCTGACGGGGCAGGATGCGCACGCCGTCCTCACCTACGACGAGGACCTGATGGTCGGCACCGACCCCGAGGCCCAGACCGCCCTCGACCGGCTCGGCGCCGCGGTTCGGGCACACGCCGCCGCGACGACACTCGAGGCCGGCGACCTCTTAATCGTCGACAACCACCGCGTCGTGCACGGCCGAACCCCGTTCGCCGCCCGGTTCGACGGAACCGACCGGTGGCTCCTGCGTACGTTCGTCGTGTCCGACCTGGCGCCGTCGGCCGACGAGCGCGACGGTCGCATCATCACGACGCGCTTCTGACACCGCCGCTCGGCGCGTGCCACGCTGGCGCGATGAACCGTGACGCAATGATCGCGACCGCGACCCGCTATCTCGACGCGCTCGTGAGCCACCGGGGCGCCGATGCGCCCTTGGCCGCAGGCTGCCGGCGGATCGAGCGCGGCCAGAACACCGGCGACTCCGGACCGGCGATCCAGAAGCAGCTCGGGTCCGAGATCATGCAGGGCATCACCGGCTACCGCGACGTGCGCTGGTTCGTCGACGGCGACGACGCCATCGCGTTCTACGTGCTCGAGGCGTACGGCGCAACGGTGGACATCGCGGAGCGTTTCACCGTGCGCGACGGCGAGATCCACGAAATCGAAGCGATCTTCGAGTTGCCGACGGCCTAGCCCATGTGACTCGCAGCGTGGGCGCCACACCACGGCGTCGGCGCACCCGTCGCCAGTCCAACGGTTCAGCGCACGATCAGGTCGGGTCGGTCACCGTTGTCGTGCCGGGCGATTGTCGCCGGGCCGGTCGACCCAAGGTGGGATGAGGGTCTTCTCTTGACGCGCCTTGCGGCCGTCGTACACCGCAGTCGAAGGGATCAGAATCATGCGAAAGCACTTAGGCTTGGTCGTTCTCGCGGTCGCCGGGCTCGTACCCGCGCTCGCCTTTGGGGCGACCGCGGGCGCCAACCGAATGGAGGCAGCAACCGCCCCCTTCCCGGACGCTCGATTGAAGATCGAGTACAACGCCACCGACGGGGACGCTGGACTCCAGGTCTTCCTTGACGCCCCAGCGTGGCGAAGAGTCGTCATCACGAACCCATCCGGTGACAAGGTCCTCGAGGTTCATGCCAGGAACGTCATCCGCAACTACGGACTGACGGAGTTGTTCTCGGAGAGCAGCGAGCCGCCCTTCGAGGAGTTTCCGTTCAGCGAATTCAAAGAGCTTTTCCCCGAAGGGGAGTACGAGTTCCGCGGTTGGACGATTGAGGGCGAGCGGCTGGAGAGCACCTTCACGTTGACCCACACGGTGCCGGACGGCCCCACGATCGTGTCCCCTGCCGCCGGTGCAACGCTCGCGCCCGACGGTGTGGTGATGGAATGGCTGCCCGTCACCACCCCCGCCGGGGTCAACGTCGTCGCATATCAAGTGCTGGTGGTCGCGGACGCGCCGAGTTTGGGGAATCCCAAGCGAGTCTTCGACGTGATGCTTCCCGGAACGGCAACGCGGCTGCCAGTTCCTGCGGAGTTCCTGCTCCCCGGCAGCTACAAAGGCGAGGTCCTTGCCATCGAAGAGAGCGGGAATCAGACACTCACCGAGGTGGAGTTCACCGTCGACTGATTTCGAGCAGTGCGGCCCGAGCGAGGGAGGAGCCATGCCGGCTGCGACTTCCGCGACGCTGGCGAGAACCCGCCGGGCCGCTCTGTTACCACGGCTTCAAGAGACATGCCCGCATGGTGCCACCATGACGGGGTGAGGCGGGTATCAGTCGTCGGGAACTCGGGTTCGGGAAAATCGACAACTGCGGCGCGCCTGGCCGCGAAGCTCGGCGTTCCGTGCATCGAGTTGGACGGGGTCTTCCACCAGCCGGGCTGGACGGAACTCCCCCGCGAGGAGTTCCGCGCCCGCGTCACCGAGATCGTCGCCGCCGACGGCTGGGTGATCGACGGCAACTACTCGGCCGTTCGCGACATCGGGTGGGCCCGCGCTGACACGGTGGTGTGGCTCGACCTGCCGCGCCGAGTCGTGATGCCGCGCATCGTCTGGCGCACGGTTCGGCGCGCGGCACTCCGGCGCGAGTTGTGGAACGGCAACCGCGAACGCTGGGGAAACCTGCTGTCACTCGACAAGAAGGAGTCCGTGATCGTCTGGTCGTGGACCCAACACAACGCATACCGGGAGCGGTACCTGGACGCGATGCGCGATCCGGCGAATGCGCACCTGGCGTTCGTCCAGCTGCGATCGCCCCGGGCCGTGCGCGAGTTCCTCGCGCTTGACCCGCATTCGCGGCCCGGATAGACCGTCGCGCGACACAGCAGGAGACCAGCTCGAGTCGCCGGCGATTCGCCGTGGATTGGTCGCATCCCCGTAGTGAGGATCGGACCATGAGAAGACGCGAGTTTCTCGCTCTGTCTGCTGCAGCCACGGGTGTCGCGCTGATGCCACGTTGGGCGTACGCAGACGACCCGCCGACCCGTCCGAACATTTTGCTGCTCGTCACCGACGACTGGGGTTGGCCCTACTACGGGTTCATGCGCCCTGAGGTCGGCGCGTGCCTGAGCGCACCGAACGCGGCGTGCGACCTTGGTGCCAATCCGTTCTGCCAGCCGTACCAGTTCCCGTTCCCGCGCACGCCGAATCTCGATGCCCTCGTCGCCGGAGGCGTCGCGTTTTCGTGGGGCATCTCGACGCAATCCCGTTCGACCGCGGCCCGCCAGTCGATCCAGACCGGGCTCAACCGGCGCGACCTCCAGAGCGCGCACTACGTGCACCGCGAGGACGACAAGGACGCGGCCGTCGCGGCCGGCGGTCGCGTCACAATCCCCGTCGCCCTCGAAGGGCTCGGCTACAAGACGTACGGCATGGGCAAGTGGGTCGTCGACGGCTCACCGCTCGCCAGCCACTTCAACGTCAACCAGCCGGGAAGCGGAGCGGAGACGCAAGCCGAAGTGAGCATCAACGGCGTGTCGCTCTTCACCAATTTTCTCGACGGAGCGGCGCAAGGGCCCGAACCCTGGTTCACGATGTTCGCGCCGTACATGCCCCACGCTCCCTACCCGACCGGCGAGCCGTACAACTACGCGGCGTACAAGGGGCCCGCGGCGACCGCGTGCGGCGAGAAGGTCGTCGGTCTCGGCGACACGACGCTGCGGAACTTCCTCCAGAGCTGCAACTGGTTCGACACGATGGTCGGCCAGATCGTCGCCGCGCTCGAAGCGCGCGGGCTGCGCGAGAACACCATCATCATGTACACCACCGACCACGGTGCCGCGCTGATCCGCGGCAAGGCCAGCTTCTACGAGAACGGGCTCCGCACACCGATCATCGCGAACTGCCCGGCGCCCGTCGGTTCACCGTGGCGCATTCCCGCGCAGGGCCTGCACCCGGCAATGGTGGGGACGATCGACATCATGCCCACCATCCTCGACTACGCGCGCGAGGGTGAGTCGTCGATCCCCGGGTGGGTGCCCGACCCGAACGACACCAACCGGTTCCCCGACGCACTCAGCCTGCGGGCGGTCGCGTCCGGCGCAACTGACGAGTTCCGGACACTGATGTTCTCGAACCGCGACGTCGGAGCCGACGTGTCGGTGCGCGAAGCCATCTACGACCCGGGCACCGGCGCGCTCACGTCGCTGTACAAGCTGTACGTCAGCAAGGTCGGCACGCCGAAATCGTTCTTCGACCTGCTCGCCAACCCGTTCGAAAACCCGAAGCAAAACCTCGTCAAGAACCCCGCGCACGCGGTCCGCATCGCAACGCTCAAGCAGGCAATCGCGGCTTGGTGACCCGTTGTGCTGAAATCGGATCGTGATCGACGACCGCAACGCTTTAGTTCGCGGTGATGACAAGCGACTCGAGCAAGAGCGCGAACTCGGCGAGCCGCTCACGGGCCGACCACACTTCGAGCACGTACGTGACGTCGCCGGCGGTGAGGTAACGCGTTCGGCTGACCACGTGCGCATAGTCATCGAAGGTGCACGTCGACTCGTGGAAGTAGCCGCCCGCCGGCAGCTCGCCCGACACCTCGTCCGAGACGACGCCGTCGAGGTCGGTGCAATTCACGCGCGCGTCCTGTTCGAAGTCGACGTACGCGGGATAGGGCGAGCTGGCGGCCGGCCACTCCCACTTGGCCACCGCGGCCCCGCCTTCGATGCCGACGCGCGCCGAGTACCGGACGCCCCCGAAGTTCGCTTCGGTCTCGGTGATCGGCATCACAAGCGGCTCGGTTGGAAGCGTGACCGAGAACGATCCATCGGGTGCAGTGAACGCGACGCCCTCGCCCGCGCCGTATGCGTGCCAGGTCTCGTCGTTCGTCGGTTCGCTCGCCGAGGATTCCACCGGCGTCGTGAAGTGGTCCGATTCGACCGGCGCATCGCGCGGGGTTTCGACGGGCACCGCGGGCTCGACCTCTTCGACCGGGGCGGCCGACTCAACGCCGGGTTCTTCGTCGTCGCCGCCGAATACGAGCACGACCGTCAGGAGCATGAACACGGTGATCGGGACAATGGTCAGCGCCCACAACGGACTGATCTCGCCGCTGCGTTTCGAGACGGTCTGCACTGGATCGTTCGGACTCCAGTATCCCGGCGGTGCGTAGTACGCGCCGGGCGGCTGCCAATCCGACGGCGGCGGCCCCAGGCCCGCACCGCACACAGGGCACGTGGGCGCAAAATCGTCCGCCGGACGGCGGCATTGCGGGCAGATCCGCATCCGCGGTCATCGGGCGGGACCCGCGCCACCTTGAGGGTGCCACCGTGTCGGGTTCCCGGCGTGTCCTACAGGGGCGCCGTAGCTCCAAACACGCGGTGCGGGCTGGAGCCGGAGAGGGGATTCGAACCCCTGACCTGCTCATTACGAGTGAGCTGCTCTACCGACTGAGCTACCCCGGCGGAAGCGGGTCAGTGTACCGGAGGTGCGACCCTCA
>JANNHK010000429.1:0-14058 GCA_031404355.1 Actinomycetes bacterium
GCCTCGACGGCGAGCCGGTAGCCCGTCGCCTTCAGGCCGACGATCGCGCCGTCGACGACGGGCGAGAACACCGACCGGTGACGCCAGCGTTCGCGGGCGTACGGATTGGAGAGATGCACTTCGATCTTCGCGCCGTCGAACATCGCGAGCGCGTCGGTGAGCGCGTACGCGTAGTGCGAGAACGCGCCGCCGTTGATGACGATGGCCGCGCATCGTCCGCGCGCGGCATGAATCGCGTCGATGAGCGCGCCTTCGTGATTCGACTGCACGTGCTCGAGATCGTGACCCGCTTTCGCGGCGGTTTCCCGCGCCAGCGCCACGAGCTCGTCGAGCGTCGTCGTGCCGTAGTGCTCGGGTTCCCGCTCGCCGAGCAGGTTCAGGTTGGGTCCCGAAAGCAACAGGATCGTGGCCATGTGTCTGTGTCTACCCCTCTACGCCGATCGCTGCGAAGGCCTTGTCAATGGCAGCCCGGTCGGGATCGTCGACCCGTTCGATCCCGTTCGGTCCCTGGAGCACGAACGTGAGCCCGCCCGCCGCTTTCTTGTCCCGCGCCATCAGGTGCACCAGATCGTCGCGCCGCAGCCCCTCGGGTGCGAACAGCGGAAGGTCGAGCGCGCTGACGACGTCCTCGTGGCGGCTCACTGCCCCGGGAGAGATGCGTTCGAGCGCGCCGGCCAGGTGGGCCGCGAACACCAGGCCCACCGCGACGGCTTCGCCGTGGAGCAACGTGTGCGCGCCGGCCACTTCGAGGGCGTGCGCGACCGTGTGGCCGTAGTTCAGCGCGGCCCGCACGCCCGTGCGTTCGAACTCGTCGGCCTCGACGTAGCGCGCCTTGATCGCCGCGCACCGGGCGACGACGTCGGTCACGACGTCGAGGTCTCCGGCCAGGAGCCCGGGCGCCTCGATGAGGATCGTGTCGTCGCCTTCCATGAGTGCGTACTTCGCGACCTCACCCAGTCCACAGCGGTACTCGCGCGCGGGCAGCGAGGCGAGGACGGCGGGGTCGACAAGCACGGCGCGGGGCTGGTGGAACGCGCCGACGAGGTTCTTGCCTTCGGGGAGGTTGACGCCGGTCTTGCCGCCGATCGCGGAGTCGACCATGGCGAGCAGGGTGGTGGGTACCTGCACGACGTCGACGCCGCGGTGGTAGCTCGCCGCGACGAAGCCGGCCGTGTCGCCGACGACTCCCCCGCCCAGCGCCACAATCGCGTCGCCGCGCAGCAGGCCCCACGCGGCCAGCGCGCGCGTCAGCTCCTCGACCGTGGCGAGCGACTTGGCTTCCTCGCCGTCGCCCATCACAAAGACACCGTGTTCGATCCCTCCGAGCGCGGCGGCGACGAGGTCGTCCTTGCCGATACCCGGCTGGGTCACGACCGCGACCCGCCGGCGGCCTTCGAGCACGCGCGCCAACTCCGAGACGGCACCGGGCCCGATCACGATGTCGTAGCCGCGTTGCCCAAGGTCAACGCGGACGCGTGTGGTGGTCATGCGGCCTGGGCTCGGTACGCGGCCAGGACGGCCTCGGCGGTGGTATCGACGTCGAGTCCGCCGGTCTCGACTTCGGCGTGCGCGACCGATTCGTACGCGCCGGCTCGTAGCGCGTCGAGCCGGCGCAACGCGGACTCGGGGTCGCCGGCGAGCAACGGGCGGTCGGCACCATCACCGACGCGCGTGGCGAGTACCGCGACGGGCGCACGCAACCAGACGACGACACCCCGTTCGCGGAGGCGACGCCGGTTGTCGGGATCGAGCACCGTCCCGCCGCCGCACGCGATCACGAGCGGCTCCGGCGATGCACAGACGTCGGCAACCGCCTGGCATTCGAGTTCGCGAAAGCGAGGTTCGCCGTACTGCGCGAAGAACTCCGGGAACGGCATGCCCGTGAGGGCGACCACGAGATCGTCGGTGTCGACGAACGGCCGGTCGAGCAGCGCGGCACACCGACGACCGACGGTCGTCTTGCCCGCCCCCATCAACCCGACCAGGACCACGTGCTGCACGCGCCCCAGACTAAGTGTCAGGACGTGTACCGAAACGCGTAATGCCTGTCTGGCCGAGTGCGGCCTCAGTCGTCGGCGTCGGTGGGTGCCGACTGGGCGTCGCCCGCTTCGAACGGGTTGCGCGGCGCGGCGCCACCCCCGTCGTCGTCACCCGTCGCCTCGGGGGCGACGGTCGTCACCGTCGCGCCGTCGTCGAGCGTGGATGTACCAACCACCGTGGTAGGCGTCGTCGACCCCGACGAGTCGTTGCCGCCGCCTCCGCCACCGGGAATCCCGATCGTCCGCACCACGAACAGCGCCGCGAGCACGCCCAGCACGACGAACATGATCTTCAGGCGCTTCTCGTCGTTCTTGCCCCGACCCTTGGCCTTGGCCATGGCTAACCACCCACCGTTTCGGTCGCGACCGCGGCCGCCGTGTTCGCGGTCGGCGCGGCCTGCCCGGTCATTGCACTGATCGAGAACATTCGGGCCGTGAGCGCCGCGTGCAACCGGGGCGGACCGTCGGCGACCTCGGATTCGTCGGGCGTCACGCCCGGCGTGGTGCTCTCCGCTTGTCCCGCGGTCAGCACGATGCCGTCGATCACGACGAGGCGCGACAGATCTTCGAGCCGGCGGAGGTAGTCGAGCACCTCGAAGTAGCCGCCTTCGACTTCGAGAGTCAGCGAGGTCGACGCGACGGGTCCGGCTTGCGAGGGGAGCCCGGGCGCGACCGTCACCCACTCGACACCGGCTTCGGCCTTGATCACGTCGGCCTGCTCGATGAACTCGGCCAGATTCGGCTCGGCGGCGACCTTTGCCTGGAGCTCGACCAACCTGGCCTGCATCTCGGGCAGGTCCGCTTCGGCCTGTTCGAGGTCTGTCAAACGACTGCGAAGCGACGCCTGTTCGCCTTCGGCGGTCGAGATGTCGCTCTGGATGTCGCTCGACTTGGTGCTCATGCCCGAGAAGACCATGAAGTACCAGACGAGGACGACCATCACTGCGGCGAACCCGCCGACGACAACGGAACGATTCTTCACGGCGTGACCTCCGTGCCGGACCCGGAGAGGAAGGTCTGCAGCCGGTCGCTGAGGGCCGCGTCGGTGAGTTGTGCAGTCGAGGAGAAGTCGACGACTTCCTCGTTGTTCACGGTTCCCTTCGTCGCGTTCGTCACCCATACGTTGGAAAACGACGGCATCGTCGAGATGCTCTTGATCCAGTTGGCGACATCGGGGAACGTCCGCCCCGCACCCTCGAACGACACCTGACCCGCGATGCCGCCGACGGGCCCGGCGATCGGAGCCGGATCCGGGGCAACGGTCGTCGTCGTTTCGGCACCGTCGGCCGGAGCCACGGTGGGCGCGGCGACGACGGTTGGCGTCGCGGGCACGGTCACCTGACCCTGGAACGACGACAACCACACCTCGGCGGGCATCGTCTGGCTGACGTCGTCGATCATCGTCGCCCACGACACGTCGGTCTGGAGCAGCGATGCCACCTGCATCTCCGTGCCGGCGAGTTGTCCCTGCGCCTGTTCGACCTCGTGTAGTGCGGCGATCGCCGTCTCGATCTGGGCCGTGTCGTCCTCGACTGCGCTCAACTTCTCCTGCTTCGAACTGACGTCCTGTTGCTTCAGCACCGTCGGCACGGCGAGCGCGACGAGCAGCGCGGCTCCCGCGGCGATGCCCAGTGCCAACGGCGGAGACGAACGACCGGTCGCGCCACCGGACCGGCCCCGCTTTTCGCGAGGCAGCAGGTCGACGACGGTGCCGACACCGGCGCCGCCGAGCGCGAGCCCGACCGCCGCCGGCAGGTACGGATCGAGACGGGGATACTCCTCGTCGGGGAAACGAATGTCACCGATCGCGAGCAGCTCTCGCGGTCGAGCCAGTTCGACAGGCACGCCCACGAGTGCAGCCAAGCGGTCGGCCACGCCGGGGAGCTGCGAAGCGCCACCGGTCGCGACGACACGCGACATCCGCGCCGCGCCGGGCTGGTTGCGGTAGTAGTCGAGCGAGCTGCGCACCTCGTCGAGGAGGACGCCGAGCGGCCGTTCAATCGCCTGTGACGCGCGAACAACGAGCTCGTCGCCGCCCACGGCCAGTTGCCGCTTCAGGGCCTCGGCTGTCTCCACTGGAAGCTCGAGTTCGGCGCAGATCGCGTCGGTGAGTTCACGGCCGCCGGTTCCGAGTGCTCGGACGAAGCGCGGGACGCCGCCTTCGTGCACGACGATGGCCGTGACGCCACCGCCGAACGAGACGATGCCTTCGGCGCCGGCGTCCTCGCCGTACGCGGGTCGGGCGAGCGAACGGATGAGCGCGAGGGGCACGAGGTCGACTGCGCCGACCGGGAGCCCCGCTGCCTCGACTGCGGCGACGAGCCGCATCACTGTCGCCTTGTGGGCGGCGGCGAGCAGCACGTGCATGATCGGTTCGCCCTCTTCACCGACCGCGGTGCCGAGGATGGCGAAGTCGAGCACGGCCTCGTCCAACGGGATCGGGATGAGGTCGGCGGCTTGGAACTGCAGCGCGCTCGCCAGTTCGTCGCGCGACATCACCGGCATCTCAACCTGACGCACGATCAGGCGCGGGCTGGCGAGTCCGACCCGGACTGAGGCTTTCTTCAGGTCGACTTCTTCACGGAGGCGGGCGATGGCCTCGGTGACCGCGGCATCGTCTTGCACCTCGCCGTCACGCATGGCGTCGCGGGGCAACGCGACCTGACCGAAGCGGTCGAGTCGGGGCGGCGCGCCCGGCGCGACCTCCGCGAGGGTGACGGCGTTGGTGCCGACGTCGAGTCCGATCAGGCGCCGGGCCACGAGGCACCTCCCCCGACATCGGCGCGGACGGTCTGCGATTCGAGATAGCCCGAGAGTTCCGACTCGCGGATCCGGAAATGCTTGCCGACGCGAATCGCCGGGAGCTGCCCGGCGCGGATCAGGCGATACACGGTCATCGTCGAAACCCGCATCACGTCAGCCACCTCACGCACGGTGAGGAGCTGGTGGTCGGCATCCACATCGTCCCCTCTGGTCGACCGGTGCCACAGCAGTCGTCGCTGTTCTCAATCGTCGATCGATGCACCGGGTACACCTATCGGCACCACCACGACGGGTGTTGAATCAGTCACTTTTCGCGTAAGGGATTCGGCGCAGGTGACTACGGCGCTAGAGGCCGGGGTAACCGTCGAGAATTGCGCCTCCGACCAGCACAAACGTCATTGTTCCGGCGGCCAGGAAGGGCCCGAAGGGAATGTGCTGTTTTCTTCCGCGGCCGCCCGCGACGATCAGCACCATCCCGACTACGGCGCCGTACAGGAAGCCCAGGAACAGGCCGCCGACCACTTCGGCGGCGCCCAGCCAGCCCAGGTGGAGACCGAGCAGGAACGAGAGCCGCACGTCGCCGAAGCCCATCGAACGGGGCGAAATGACGTGCAACGTGAAGAAAAAGAGGAACGCCCCGCCCCCACCGATGAACGCCCGGCCCAGAGCCCACCAGTCGCCCTCCACGCCCGACGCCAGGGCCAGGAGCGGAATGGCCGCGAACCCGGCCGGGTACACGATGCGGTTCGGGATGATGTAGTGCTCGAGGTCGATCACCGAGATCGCGACGAGCACCGCCGTGAACGTCAGGTACGCCGGGAGCGCCGCCGGCGTGTCGACGAACCGGGCGCCGACCGCGGCCCACAGAGCGGCGGTGAGCAATTCCACGAGCGGGTACTGCACCGAGATCGCGGTCCCGCAGTGCCGGCAGTTGCCCCGCAGCAGGAGCCACGACAGCACGGGGATGTTGTCGCGGGGCGCAATCGGAGCGTCGCAGCCCGGGCAGTGCGACGGAGGCGCGACGATCGACTCCTTGCGCGGCACCCGCCAGATGACGACGTTGAGGAAGGATCCGACCACGAGGCCGAAGATGCCGCAGAGGGCGGCGTAGAGGCCCGTCACGGGCGCAAAGCTAGAGGGAGCGCCCCCCGAAACCGGGGACGCTCCCGCCCACCAAGGTCGAGGCAGTCGGTCACAAACGAGGCGGCCACTCGTCGCCCCAGCCGGCGACCGGGTCGAAGGCCGAAGCCGGGCACGCCGGTCCGACCAGCCGCTGGTACTGCGTCTGCGTGCCCGTCTGCTCCCGCACCGCCAGACAGCCGTCGCCGTTCGCGTGCGTCGCGAGGATGACGTAGTCGGCGCCGACCGCGACCGACACCTGGTTGTCGCTCGCCTCGGCCGATGTGACGTCGTCGTGGAACTCCAACGCGGGTTCCACCGACTCGAGCTCGACGGTCGTGACCGTGCTGATGCCCTGGGCGTCGGCGAGCATGACTTTGAGGGCTCGGTGCCCGTTTCCGAGGACGCTGCGCGCCGCGGACTCGTTCGCCCGGTCCTTTGCCGCTATCCACGGCGGCAACGCGATCGCGATCAGGACGGCGAGGATCAGTACGACCATCATCAGCTCGATCAGGGTGAACCCGTCGTCGCTCCGGGGATACCCGCGTACGCGAGCAGCCATCAGTCCCCCCTTTCGGAACGTCGCCCGGAAATGGTTCGGCCCCGGGGGAACCCCGGGACCGAACGACTTCACCGGATTTCGACTACGGATTTACCACTCGGGGTCGGCACACTCGGCAACTGTGTCAACGTCGCCGACGGCGGCACCCGTGCCGTACGTCGTGCCGTTGGCACTTTCGGCGATGCAGAACCAGTCACCCGACTTGCTCTCGTGCGCCATGACGAAGTCCGTGTCGCTTTGACCGCCGACACCAACGATGTCGTCGCTCGAGTTGGCGACCACGTCGTACTCGAGGCTGGGCTCGATCCCTTCGAGGATCGCGGCCGTGAGCGTCGTGTACGTCTCGTCGTCGGTGTAGTGCACCTTGCCGGCAGCAAGCGCGTTGCGCAGGTCGGACTGCGCAGCACGGTTCTGGGCCCGCTCGCGGGCACCGAGGAAGGTAGGAATGGCGATGGCGATAAGAATGGCAATGATCAGCACCACAACCATGAGCTCGATGAGCGTGAAACCTTCCTCCCTATCCCGGCGGGTTTTCAGGGAGTGAATGAAAAACACGTGAGGGAACCCTTTCGTCGTCGGAGGCCGACGGACCGTTGCGGTCCCGTCGCCAAGTGTGATATCGGCCACCACGCTGTGTGGCTTGAGATGACGAGTAGCGATTTGGCCGGGAGCTCACACACCTTGCTGGGTCGGGTTCCGACTGAGGGGCGCCTGCGGCGCTCGAGAGATCGTCACCACTCCGGCGAGCTCCCGGCGCTCGGGGGGGGGGGGGCGTGCCATTGCCACGTGCTCTGTGTAGGCAAGAATCTCCTCCTTGCTGGCGCCGCGGTTTGTTCGGATGCTGGTCGTCTTCGCCCTGGTGCTGGGCGCGGTGCGGCTGACGGTTGCGGCGCCGGAGCGTTGTGACGAGATCTCCGCGTCCGACGCTCGGGCGACGGCCCAGGCTGCGGCCGATTGGCTCGTCGATAACCAGAAGCCCGACGGTTCGTACCTGTATCTCGCCGACCTCGACGGGAACGATCTCGGTGACTACAACGCGGTCCGGCACGCGGGCGTGACGCTCTCGCTCTACCAGGCCGGCGAAACCGAAGCTGCGGACGCGGGCCTCGAATGGATGCTCGACCGCCTCGAGGAACGCGACGGATGGGCGGCCCTCACCGACAAGGGCGTCGCCCCACTCGGCGGAACCGCGTTGATGCTCGCCGCGCTCACCGAACGGCGCGAACACACCGGCGAGACGACGTACGACGACACGATGCGCGACCTCGGCGAGTTCCTCGTCGCGATGCAGCGCGACAACGGCGACTTCTACGTGTACGCGTATCCCGAGTCGGGCCGGGTCGACGAGGAGTCGATCTCGCAGTACTTCGCGGGCGAGGCGCTGTGGGCGATCGCCCGGTTGCACCGCGCCCTCCCCGACGAGGCCTGGCGCACCGCCGCCGAGCGCGCCGCGCATTTCATTGCCGTCGAACGCGACGACACCGACTTCGTTCCCGTCGCGCCGTTGAACGACCACTGGGCCGCGTACGGGTTCGGCGAAATGGCCGACTGGCCCCTCTCCGACGACGCGGTCGAGTACGCGCACTCGTTATACGGACGGTTCGCCATGCTGATCCGCTGGGACGCGCAGGCCGACGCGGGCGAGCCGTATGCGTCGACCCACACCTCAGGCAAGCGAGCGGCGGCGCTCGGAACCTGGGTCGAGGGGCAGGCCGCGCTGGCTCGGCTCGCCCGGGCCGACGACCGCGCGTCGGACCTGTCGGAGGCGACGCTCGCGAGCGCCCGGTGCGGCGCCGCTCTGCTGGCTGCCCGCCAGATCGACGGCGCGTGGTACACGAACGGCGAAACCCGCATGGACGACCAGCAGCACGCGATCTCGGGCCTGCTCGCAGTCGCCGCACTTCTGGAGGGTGAGGAATGAGCGACTGGCTCCGGCTAGCGGTGGTGCTGCTCGTCATCGTCGATCCTCTGACGGCCGCGGTCGCGGGCGCGACGTTGACGGCGGACCGCGACGGGCGGGCCCGGTCGATCGTGTTCGCGACCGGCACAGTCGTCGCGCTCGCCGTCGTGGTCGTCACCGCCTGGCTCGCGGACCCGATGCTCGACGCCTTGGAGGTATCCGTCGGAGCCGCGCAGCTCGCGGCCGGGATCGTGCTACTCGTCCCGGCGGTCGAGCTGCTGTTCGGCGGCCCGTCGGGATGGGTCCGGCCCGCGCCCGAAGCCGCAGCGGCGCGGCTGGGCGCGATCCCGTTCGGCGTTCCTGTGCTCGCGAGCCCTTGGCTCGTGGTAGCCCTCCTCGCGTTCGCGGCCGACGAAGGGGCCGCCATGACCGCGTCGGCGGGCGGGGTGGCGGTGTTGGTCTCGACGGGGCTGGCGTTCCTGTTCACCACCCCGTCGGATCGCGGCGCCCTCCGGGCCCTCGGCGTCGCGATGGGTGCGGCCACCGCGCTTGTCGCCTTCGACCTCGTGCACGATGGGGTGTTCGGGTCCTGACGGCGCGACGATGGCGCGTGCGCACGCTCGCGCTGGGGCTGCTCGTCACCGTGTTCCTCGTTGGGGGTGCGTCACCCGCGTCTGCGCACGGGGTAGGCGGCCGCGAACCAACCAACGTGCGCGTGCACGTGATCGGCATCGAACCCGCGGTCGCGGACGTGTCGGTGGACGTCGTCGAGTTCGGGACGAAGCTCGAATTGGTCAACGACTCCGACGCCGAAGTGATCGTGCTCGGCTACGCGGGTGAGCCGTACCTACGGATCGGGCCCGACGGCGCGTTCGAGAACCGGCGCTCCCCCGCCGCGTTCATCAACCGCACCCTCGACCCGCCGTCGACCGTGCCCGACTCGTACGACTCGGAGGCCGAACCGCAGTGGCTCCGGATGGATTCGGGGAACTCGGTGCGCTGGCACGACCATCGCGCGCACAACATGACCGGCGGCAACCCACCCGAGCCCCTCGCGTGGGCGGTCGACCTCACGGTCGCGGGCGAACCCGTCGTCGTGCGGGGCGATATCGCAACGGTTGCGGCCCCCGCGTGGTGGCCCTGGTTGCTGGTCACGGCCGCGCTCGCCGCCGTGATCGCTCTCGCCGCCCGCCGGGCGTGGCGGGTCGCCGTCGCTTCGGGCTTGATCCTCGTGCTCGCGGGCGAAGTACTGCACGTCGCGGGCGCGTGGCGCGACATCGCATCGGGCTTCGACAACCGGCTCGGGGCCAACGCCATGTCGGTGCTCGCGGTGGTCGCGGTCGTGCTCGCGCTCGCGCAGGTGCTGCGCCGCGACGAGTACGCGGCCGCGCCGTGGGTGCTGCTCGCGGCCGTGGTCGTCGGTGTCGTTGCTGCGGGCGACGTGCTCATGTGGACACGGTCGCAACTCCCCTCGGTGTTCGCACCGGCGTTCGTGAGGCTGTTGGTCGCGGTCGCGCTCGGCGGCGCGCTCGGGCTCGCAGTCGCGGCGGCGACGCGTCTACGAGCGCCCGCAGAGGGCGCCGTGGAGGCGCGGCCGTAGGCCCAGCGGCCCTCGGGGCGGATCTCCGCGAAAAGACGCGGTCGAAGGCAACCAAACCCCGACAACTGCGTCTGAGCGGACATGATGGTCACTGTGGAACCCGAAGCCGGCGGGCGGCTCGTCGCCGGTGGGGCCGAAGCTGCCCTCGCCGAGGTGTACCGAACGCACTACGGGAAGCTGGTGGGCCTGGCCCGGCTGCTCGTCGACCAGCGCGAGCAGGCCGAGGAAGTGGTGCAGGACGCGTTCATGCGCACGTACGCGGCGCGTGACCGGTTGCGGGGCGACCCCCTCGCCTACGTACGCCAGGCGGTGGTGAACGAGTCGCGCAGTGCACTGCGCCGCCGCCGCACGATCCGGGGCCTGCACTTGCAACCGGTCTCCGACACAGCTTCGGCCGAAACGCACGTCGTGCGCGACGAACGGCTGCGCGATGTCGCGGCCGCGGTACGGGGGCTCCCGCCGCGCCAACGCGAATGTGTGGTCCTCCGTTACTACGAGGACTGTTCGACCGCCCAGACCGCCGCGGCCCTCGGCATCTCCGAAGGCAGCGTCAAAGCCAACCTGCATCGGGCCCTCGCCTCGCTCGGCGTCGCCCTGGAGGAAGAACGATGAACGACATCACCGAAGACGACATCCGCGCCGCGCTGCGCGAAGACGCCGGCACGGCGTGGGCAACCGACGAAGGCTGGGACCGCATCCGCAGCGGCGGCGAGAAGCAGGTCAACCGCCGGCGCAACCGGTTCGTGATGGTGGGCGCGACGCTCACGGCCGCCGCCGCAGTGCTCGCGGGCGTTGTCGTCGTTGCCTCCGGCGACGACAAGGAACCGGTCGTGGCGCAAGGGCCCCAGTGCTCGGCGGCGGGGCTGCCGCCGACCGTCCGAGGGCCTGCCGGAACAGAGGTCTCGCTGGCCACGGCCATCGCCGAGGCGGCGGTGGCATGCGACTACGACGCGCTGCGGGCGCTCATGGCCGACGACTTCACGTACTCGACGATCGCCGGCGCCGGGATTGGGTACGACGCCGACAGCACCATCGAGAGCTGGCGCTTTCAGGAGGGCCAGGGCCTCACGCCTCTCGCCGTCCTTGTGGAAACCCTCGCAACCGAACCCTTCTGTGCCGACTTCGGCTCGGAGGACGGATGCGTGTGGACCTACATGGAGCGCGACTTCGGCGTCGCGATCGCGGCCGACGACACCTGGTCGGCTTTCCAACCCGCGACCAGCCCCGTCGCTCCCGCGGAGTGCGAAACAGTCGGGTCGACCGGCACCGCGGTCATCGGCTCGGACACTGTGTCCCACGCGGCGCTCGCGACCGCGCAGCAGATCCTCGACGCCGCGATGGCATGCGACTACGAAGCGCTGCGGGCGCTCATGGCCGACGACTTCACGTACAGCTTCGGCGACGCGAGCGACCCCGACCTCGCCGTCGAAGCGTGGCGGACGTACGGCGTCGACGGCCTCGGCAACGCCGGCGACGACGTCTTCCAGGCACTCGTCGACCGGCTCACGGCCGGAACGCTCGGCACAGACGCCGACGGTCAGATCGTGACGTGGAACGACCCCGACGGCGAGTACCGCATCGGCATCCGCACCGACGGAACGTGGATCTACGCCGTCGCGGGCGACTGAATGATCGTGTTACTTGATGAGCTTGATGATGTTGAACATGGGCATGTAGAGGGCGATGACCATGCCGCCGACTGCAATACCCATAACGACGATCAGCAGGGGTTCGATGAGCGACGTGAGTGCGTCGACCGTCGCCTCGACCTCTTGGTCGTAGAAGTCGGCGATCTTGTCGAGCATCTCGTCGAGCGCACCGGTTTCTTCACCGACCGCCATCATCTGCACGACCATCGGCGGGAACACCGGGTGATCCTCGAGCTTGCGTGACAGCGGTTCGCCTCGCTTCACCGCGTTCTGCGTGTCGCGCACCGCGGTGGCGACCACGTGGTTCCCCGACGTCTCGCACACGATGTCGAGCGATTCGAGAATCGGGACACCGGAACGCACGAGCGCCGAGAGCGTGCGGGAGAACCGGGCGAGCGCTGTCTTGCGGACCAGGCCGCCGAAGATCGGCGCCTTCAGCTTGATTGCGTCCCACTTCTTGCGGCCCTCGTCGGAGGCGATCCACTTGCGGAATGCGAAGGCGCCACCGATCTCGGCGATGATGATCATGTACCAGAACTTCCGCGCGATCTTCGAGATGTCGATGAGGATCTGCGTCGGCTTCGGGAGCGTGCCACCGAGTTCGGTGTAGAGGTCTTCGAACATCGGGATGATGAACAACAGCATCGCGGTGACGATGAGCAGCACGAGTACCGCGACGACCATCGGGTAGGTCATTGCCGACTTCACCTTGCGGCGCAGTTCGACCTGCTTCTCGATCGTGTCCGCCAGCCGCTCCAGCACGCTGTCGAGGACACCGCCGATCTCACCGGCGCGCACCATCGCCACGTACAGGCGGTTGAACGCCTTCGGGTGCTTCGCCAGCGCAGCCGAGAGCGACGAACCCTTCTCGACGTCCATGCGCACTTCGTTGGCGATGCCGGCGAGGGCTTTGCTCTCGGTCTGCTCGGCGAGGATGTACAGCGACCGCAACAAGCTGAGGCCGGCGTTGATCATCGTCGCGAACTGGCGCGAGAAGACGGCGACGTCCTTGAGCTTTACCCGGTCCGAGAAACCGGGCAGTTTGATGTCGCTGCGCAGCGTCTGCTTGCCGAGTTGCTCGATCTCGACGGGGACATAGCCCATCGAGCGGAGCTTGCCGACGACGAGCTGCGCGTTGTCGGCTTCCAGCTCGCCCTCGACGAGCTTGCCGGCGCGGTCTCTGACTTTGTATGCGAACGTTTCGGGCACGCGATAACTCCAGCTGGTTAGCCGTGCATGAGGCGGCGGAGGTCCTCTTCGTTCGAACAGCGTTCGAGCGCCACGTCGAGCGTGATGCGGCCGGTGCGGACGAGATGCGCGAGCGACATGTCCATCGTGACCATTCCGTACTTCCCGCCCGCTTGGAGCATCGAGTAGATCTGGTGGACCTTGCCCTCACGGATGAGGTTCCGGATCGCGGGAGTCGCGACCAACACCTCGGATGCGACGCCGCGCCCCTGCCCGTCGGCGGTCGGCAGCAGCTGCTGCGTCGCGATGCCTTGCAGCGACGACGCGAGCTGGATGCGGACCTGCTGCTGCTGGTGCGCGGGGAAGACGTCGATGATGCGGTCGATCGACTGCGGCGCGTCCTGCGTGTGCAACGTGGCGAACACAAGGTGGCCGGTTTCGGCTGCGGTCAGCGCGGTCGAGATCGTTTCGAGGTCGCGCATTTCGCCGACGAGAATGACGTCGGGGTCCTGACGCAACACGTGCTTGAGGGCCGCCGCAAACGAGTGCGTGTCCTCCCCCACTTCGCGCTGGTTCACGATCGAGCGCTTGTGGTGGTGCAAGAATTCGATCGGGTCTTCCACAGTCATGATGTGGACGGCCCGTTCCTTGTTCACAATATCGACCAACGACGCGAGCGTCGTCGACTTGCCCGAGCCGGTCGGTCCCGTGACGAGAATGAGGCCGCGAGGCAGGTACGCCCACGTCTTCACTGCGGGCGGGATGCCGAGGAGGTCGAAGTCGACGATCTCGTAGGGAATGACGCGCATCACGCAACCGACCGAGTCGCGCTGCACGAAGACGTTCACACGGAAGCGGCCCTTGCCCGGCATCGCGTACGACGTGTCGAGCTCGAGTTCGGCTTCGAACTTCTCGCGCTGCTTCTGCGTGAGGATCGAGAACACCATCTGGCGGATCTGCGAACCGTTCAGCTCGGGCAGGTGCGACAGCGGGATCAGTTCACCGTGGACACGCACGACCGGCGGCGAACCCGCGGCGAGGTGCATGTCGGAGCCCTTGTACTGCAACACCAGGTCGAGCAGGTCGTTGATGTGGAGGTCTTCGACCTTGACCTGGTCGGGCGGGACGAACGCGTCAGCCGCGCCCGCTTCCGGTCCGTAGATCATGTCGAGCGCACGCGCCAGCTCGGCGCGGTCGGCAACCGCCGGGATGATCTCATATCCGGTCGCGGCACCGAT
>JANNHK010000430.1:0-3330 GCA_031404355.1 Actinomycetes bacterium
GGGCACAACACCGTGGACGACCCCGTGCTCGAACCGAAAACCTGCGCCGGCAAGACGGCGACCATCCTCGGTACGGATGGCAACGACCGGCTGCGGGGCACCAGCAAGGCTGACGTCATCGTCGGTCTCGGCGGCGACGACACCATCGACGGACTCGGCGGCAACGACGTCATCTGCGGCGGATCGGGCAACGACATGCTCCGCGGCGGCAATGGCGCAGACCAGATCTTCGGCAGCGCCGGTGACGACACGCTCCGAGGCGGCGATGGTGTCGACCAGATGACCGGTGGCCGCGACGTGGACACCTGCTACGGCAACCGCAAGGACACGAAGGTCACCTGCGAGAGCTGAACCGGTACCTCCCGCGTACCGGTTGGGTGGAATTACCTCGCAACCAGACACCGGCAGCCGGCGTCTACATGACAACAAGGTGGACCCGGGCGGGGTCCGAGCGCGAGGGGCGGCACGTGCGTAAGAGCTGGATGTGGGGTTTGGCGGGCGTCATCGCGCTCGGCAGCATCCCCTTCAACCTGTCAGTGGCCGCAGCCGATCACGGCGGAGCCGACAACGACGACCGGGCGCGGGCCTGGAGCGACGCACCACCGGCCGATCTCGAGGTCGACCTCGGCGCCGCGGCGCTCGACGGTGGTCCGACGGCATGCGGAGTCGCCGTCGACGGCGACGTTTGGTGGAAGCTGCCCGGAAGCGAGTTCCTCTCGGGCACGATGACGATCACCGTTTTCGGGACCACCCCTGACGCCGACCCGGTCATCGAGATCCTCGGCGCGGGCGACGTGGTCGACACCTGCAACGACGACTTCGACCCGAGCACGACGAATGCTCGCGTGACCTTTGACGCCGACGATCAGTTCATTCGCATCGCGGCCGCCGCGGGCTCGGGAGGCCACGGCCGCATCGTGTTCTCGTGGGCGCCGACCAGCGCCGTCGAAGGCGTCGTCACCGACGACGTTTCCGGCGAACCGCTGGCCGATGTCTGCGTAACGGCGAGGGACCCCGGCTCCACCTCGTACTTCGAGGCGCGTACGTCGCTGACGGGCGCGTACCGGCTGGGTCCGATGGCGCCGAGCTCGTACCAACTCAACTTCTTCGACTGCGCGGCCTACGGGAGTCGTGACCGCTACGTGGGCGAGTGGTGGGACAACGCGCGCGAGTACGAGGATATCGACCTGATCGACCTCGGTTCTGACGCGACATTCGTAGCCGACGCCGGATTGGAGCGCGCGGCGTCGCTCACCGGAGTGGTCACCGATCTGCAGACCGGTCTTGGTGTGAACGGGGTCTGTGTCCTCGCATCGGGTTCCGGCGGATTCGGGTACGGCAACGGGTACACGAACACGACCGGCGCGTACCGCATCGACGGCCTGCCCGCGGGCGACTACAAGGTGCGGTTCAGTGATTGCGAAACCAACCGCGCCGCGAAATATGCGTCCGAGTGGTACCACGACGCGGCTGACGAATCCTCGGCGAGGGTCGTGTCCGTCACGAGTGGCGCTACCTCGTCGGTCGACGAGAGCCTGCGAGTGGGCGGCACCCTCTCCGGCACGGTGACTGCCGTCGGCCCGCCCGTCGATTTCACGTTCGTCGAGGCGTACACGGCCGACGGTGAGTTCGTCACGTCGACCGGCGTGGGCCCGACCGGTGCGTACCGGCTCGGCGGGCTGCCGGGCGGCACGTACAAGGTGCAGTTCACGGCGTACCGCTCCGGGCCGACCCTGACGTCGGTGACCGAGTGGTGGAGTGACCAGCCGACGTTGGCGGACGCCAACACCATCGATCTACCGATCGGCACGACGAGGAGCAACGTCAACGCGGTACTGGGCGCGGCGACCCTTGCGGGCGTCGTCACGACGACCGACGGAACTCCCGCAAGCGGTGTGTGTGTTGTAGGGGTCGGCTTCTCGACGTTCACGTCGGCAACGGGCGCCTACCGCATCGGCGACATCACGCCGGGCGCGCGCAATGTCGGGTTCGGGGGGTGTCCGGGAGTGTCCGAGAACTTCGTCTCCCAGGTGGTCCCCAACGTCGACTTCGTCGGGGAGCAGGTGAAGATCGTGAACATCGCGCTCGAGCCGAAGACGTGTCTGGGCCGCACGCCGACGGTGCTCGGTACCGCCGGCAACGACCGGATCAGGGGCACGCAAGGCGCCGACGTCATCGTGGGCCTCGCCGGGAACGACTACATCGACGGCCTCGGCGGCGACGACGTCATCTGCGGCGGGTCGGGCAACGACATCATCCACGGCCGCGACGGCGCGGACCAGATCTACGGCGGCGCCGACGCCGACGCCGTGTGGGGCGAGAACGGCAACGACCACATCGAGGGCGGCCTCGGCGACGACTTCCTCAAGGGCGAACGCCACGACGACTCGATCTACGGCGGCGACGGCGACGACGAGATCTACGCCGGTGAGGGCCTCGACGTCATGGACGGCGGCAACCAGACCGACCAATGCAAGGGCGAGCGGAGGGACACCAAGGTGTCCTGCGAGACCTGATCGTTACGAGAGCGGTTTCGGCGCGGCGGCGTCGGGTTTGCACACGATCGTGAGCGTGAACTTCGCGGTCACGACCGGGTCACCCGACGCCTCGTGCTTCCACGTGGTTTCGGTGACGTAGAACTCGAGCTTGCCGCCGTCGGGGCGTTCTTTCTCGTACACGTCGGCGATCACGCCGTCGCCGACGAGGGTGTCGCCGACGTGCGGCCAGCGGCCGCCGTGGAACTCGAACTCCTGCTCACCGTGCAGGATCGCGCGACCCTTGCCCCGGAGGTTCTCGATCGGCAGGCCGGCCGCGCCACCCTCGCCGAGGGAGCCCCAGTACGGCATGACGAACGGGTACGTCGGCGGCACCGGTGCCGCCGCGGACCGGTAGACCTCGTCGTCGTCCATGAGCGCCTGCGCGAACACGCGTACCGGGCCGCGCTCGATGACGACTTTCTGGGTGCCCAGCGGGCGCCCCTTCAATTCGGTGAGTGCCATGGAGCGCAGAGGCTAGCGCTCGTGCGAAAACCCCGTCGGCCTGCTTACGGTTCGGCCTCGAAACGGGTGAGACCCGCCTCGCCGTCGGTGAGTTTCTGGGCGACCCAAACCGGGATGATCGACAGGAGCACGACGAACGTCGCGACGACGTTGACCACGGGGACCTGGCTTGCCCGGAAGTAGTTGTTGAAGATCCATTGTGGCAATGTCGTGACACCCGCGCCCGCGGTGAACGTGGTCACCACGATCTCGTCGAACGAGAGCGCGAACGCGAGCAGGGCGCCGGCGAGCAGCGCACTGCGCATCAACGGGAACGTGACGAAGCGCAGCG
>JANNHK010000431.1:0-19381 GCA_031404355.1 Actinomycetes bacterium
GGATGGACCCCACCCGGTACCGCCGCGGCCCCGCCCGCGTGGCAGGCGCCGCCACCGGGCCCGCCGGCCGCACCCGGCTGGCCGGCACCGCCGGGGCCGCCTCCGGGTCCGGCGGAGCCCGGGGGGTGGGGCCAATCTGCGCCTCCGGGACAGTAGACTTTCCAGACTGTCCCAATCCGGGCGAATCGCCCTAAGGTGTGAGCGGACCACGAACCGTGAGAACTGACGACTCCGCGCCGCGGGCGGGCACGGGGATGCACCCCGCGTTTTATGTGAGCGCGATCGTGGTGGGCATCTTCCTGCTCCGCGTGCTGGGCCAGCCGTGGGACACGAACTTCAAGATCACGTTCCCCGACTCGTACTCGTACCTCGAAGTTGCCGCGCGCGGTCCGTTCCGGCCGTTCGACGAGCGACCGATCGTCTACCCGACCTACCTCTGGTTCATGGGGCGCAGCACGCCCATCGCCGTTGTCGTGCAGACGTGCGCGTACGCGGGAGCATTCCTCGCGTTGTGCATGACCGCGTGGCGTGTCCTCCAGTCGCGTGTTGCCGCCGTCGTCGCGGTCGTGCTGTTCGTCGCCGTCGCGATCCAGCCGCACTTCGCGATGTGGAACCAGCAGATCCTCAGCGAGTCGATGGGCATCACCCTCGCCGTCGCGAGCGTCTGTGCATGGTGGGCGTTCTGCGACCACCCGTCGCCGCGGGGCGTCGTGTGGGCGTACCTGTGGACGTTGCTGTGGATGGGTGTGCGCGACTCGCACATTGTCCCGACGCTCCTGATCATCATCCCGACTGCAGTCATCTCGGCGCTGGTGTGGCGCGGCATCGACCCCAGCATCCGCAAGCGCCTGCTCGTCGGCGCGGTCCTGACCGTGGGTATCAGCGGGTGGTTCTACGTCGCGCAGGACGTCTCGAACCGCAACCAGTACCCGTTCCACAACAACATCGGTGTCCGCGTGCTGCCCGACGAAGATCTGAAGGAGTACTTCGTCGACGGCGGCATGCCCATGAACGAGACGCTCGAAGGGCGCGAGGGTCACTTCAGTTGGGACGACGGCGAAGTGTTTCTCCAGGACCCGCAACTCGAGGAGTACCGCGACTGGGCCGACGGTCCGGGAGCGCGCCGCTTCCTCTTCTCGCTCGCGCTGAAGTTCCCGAATTGGTATGACAAGTTGATGGACGAGTTGCCCAACACGTTCAATGACGACCTGGGCGGCTACGACACCTACGGCGTCGCCGACCGGTTGCCACAGGCGAGTCCGACGCTGACCGTTCCGATGCCGATCGGGCGCGACTTCGAGATCCAACTGGGCGGACCGCGCTCGATGCCCGGGCTCGCGTGGTGGACGGTGCTTGCCGGTCTCGGCATTGCCGCTGCCTTGTTCTCGGCGATCATGCTGCGGGCACGCGGCGCGGTCGTGCTGTTCGCGTTTGCCGGGCTCGTCTCCGCGTTCGTCGAGTTGTACGCGTCGTACGTGGGCGACTCGCTCGAAGTGTCGCGTCACTTGGTGGGTCCGCTGTCGCGGCTGGCGGTGATGCTCGCGGTCTGCGTCGTCATCGGCATCGACGGCATCCAGCGACTCCTGGAGCACGAGCCGGCGGCGGCCGAGGCCGAACCGGAGGCCGGGGAGCCCGAGGACGACGCCGACTTCGCCGCCGTCGGGCCCGCGCCGGGCGAGGGCGCACACGCCGAGGGCGAGTCCGATGACTGACACGCTCGCGCCACCCGACGTCGACGACGACGAGGAACCGACACCGAAACGTTCGTTCCTCGGTGTCTTCGACGCGTTCGAGGACCTGTTCGCATGGGCGTGGAACGGCATTCGTGGCGGAATCCGCGAAGGTTGGGCGTGGGTCCTCGCCCACGGCGAGATGGCCGTCAAGTGGGTCACGGTGCTCGTGCTCGCGATTGTGGCGATCGTGCCCGTCGCGGGCAACGAGGGACGCGTGCAGGACGTCGACCCGATGTTCATGCGCACGATCATCGAACGCACCGACGTGTACGGCGGCACGTTCTACGAGAACGGCATCTACAACAAAGGCCCGCTCGAAGCGGTCTTCTACAACCTCGCCAACCACATCACCTCGTACAACGGGTTCTGGTTCGCCATCTCGCTGTTCGTCGCGCTCGTTGCCGCGGTCATCGCCTACGCGGGCGCGCGGACCGCGATCTACACGGGTGCGAACAAGCTCGTCGCGCTGGCAGCCGGTGCGGTCGTGTACGTGCACTTCGCGCTCGCCGACTCCGACTACGTGCGGGTGCTCTACAGCCGAAACCTCACGGTCACGTTGCTCGCCGGGGTGTGGATCCTCGCGCTGTCCACACGCGCGTGGTCCAACCCGCGCCGTTCACTCGCGTCGGCGATCGCGGTCGGTGCACTGCTCGGGTTCGCGGCGCAGGCGTTGACGACCACGGTGTTCGCCGGGGCCGCGGTCGGCCTCACCGCGGCGGCGCTGCTGTTCGAGCGCCAGGGCCGCGACGAGACGCGTCGGCTCGGCCTCTGGGCGGTCGGCGCCGCGGTCTTGAGTTTCCTCTCCGCGCCGGTCTGGTACCTGGCGCGCGGCAGCTTCTCCGAGTACTGGGCGAGTTGGTGGACCCACGCGAAGTTCATGAGCGTCGGCACCAACCGTCCGCTCGCGTCACAGTTCGCGCTGGGGTGGGACAAGTTCTACGAGTACTACACCGAACGTCCGGGCCTGTTCGTGTTGGTAGCGGCGTTCGCCGGCGTGACGTGGGTCATGTGGAACGACTTACGGCGCCAAGCGCGCATCGTGCACCTCGGGTTGCTGGGTTGGTTTGCGGGTGCATGGATCGAGCTGATCCTGAGCCAGCGGTATTCGTCGCACTACTTCTCGGTGCTCGCGGTCCCGACCGCGCTGATGGGTGCCGCCCTTGTGGGCCATGCCACGCGCGTCGCGATCGCGCACCGGCCGAACACGAAGGTGTGGATCGCGGTGCCGCTGGTCGCAACGGTGCTCGCCGTATACCTCACCGGACCGAAAGTGTTCATGGAGAGCGTGAAGCGCACGAGCCGGTTCACCAGCGTGCAGCAATGGGCGGGGGAGGACACGAAAGGCGAAGGCGGCGGCGATCGCAGCGTGCGGGCCGTGCTCGACCTCGTCTCCGGTCACAACGATCCGCTGCTCGCGTGGACGACCGACCCGACCGTGTACCTGAAGTACGAGCGCGTGCCTGCGACCCGGTTCTCGTGGAAGAGTTTCCTGCTCGGCGAGATCTACCTCGGGGACACCGACGAGAAGTACGTATTGCCGCACTCGTGGGAGTGGTTCGCCGACGACATCGACGAGAGCGACCCGGCCGCATTCGTCGAAACCGACCCGTTTGACGCGACCTACACGTGCCCTGACAACGAGGCGCAGCAGTGCCCGACCCCGTTCCAGACCCTCGTGCGCGACGGTTTCCGCGAGGTGTACCCGGGTCAGGCCGGCAAAGTGTGGCTACGCGACGACGTGGCCGACTCGCTCTTCGAGCGCAACGGCGACCGCGACTGGAGCGACCCGGGCGGGCGCGTCGACGGAACCGGCTGGAGTGTCGAAGCGACCGGCGCGTCGTTCGACGAAGGTGGTATCGGCCGGGGCGACGACACGCTGCTGCTCGCCGATGGCGTGTGTTACCGCCTCGAAGGCCGGCTCGACGTCATCCCGCCCGGCGACAAGACCAACGTCGCGTTCCGGTTCGACGACCCGAACCACCCCGAAGCCGAGCGCATGTTCCTCGCCCTCGAAGGCGACCGCGCCGGGTCGGGAAGTGCCGGGCTCGGAGCCACCGGCTTCGAGAACGTGGAGTCGGGCATCGACGACGACGGCCCGGTGAACTTCGCGCTCGTCGTCGGCACGCGGTCGGCCGCACTGATCGTCGACGACAAGATCGTCGGCGCGGTGCGCCTCCCCGAGGGCTACACGAAGCTGAGCCTCGAATCGCGCACCGAGACGCTCGACATTCGCGACCTGAGTCTCGGCCTGCCGCCCGCCGGCTCCGGCTGCAGCTGACGCCCTAAATACCCGTTTCGAAGGTTCCGCCGACCGGCGCGGTAGCGGAACCGCCCGACTCGATGGCTTCGAGCAGGATCTCGGCGATGTCCTGCACGCGGACTTGCTCGTCCTTGCCCTCGCCCTTGACGCCGTCGTCGAACATGACGTAGCAGAAGGGGCACGCAACCGCGACGCGCGACGCGCCGGTCGCGATCGCTTCCTGGCTGCGCTCGGTGTTGACCTTCTTGCCCGTGCTCTCTTCCATCCACATGCGCGCGCCGCCGGCGCCGCAGCACATGCCGTTGGTGCCGTTGCGGGGCATCTCGACGAGGTCGATGCCCGCCAGCGAACCTACGACGCGCCGCGGCGCGAGGTACCCGTCGTTGTGGCGGCCGAGGTAGCACGAGTCGTGGTACGTGACGCGCTCTTGCAGCGACGCACCCGTCAGCGACAGACGGCCACTCTGCACGAGGTCGTCGAGCAGCTGACTGTGGTGGATGACTTCGTAGTTGCCGCCGAGCTGCGGGTAGTCGTTCTTCAGCACGTTGAAGCAGTGGGGACATTGCGTGATGATCTTCTGCACGCCCATGCCGTTGAACGCCTCGACGTTCTGCATGGCGAGCATCTGGAAGATGTACTCGTTGCCGGAACGGCGGGCCTGGTCGCCGTTGCACAGCTCGCTCGGCCCGAGAATGCCGAAGTCGATGCCGGCGCGTTGCAGCAGCTTCGAAAGCGCTCGGCTCGTCTTCTTGTTGCGGTCGTCGAAGCTGCCGGCGCACCCGACGAAGTACAGGTACTCGTGCTCGAACGGCGAGCCCGGGTCGACGATGTCGACGCCTTCGAGTTCGCTCGCCCAGTCGCCTCGTTCACCCTGGTTGAGGCCGTACGCGTTGCCCGTGTTCTCCATCGACCGGTACGTGTTGCCCAACTCGGTGGGGAAGTCGCTCTCCATGAGCGTGAGGTACCGGCGCATGTCGAGGATCTTGTCGAGGATCTCGATGTTGACCGGGCAGATCTCGTCGCACGCCTTGCACGACGTGCACGCCCACACTTCCTCCGAAGTGATGCGTTCGAACACGCTGTTCGCGGTGATGCTGATCTCCGGATGGGTGCCGACCGGCGGTGAGGTGGTCGGCGACGCGGTCGCGTTCATCACTTCGCCGACCTTCAACACGATCTCGCGCGGGTCGAGCGGCTTGCCCGTTGCCTGCGCGGGACACACCGACGTGCACCGGCCACAGACCGTGCACGCGTCGGTGTCGAGGAGCTGCTTCCACGTGAAGTCCTCGATGGTGATCGCGCCGAACGACTCGAGTTCGGTCTCCATGAGGTTCGGCATCTGCTTCATCGCGCCCTTGGGCCGGTCGCGGTCGCGCAGGTACATGTTCATCGGCGACGTGATCATGTGCCGCAACTTGGTCGTCGGCAGGATCACCAGGAACGCGACGAACGCGACGACGTGGATGCCCCACATCCACCGGTGCCAGTCCTGGAGCGTGCCGAAACTCTGAGTGTCGAACAGGCCGGCGATCGGGTAGCCGACGAACGACCACTTCTCGTAGTCGGGCCGGCCGTCGAGTGCGATGCGCACACCTTCGGCGAGGAAGCCGGTGAGCCCGAGCACGAAGAACATGCCGAGGATGACCGCGTCTTCGGGTTTCGTCTTGGTGCGGATACGCCACGGGCGCACGACGTAGCGGCGCACGATTGCCCACGTGATGCCGATCATGAACAGCACGCCCGCGAGGTCGGCGCCGAACGCGTACGCGCGGTACGTGTCGCCGTGCAGGAACTTCATCGACTCGGGGAGTTGGTGGTCGACCTCGAGGATGACCGTCGCGATGAAGAGGAACAGGAACCCGAAGTAGAGGAACGAGTGCATGACGCCGGCCGCGGGATCACGCAGCAGCGTCTGCATCCACACGCCGGCGCGGAAGTCGCGCAGGCGGCGGTGCACGTTCTTCTTGGTGGTCTTGCGGTTGTCGGGTTGACCCCGCTCGTAGTTGCGGACGCGCATCGACACCAGCCACGCGACGACGAGCAGCATGATCGGGATCGCCGTGTAGAACGCCCAGTACACCGGGTCGGGGATGTTCGTGAACACCCGCCGCTGGACCGGTGAGTCGCTGTGCCACTCGGTGATCCGCGGGGCGATACCCGACCCGATCGCACCGGCCGCGACGAGCACACCGACGATGAGAACGAGCTGATGAGGCTTGAGCCACTGACGCTTCGACTTGGGCATCAGGACGCAAATCTACTCAGGCATGACCGCCGAGTAGCGAGTGCGACAAAGAGTTACTGCACCGAACGCGCGTCGGCTTCGCGCAGGCGCTTCGCCATACCGGCGAGCAGCTTGCGCGCGAAGCCGGGAACTTCGTCGATGATCCCCGCGAACTCGCGCTGACCGAGCACGACGAGTTCCATGTCGGTGTCGGCGATGACCGTCGCGTTGCGGGGCGCCTTCTCGAGCATGGCGAGTTCGCCGAACGCGGCCCCCGGACCGAGGGTGTTCACCCGCCGGCCGTGGCGCGTCACCTTGGCGGTGCCGTCCAGGATCACGAAGAACTCGTGGCCGGTTTCGCCCTCGCGGATCAGCTCCTTTCCGGCCGCGACCCGCACGTCTTCCGCCCGGCGGGCGACGAGCTGGAGGTCCTTGCGAGAGCAGGCACTGAAGAGCGGAACCTGCTGGAGGTGGTCGATGAAGGCATCACGGCGGGCCATGGGCCAGGAATGTAACGCCCCGGGGGCCTCACCGCACGCGCCCCGAGAAATCTGGGTCAGGCGGGAATCTGACAACAGGACACTCAAGTTATACTCATCTGAACCGCTCAGGTTTCCGAGAACTTCTGTAGACCCCGAAAACGCAGTCAGGGAGGAACCCCATGTCCAAGGCCGTCGGCATCGACCTCGGCACTACCAACTCTGTCGTCGCCGTGCTCGAAGCGGGCGAACCGGCCGTAATCCCCAACGCCGAAGGCGGTCGCACGACTCCCTCGGTCGTCGCCTTCTCCAAGACCGGTGAGGTGCTGGTCGGCGAAGTGGCCAAGCGTCAGGCGATCACGAACCCCGACCGCACGATCCGTTCGGTGAAGCGCCACATGGGCACCGACTGGTCGATCGACATCGACGGCAAGGCGTATACGGCGCAGGAGATCTCCGCTCGTGTACTCCAGAAGCTCAAGCGCGACGCGGAGGCCTACCTCGGCCAGCCCGTCACGCAGGCGGTCGTCACCGTGCCCGCGTACTTCGACGACGCCCAGCGCCAGGCCACCAAGGAGGCGGGCGAGATCGCGGGCCTCGAAGTGCTGCGCATCATCAACGAGCCCACCGCGGCCGCACTCGCGTACGGGCTCGACAAGGAAGGCGCCGAGCAGACGATCCTCGTGTTCGACCTCGGCGGCGGCACGTTCGACGTGTCGGTGCTCGAACTCGGCGACGGCGTGTTCGAAGTGAAGTCAACCGCCGGCAACACGCACCTCGGTGGCGACGACTGGGACCAACGTGTCATCGACTGGATGATCAGCGAGTTCAAGAACGCGCACGGCGTCGACCTCGGCGCCGACAAGATGGCCACGCAGCGGCTAAAGGAAGCGGGCGAGAAAGCGAAGATCGAACTGTCGACCTTGCAGGAGACGTCGATCAACCTGCCGTTCATCACCGCGACCAGCGACGGCCCGCTGCACTTGGAACTCTCGCTCACGCGTGCGAAGTTCCAGGACATGACGGCCGACTTGGTGCAGGCGTGCCGCGGCCCGTTCGAGCAGGCCATCAAGGACGCCGGCCTCGACAAGAGCAAGATCGACCACGTCATCCTCGTGGGCGGCTCCACGCGTATGCCCGCGGTATCCGACCTCGTGCGCGAATTCACCGGCCAGGAACCGCACAAGGGCGTCAACCCCGACGAAGCGGTCGCGCTCGGCGCGTCGATTCAGGCGGGCGTGCTCAAGGGCGAGGTCAAGGACATCCTGCTGCTCGACGTAACGCCGCTGTCGCTCGGTATCGAGACCAAGGGCCAGATCATGACGAAGCTCATCGAGCGCAACACCACCATTCCGGTGAAGCGTTCGGAGACGTTCACGACCGCCGACGACAACCAGCCGAGCGTCGAGATCAAGGTGCTCCAGGGCGAGTCCGACATGGCGTACCGCAACAAGGGGCTCGGCACGTTCACGCTCACGGGCCTGCCGCCCGCCCCGCGTGGGATGCCGCAGATCGAAGTCACGTTCGACATCGACGCCAACGGGATCGTGCACGTGTCGGCCAAGGATCTCGGCACCGGCAAGGAGCAGTCGATGACGATCTCGGGTGGTACCGCGCTCGGCAAGGACGACATCGACCGCATGGTGCGCGACGCCGAGGCCCACGCCGAAGAGGACAAGCGCAAACACGAGGAAGCCGAGGTGCGCAACACCGCCGACTCGCTCGTGTACCAGACCGAAACGCTGCTCAAAGAGAACGGCGACAAGGTTCCCGACGACGACCGGACCAAGATCGACGACGCGCTGAAGCAGTTGAAGGACTCGCTCGCGGGAGCCGACATCGAAGCGGTGAAGCGCGCGCACGAGGGTCTGATCACGGCGAGCCAGGACTTCACCCGGCGGCTGTACGAGAACGTGCAGGCGCAGTCGGCTGCGGCCGGCGGGGCGGGCGGTGCGAGCGAGCAGCCGTCCGACGACGAAGTTGCCGACGCCGAGATCATCGACGACGACCAGCAGACCGCGTAGGCAGTCATGGCCGAACACGACGAGGTGGTCTCCGAGGAAGACCCTCTGTTCGAGGGGATTCTTTCGGAGACCGAACCGACCGAAGAAGAGGCGCAGGTCGTCGCCGACCTGGAGTCGTTGCTGCGCGAGCGTGAGGACCTCCTCGACACCACGCGGCGGCTTCAGGCCGACTTCGAGAACTACCGCAAGCGGGTGCTGCGCGAGCAGACCGCGCTCGTGGAACGGGCGTCGGAAGGCCTGGTCGAACAGCTGCTGCCGGTGCTCGACACGTTCGAGCTCGCGCTGCGGAGCTTGACCGAAGCCGACGACGGCGTCCGCAAGGGTGTCGAGTTGGCGTTCGGTGAGCTGGTCGCGGTGTTGGAGAAGGCCGGACTCGAGCGCATCGAAGCCGAGGGTGCCGTGTTCGACCCCAACGAACACGAAGCCGTCATGCAAGACGACGGCGACGGCGATCCCGTTGTCGACCATGTGTTGCGCGCCGGTTGGAAGCTCAAGGGCCGCGTGCTGCGACCAGCGATGGTGAAGGTGACGAGGAACGGCCTCTGATGGCTCAGCAGCGCGAGTGGTTCGAGAAGGACTACTACGCCGTGCTCGGCGCGTCGCCGAGCGCGACGGACAAGGAACTGTCGCGCGCCTACAAGAAGCTCGCCAAGGAGCATCACCCCGACGCCAACCCCGGGAACAAGAACTCCGAGGAACGTTTCAAGGAGATCTCGGCCGCCTACGACGTGATCGGCGACACCGACAAGCGCAAGGAGTACGACGAAGTCCGGCGCATGGTCGCGTCGGGTGCCGCGGGTCCGGGTGGCTTCGGGGCCGGCGGTCAGACGTTCCGGTTCGATACCGGCGGCGAAGACTCGGGCTTCCTCAACGACTTGCTCGGCGGCATGTTCACCGGCGGCGGTGGGCGCCGCGGCCGGCGGAGCGCCGCGACCGGTCCCGCGCGCGGACAGGATCTCGAGACCGAGTTGCACATCTCGTTCGACGACGCCGTCACTGGTGTGACGAGCACGGTGCGGTTCCGTGCCGAGGCCGCGTGCTCGATATGTCACGGCACCGGCGCGGCGCCGGGCACGATCCCCGAGACGTGTCCCGACTGTCAGGGCAGCGGCAGCATCGCGGTCGACCAGGGCCGCTTCTCGTTCTCCGAAGTGTGCCCGCGCTGCGGCGGGCGGGGCACGGTCGTGCCGACACCGTGTCCCACGTGCAGCGGGCGCGGGGTCGAGGTGCGGCCGCGCGAGGTGAAAGTGCGCATCCCGGCCGGCGTCGAGGACGGGCAAAAGATCCGGGCCAAGGGCCGCGGTGGCGCGGGTCAGCGGGGCGGTACGCCCGGCGACCTGTACGTAGTCGTGCACGTGCGCTCCCACCCGCTGTTCGGGAAGAGCGGCAACGACCTCACGTTGCGCCTGCCGGTGACGTTCGCCGAAGCCGCGCTCGGCGCCGACGTGCGCGTGCCGACCCTCGACGGACAAGTCACGGTGCGCGTCCCCGCCGGGACACCGAGCGGGAAGGTGCTGCGCGTACGCGGCCGCGGCGTGCAGTCCGCGAACGGCAAGGGTGCGGGTGATCTGCTCGTCACCGTCGACCTCCAGGTACCCGTCAACCTGAACAACGAGCAGCGCGAAGCCATCGACGCGCTGGCGAAGGTGCTCGACGAAGACCCGCGCGCGTCGCTGTTCGCGGCGCAGCAGAACCGGCGGCGAACCGACCCGGCCGACGACCCAGGAGCAACAGATGAATCCTGACGAACGGGCGCTCTACGTCATCTCGGTAGCGGCGGAACTCGCGGGCGTGCACCCGCAGACCTTGCGCATTTACGAACGCAAGGGCCTCATCGAGCCGCAGCGCACGACCGGCCGCAGCCGCCGTTACTCCGACCGCGACATCGAACTCCTGCGCCGTATCCAGGAGTTGACCAACGAAGGCGTCGGGCTCGCGGGTGTGCACCGCGTCCTCGACCTCGAAGACCGCCTGCGCGCCGCGCACCAGCGCATCGCCGAGATGCAAGAGCGGCTCGACGCAGCATTGAACGAGATGAAGGAACAGGTGGAGGCCGCGCACCGGCAGTACCGGCGGGAGCTGGTGCCGCTGCGCAGCGCGGCCATCGTGCAGTTCGATCCCCGCCAGAACCGGGGAAGGTGACGACATGGCGATCGACCCGAAGAAGTTCACCCGCAAGACCCAGGAAGCGTTCGGTGCCGCGCAGGCCCGGGCGCGTGACGCGGGCCACACCGACGTCGGGTCCGAGCACCTGTTGCGCGCGCTGATCGACCAGCCCGAAGGTGTGGTTAGTGGCGTGCTCGAACGCATCGGTGTCGACGTCGGCGCGGTGAAGCGCCGGGTCGACGAATCGCTCGCGAAGCGTTCGAGTGTCAGCGGCGCAACGGTGCGCGACGCGCAGCTCGCGCCCGAAGCGTTCCGGTTGCTCGAAGAGGCCGACAAGGAAAGAGCCTCGCTGAGCGACGAGTACCTCTCGACCGAGCACGTGCTGCTCGCAATGTCCAACGTCCCGGGTGGCGTCGGCGACCTGCTGCGGTCGTTCGGCATCAACCGCGACGCCGTGCTCGAAGCGTTGCGCGACGTGCGCGGCAGTCATCGGATCACGAGCGACAACCCCGAGGAGCAGTACCAGGCCCTCGAGAAGTACGGGCGCGATCTCACCGAGGCGGCCCGCCAGGGCAAGATCGACCCGGTCATCGGGCGCGACGACGAGATCCGCCGCATCATCCAGGTCCTGTCGCGCCGCACCAAGAACAACCCGGTGCTCATCGGCGAACCCGGGGTCGGCAAGACCGCGATCGTCGAGGGCCTGGCCCGACGCATTGTCGAGGGCGACGTGCCCGAGGGCTTGCGCAACAAGCGGCTCATCGCGCTCGACATCGCCTCGATGGTCGCGGGTGCCAAGTACCGCGGCGAGTTCGAAGAGCGGTTCAAGGCCGTGCTCAAGGAGATCGCCGACAGCGAAGGTGAAGTCGTCACGTTCCTCGACGAGTTGCACACGATTGTCGGGGCGGGCGGCGCCGAAGGCGCGGTCGACGCCGGCAACATGATCAAGCCGATGCTCGCGCGCGGCGAATTGCGCCTGATCGGCGCGACGACGCTCGACGAGTACCGCAAGTACATCGAGAAGGACGCTGCGTTGGAGCGCCGGTTCCAGCAGGTGTACGTGGGTGAGCCGTCGGTCGAGGACACCATCGCGATCCTGCGCGGGCTCAAGGACCGCTACGAGATCCACCACGGTGTCCGTATCCAGGACGCGGCCCTCGTCGCGGCCGCGGTGCTGTCCGACCGCTACATCAGCGGGCGCCAGTTGCCCGACAAGGCCATCGACCTGATCGACGAAGCGGCGTCGCGATTGCGCATCGAGATCGACTCGATGCCGTTCGAGATCGACGTGGTCGAGCGCCGCATCCGCCAGCTCGAAATCGAACGCGCCGCGCTGGCCAAGGAAACCGACGACGCGTCGAAGCAGCGCCTCGAAGCGCTCGAAGCCGAACTCCAGTCGCTCCAAGAGGAGCGCGACGGGATGGTCGCGCACTGGCAGTCGGAGAAGGACGCGATCACCGCGATCCAAGACGGCAAGGAAAAGTTGGAAACCGCGCGTCTGGAAGCGGAACGGGCTGAGCGCGAGGGCGACCTGGAGCGGGCCGCGCAACTGCGGTACGGGCACATCCCGGTGCTGGAGCGCGAAGTCGAAGCGCTGTCCGAGCGGCTGGCCGACATGCAGCACGACGGCGCCATGCTCAAGGAAGAAGTCGACGAAGAGGACGTCGCCGAGATCGTCGCCAAGTGGACCGGCGTTCCCGTCTCGCGGCTGATGGAAGGCGAGATCGCCAAGCTCGTGCGGCTCGAAGACGTGCTGCACGCGCGTGTGATCGGCCAGGACGAGCCCGTGCAGGCGGTCGCCAACGCGATCCGCCGATCGCGTGCCGGTCTCTCCGACCCGCACCGGCCGATCGGTTCGTTCCTGTTCCTCGGCCCGACCGGCGTCGGCAAGACCGAGCTGGCCCGAGCGCTCGCCGAGTTCCTGTTCGACGACGAACACGCCATGGTGCGCATCGACATGTCGGAGTACATGGAGAAACACTCGGTGTCGCGCCTCGTCGGCGCGCCCCCCGGATACGTCGGCTACGAAGAGGGCGGCCAGCTCACCGAGTCAGAGCGCCGCCGCCCCTACGCGGTGATCAAGCTCGCCGAGATCGAGAAGGCCCACCCCGACGTGTTCAACGTGTTGTTGGCGCTCATGGACGACGGTCGCCTCACCGACGGTCAGGGCCGCACCGTGAACTTCACGAACACGGTCGTGATCATGACCAGCAACCTCGGAGCCGGTGGCCCCGAAGAAGTCGTGATGGCGCGCGTGCGTGAGTCGTTCAAGCCCGAGTTCCTCAACCGCATCGACGAGATGGTCGTGTTCCACCGCCTGTCGGAAGAGCACATCGCGCAGATCGTCGACATCCAGGCCGAGTTGCTGCGCAACCGCTTGCGCGAACGCGGCCTCGACCTCCAGCTGACGGAAGCGGCGCGCAACTGGATCTCGCAGAAGGGCTACGACCCCGACTTCGGTGCCCGCCCTCTGAAGCGAGTGCTGCAACGCGAGGTCGCCGACCCCATCGCGCTGGAGATGCTGAAGGGCACGTACCAAGACGGCGACACCATCATCGTCGACGCCGGCCCCGACTCGTTGGTGTTCGACGCCGCAGCAACCGCCGAGTTCGTCTAGAGGGATGCGTCGATAGCTAACAGTGGAGTGTTGCCTATCGACGCATCCTCGTAGTGTGGCGGGCATGGGTGAGCTGGTGGAGTTTGTCGGGCGGGACGGGAACCGGCTTGTTGCCGACGCGGAAGGCAAACCCGGTGATCCGTCCGTCGTGCTCATTCATGGTGGTGGGCAGACGCGGCACTCGTGGGGCACGACACTCTCCATGCTCGCGGGGCAGGGTTGGCGGGCGTACTCGCTCGACCTGCGGGGGCACGGCGACAGCGAGTGGGCCAGTGACGGCGACTACAGCCTCGACGCGTTCGAGGGCGACGTACGGTCCGTGTCGCGCACGCTGGGCGACGCGCCCGCGCTCGTCGGTGCGTCGCTCGGCGGCATTTCGTCGCTGGCCGCGATCGGTGAGAACCCCGACCAAGCTGTGGCTCGGGCGCTCGTGCTCGTCGACGTCGCCCCGCGCATCGAGGAAGTCGGTCGCGAACGCATCGGCATGTTCATGATCGAGTACATGGAGGCTGGGTTCGCGTCGCTCGACGAAGTCGCCGACGCGATCCAGGCGTACAACCCGCACCGCCCGCGTCCGTCGAACCTCGAAGGACTGAAGAAGAACCTCCGCGAGCGCGACGGTCGGTGGTACTGGCATTGGGACCCGGCGTTCATCTCGGGTCGCATGGGGGGCACCGACGAGACCCGGGTGGCGCTCGTCGACCCCGACCGGTTGCAGGCGGCGGCGCGGAACCTGAAGATTCCCACGTTGCTCGTGCGCGGCCGTGTGAGCGACCTGCTCAGCGAGGAAGGCGCGCAGGAACTCCTCGAACTCGTGCCGCACGCGCGCTACGCCAACGTCGCGGGCGCCGGCCACATGGTCGCGGGCGACCGCAACGACGCGTTCAATGACGCCGTCGTCGAATTTCTGGCCGAGGTGCGGAAGGGCTAGCGGTTACTTCGGCGCGAAGCGTTGGCCCGCGTCGACGCGGATCGTCGTGCCGTTGAGCATCGCGCTCTCGACGATTGCAACCGCGACGATTGCGTACTCCTCGGGCCGGCCCATGCGCTTCGGGAAGGCCGCGTCGCGCACCAACGCTGCTTCCATCTCTTCGGGGATGCCCGCGGTGAGGCCGGTGCCGAACAAACTCGGCGCGATCGTGCATACGCGGATACCGAGGCTTCCGAGGTCGCGCGCCATCGTGAACGTCATCGCCGCGATGCCGGCTTTGGCGGCGGTGTAGGCGACCTGGCCGATCTGACCCTCGAAGGCCGCGATGGACGCGGTGTCGATGATGACGCCGCGCTCGTCGTCTTCGGGCTCGTTCTGTGACATGTGAAATGCCTGCAGCCGGTTGAGGTTGAACGTCGCGATCAAGTTGAGGTCGACCACTCGCTGGAACTCGGCGAGCGGGTGGGGACCTTTCTTGCTCAGCGTGCGCATGGCCGTCCCGCCGCCGGCGGTGTTGACGGCGATGTGCAGCCCGCCGAGGTCGTCGACGGCCGCGGCCAGCGCCACCTCGGTGCCCTCGTAGTCGGTGACGTTGCACTCGTAGAACGAGCCGCCCAGTTGCTTCGCGACCTCGGCCCCCTTGCTCGTCGGGAGGTCGAGGATCGAGATGGAAGCGCCCTTCTGGTGCAGCAATTCTGCGGTCGCCTTGGCCATACCCGACGCCCCACCGACGACGACGGCCTTCTTTCCGGTGATGTCCATAGGGGAAACGTAGGCTCTTTTTTGCGTCGCGAGCCCATCGCGCCGCAAGCTGTCGGCAACGTTGATCCGGGAGACGAAGAACAATGGGTGAGCAGATTCCGCTCGTCGAGTACCTGGTGCTCGGCGCCGAGCCCCATTTGCGGGCCCACGAGTGCACCAAGTGCGGGGCGCGCTACTTCGACCGCCGCAACGCATGCGCGTCGTGTTTTGCCGACAAGTTCAAGGAGTTCGACGTTCCCACCGAGGGCGAGCTGCGAGCGTTCACGATCGTGACGTTCGCGGCGCCGGGCGTTCCCGTCCCGTTCGTCGCGGGCGTGATCGACTGCCAGGGCACCAGCGTGCGCGCCAACCTCATCAACATCGAGCCCGACCCCGAGCACGTCGAGCTGGGCATGAAGGTGAAGCTCGCCACGTACTCGCTGGGTGAAGACGACAATGGTGTCGAAGCTTTCGGCTTCGGCTTCGAACCGATTAGCGCCTGAGGGGAAAGAATCATGAGTGAAGACATCTGGATCCTCGGGATCAACATGACGAAGTTCGGGAAGCACCCGGACCTCGACACCGTCGACCTTGCCGCCGAAGCGACGACTGCGGCGCTGAAGGACGCGGGCGTGACGATGGGCGACATCGGTATCCTCGCCGCCGGCAACCTCATGGGTGGCGGTCTCGGCATCGGCCAGGCGCTCCAGAAGCAGGTCGGTCAGACGGGTATTCCGGTCTACAACGTCTCGAACGCGTGCGCGACCGGTGCGACCGCGCTGCGCACCGCGATCATGGCCATCAAGGCCGGTGAGTGCGACATGGGCCTCGCCGTCGGCGTCGAGAAGCTCGCGGGCGCGGGCTTGCTCTCGGGTGGCGCGCGTGCCGCCGACAAGAACGAGTGGACGCCGAAGGGCCGTTACGGCGCGGTGGCGTCGGTCGACGGCCGCATCGGTACCGACACGATGCCCGGCGTGTTCGCGCAGATCGGCATGGAGTACGGGCACAAGTACGGCGGCACCAGCTTCGAGCTGTTTGCTCGGATCTCCGAGAAGAACCACGCGCACTCGACGCTGAACCCGCTCGCCGCGTACTCGAAGCGCATGTCGCTCGAGCAGATCATGAACGACGTGATGATCGCCTACCCGAACACGCGGCCGATGTGTTCGGCCAACTGCGACGGTGCCGCGGCCGCAGTCGTCGTATCGGACTCGAAGCTCAAGACGCTCAGCAACGAGCAGCGGCGGCGCGCGGTCAAGGTGTCGGCGTCGGTGCTCACGACCGACCCGTGGCAGGAGGCGTGCCAGATCCTCCCCGACGTCAACACGCTCACACGCAACGCTGCAAAGCAGGCGTACGAGCAGGCGGGTGTCGGACCGGAAGACCTCGACCTGGTCGAACTGCACGACTGTTTCGCGACCGCGGAGCTCGTGCACTACGACAACCTCGGGCTATGCGAGCCGGGCGGCGCGGTCGACTTCTTCAACTCGGGCGCGTCGACGCGCGACGGCAAGACGCCGGTCAACGTGTCGGGCGGCCTCGAGTCGAAGGGTCACCCGATCGCGGCGACGGGTATCGCGAACGTCTGGGAGGTCTGCCACCACCTGCGCGGTGAGGCCGGCGACCGTCAGATCGAAGGTGCGCGTGTCGGTCTCGCCCACGTGATCGGTCTCGGCTCCGCGTGTGGTGTGCACATCCTGGAGAGTTCAGCCGCCTAAGTCCGGAACGGTCAGTCGCTGAGGTCGATGTCGCCGTCGGCGGCGAGGAGCGCGTCGTACGACACGATGTCGAGGTCGTCGTCGAGGTCATCGAAGTCGTCGTCGAACTCGGTGAGGGCACGTCGGCTTCGCGGCGCGGGTCGCTCCAACGCGAATAGTTGATCGCCGACGGCGGCCGCGAGGCTCTGCAGCTCTTCGCGCATCTCGGTGCGCAGCAACTCGAGCCGCTCGAGCTGTTCCCGTTGCTCGTCGTGCATCTCTCGGAGCGCGACGAGCAACTTCTTGCGAGTGAGCCGGTTCTGCGTGTCGACGTCGTGCGTGGTTGCGAGGCCGAGCACGTTGGCTCTGTCGCGAACTTCGACAAGGAGCGTCGCGGGCATGCGCCGCGCTAGCTCGGCGGCGCGTCCTATGAGCGACCAGACCGACGCTGGGAGATTCCAGTCGGGTAACGCCGCCATTTACCACCTCGCCGCTCGCGATGCTACGACGACGTTCCCTCGGCGGCGTGGACCCGCAATTCGCCCTTGGCGACCTTGGCGCCGGACGAGCGCGGGAGCGTATCGAGCACCACGAGCTTCTCGGGCCACAGCTCCTTGCCGGTGCCGCGCGCTTCGAGGTGGGTGCGGAGCGCGTCGAGGTCGAGAGTGTTGCCGGCGCGCAGTTCGACGAACACGCACACGCGCTCACCCAGGATCTCGTCGGGCATGCCCACCGCTGCGCACAAGCCGACCGCAGGGTGCGACGCGACTTCGGCCTCGACCAGCGCGCAGCTGATGTTCTTGCCGCCGCGGATGACGAAGTCGGACGTGCGGCCGACGACGGTGAGGTAGCCGTCGGCGTCGATGGTGGCGAGGTCGCCCATGCGCATCCAGCCGTCGGCGGTGAAGAGTTCGGCGTTGGCTTCGGGGTCGTCCCAGTAGCCGAGGCAGAGGGTCGGGCCCTTGCCCGCGGGCACGCCGGTACCGTCGGCGTCGACGTCGAGGAGGCGCACGTGCATCTCCGGGATGATGCGCCCCGCGGTGCGCAACCGGTGTTCCTGCGAATCGTCGGGCGACGTACCCGACAGGGCGCCCGTCTCGTTCGACCCGTAGAACTGCAGGACGTGCGCGCCGGTGCGGTCCTCGAACTCCTTGGCCCGCTCGTAGGGCACCATCTCGCCGCCGGTGAACATGATGCGCAGCGACGACAGGTCGGTCGACGCGAACGCGGACGAGTTCAGCATCATCACGAACTGCGTCGAGACTGCCGCGAGCACGGTCACGCGGTGGCGCTCGATCGCTTCGAGGACGAGCTCCGGTGAGAAGCGGTCGAGCACGACACAGGGTGCACCGACGATGGCGGGCGTGAAGTGCGCGGTCCACAGCCCGAACCCGAACGGCGCCGGGAGCGCGCTGAGGAACACGTCGTCGGCGGTGAAGTGCGAGACGCGGTCAGCGAATTCGTGAAAGGCGAACCACCGGCGCTGGGTGTGCATCACGATCTTGGGCAGGCCGGTGGTCCCCGACGTCGAGTTCAGAAACCACAGTTCGTCGACCCCGATGCCGCGAGTCGGATCGAGTGCCCCTCGCCCCGTCGGCAGCGTGGTGAGCAGGTCGCGCGCACCCGTCCGCGATACCAGGTGGTCGACCTCGCGTTGCCCGGCGCGCGTGCCGATACCGACGCCGACAACGCCGGCCCGCTCGCACGCGAGCATCGCCGCGTGAACCGCGGGGCCGTCGGAGATCTGGAGCCCGACCCGGTGCCCCCGATCGAACCGCGTGAGGAGTCCGGCCGCGGCCGTCGCGACCGTGTCGTATTCCTCCCACGTCATGGCCGCGCCGCTCACGGCTTCTGCGAACGCGAGGCCGTTCGCGTTGGTCGACGCGTTCCGCGCTACGACGTGGGAAAGCGGAACAGCGTCGCTGCGTTCTTCCACGTGATCAGTTCCGCTTCGTCGTCGGGGACGCCCTGGCCTTCGAGTTGGCGCACGAGCATCGCTTGCGTGTTCGGCCACGACGAGTCGGCGTGCGGGTAGTCCGACTCGACGAGGATGTGGTCGACGCCGATGCGCTCGCGCACGAGCATGCCCGAGTCGTCGTCGAGCGAGCAGAACCAGAAGTTGCGGCGCAGCACCTCGCTCGGTGTCAACTCGACGTCGCGCCACGTCGGCAGGTACCCGAGTTGGTACTTGTAGCAGTGGTCGAGCCGGTCCATGATCCCCGCCACCCAGCCGATGCCGCCTTCCGATAGGCAGATCTTGATGTTCGGGAAGCGCACGGGGATCTTCGAGTAGAGCCAGTCGACCGCGGAGTACATGCCGTACGCGCCGAACAGCACGGCGGGGATCTCGGGTGGCGCGTCGGCCGACGTCGTCGGCGACGTGCCCGACGAGCCGACGTGCAGGCACACGACTGTTTCGGTCTCCTCGCACGCGGCGAACAGCGGGTCCCAGTAGCCCGAGTGGATCGTCGGGAGGCCGAGCTTGTCGGGTCCTTCCGAGAACGTGATGGCCCGGAACCCGCGCGCCGCGTTGCGCAGCACTTCGGCCGCCGCGATCTCCGGATCGCGC
>JANNHK010000432.1:0-1839 GCA_031404355.1 Actinomycetes bacterium
GACGGCGTCCTCCGCCAGCCTCACCCGAGTAGGCTTCGGTCCGACGTCCTGCCCGGTCGTCGAGTGAGTGTTCGGAGCCGTCCCACGTTCCCGACGTGGGGCGGTCTCGCGTTCAAGGGCCATCAGCCGGTGCCCCGCAGGATCGAAGCGACGCTCTCGGCGATGACCTCGTCTTCGAGGAACTCGGGAACTCCGCTCGCGGTCGTGGTGCGCCGCACGAACGACACCACGACGTCTTGGTCGGCCTCTGCGAACAGGTCGCCCGCGGGGATGTCGACTTCCTGGGCGATGCGTTCGGCGAGCGCCGGGGAGGGTCGAGCCCGGCCGGATACAAGCTGGCCGATCCAGACGGGAGAGCAATCGACGCGGCGGGCCAGTTCGTGGCGCGTCAGGTCGCGGGCTGCGATCGCGATCGCTAGAGGCGTGGACAAGGGAGCCCCCTAAGGGATTCCCGGTGCGCCATCTCCGGGCGGGCCGACTCGGCCGACGCCAATACGACTAGGTGCAGATACTAAACGACCAGAGGGACAGGACGGCGCGTTTGCTTCCTCCGGTACTTCTCGACGGCCGCGTGCAACTCGCCGAAGGTCGACGGGCGACGGTTGTGGTCGGGGCAGCGGAACGCGAGCACTCGCTCGGGGTCGACGTTGCCGGCCGCTGGAACCGACAGCACGTACTCCGGATATTTCGTATGCCCGCCGGCGCGCGACTTCTCGTCTGACGCGGACGCCCAGGTCAGTTCGCCGAGTCCAGCGAACATGTTGTCGAGATAGTCGGCCTCGGGAACGACGCATCGGAGATGCCCGCCTCCCGGTGCGTCGAACACGCGCCCGAGCACCGGGCTATTCGGGCATTGTCCGCACACGATGACGACGATGAGGCGTCCCTGACCCGTCGACATCATGCCTTCCAGACGATGTCGGCGCGGTCGGGATTGAATCCGGTTCCCGACGCTGGCGCGATCTTGATTGTGTCGATGAGCGCGGCGAGTACGGCGCGCCGACGTTCAAGGTCGGCGGCCTCCCATGCCTTCGCCGGGTCGCCCGCGAACGGTCCGAGCGCCACGCCAGATTCGTCGGCGTCCTCAGCGGCGCGCGCCACCGCGAGGCGTTCCTGTAACGGCCGGCGCGCGATCAGGTACTCCCGCACCGGTAGATCACCACGGCCCGCCGCTTCGGCGAGCGCGTCTAGTTCGGATTGGATCGCTGCCGGGTCGGGACCGTGGCGGCGCGGCACCTTCGGCTTGCGCATCGAGCGTTTCACCGCGGCCGACGAGAGACGCCGTATCGCCGCTTTGGCTACGAGGTCGTCGAGCCTCGGCATTGTGACGCCGACGCCGCCGCAACGGCCGCCGCCGTCGACCTGGCACGTGTAGGCGTCCGCACGCTTGCCGCCGTACCTCCGGGGAGTCAGGGTGTGACCGCACGGCCCGCAGGTCACGAGGCCCGACAGGAGCCCAGGGTTCGGGCTGTGCCACCGAAGCGGCTTGTTGCCGTACCGGGAACGCAACGCCCGCGCGATGCGGGAGCGTTCGTCGGCCGTCAGGATCGCGGGCCACAGGTCGCCGCTCGGCAGGGTGAGCGGCCCGACCGTCTCGCCTTTGTGGGTGCGGAGCCCCGCGACGATCGGCGACAACAACGCGCGCCGCACCTTCGATGCCGTCCACGGATTCGACGCGCCAGACGTAAGGAGCCCCTGATCGTTCCACAGGCGCGCGATGCCCACGAGGCTCGCGCCGTCGAACACCATGTCGGCCCCCTTACGGATCGCGGCCGCTTCCACCGGGTCCTGTTCCCACCAGCCGCGCGCCGCACCGTGGGTGCGCAGCAGCTTGTAGGC
>JANNHK010000433.1:0-2031 GCA_031404355.1 Actinomycetes bacterium
GTAGTCGCGCTCGTGCTCGAGCGCTCGACGTGACTCCTCGTACACGCGAAACACGTGAGCTTGAACTTCGACGAGCGCACCAGACGCGTGGAGCTGAGCGACCGTAACTTCAGTTCGCTCGTGGAGACCGCCGGTACCAAGCGTCTCCTCAATGTGTCCGGCCAGGTCAATAATCGACAACGGGCCCTGCAAGAGCAGTGTCGCCTCAAGGACACGTACGAATGCGTTCTGCCACCAGTCTGAACGAGCCAGCTCGACGTGCTGAATGAGACGCGCCAATTCGGGAGCGAGCGCCGCCGGCGCACGACCCACAGCGGATTGCCCTTCCGGTCCCGCCGAACTCACCAGATCTATCCCCCGTCAGACACGTTTCTTTACGAGCAGCCGCTCGTGCTGCCGCAGGACGGGCAGGCGTAGCAGCTGCCGGCCCGCTGCATCATGTCGCCGCAGACGTGGCAGAGCACGACTTCGCGTTGTTTCGACGACGACGCTTCGCGGATCGGTTCGGACCGCCGGTTCGTCTCCACGGTCGCGGCCGATGCCGTCGGCGCGCGGTCTTCGGGCGGCAGGTCGATCGACGTCGCGATCGGCGTGGTCGCCTCGTCGACGCCGGGCAACGTCGGCTGCGAACGCTCGCCGACCGTGAGGATGCCCATCGCGGCGCGCTTCTCGTACGGGAGGTACTCGACTGCGAGCCGCCGGAAGATGTAGTCGGTCAAGCTCGTCGCGAACCGCAGGTCGGGGTCGTCGGTCATGCCCGCCGGTTCGAAGCGCATGTTCGTGTACATCTCGACGAACGCTTCGAGCGGCACGCCGTACTGCAGGCCGTGGCTCACCGAGATCGCGAACGCGTCCATGATGCCGGCGAGCGTGGAGCCCTGTTTTGCGACCTGGAGCCAGATCTCACCCGGCCGGCCGTCTTCGTACTCGCCGACCGTCACGTACCCGTGGCAGTCGGCGACCCGGAACGAGAACGTCTTCGCCGTGCGCTTGCGGGGCAGGCGCTGGCGCACGGGCTCCTGCACGATGATGGTCTCGACGATCCGCTCGACCTCGGCCGGAGCCGCGTCGCCCGCCTTCTTCTGCGTCGACAGCGGCTGCGCGACCTTGCAGTTGTCGCGGTAGATCGCGACCGCCTTGAGGCCGAGCTTCCACGCTTCCATGTGGAGGTTCTCGACGTCTTCGACCGTCACGTCTTCGGGCATGTTCACGGTCTTCGAGATCGCGCCCGAAATGAACGGCTGCACCGCACCCATCATCTTGGCGTGACCCATGTACTCGATCGTGTTGTCGCCCATCGAACACGCGAACACCGCCAAGTGCTCCACCTTGAACGCGGGTGAACCCATGATCGTCTTGTGCTCGTCGATGTAGGCGACGATCTTGGCGACTTCGTCGTCGGTGTAGCCGAGCTTGGCGAGCGCACGCGGCACCGTCTGGTTGACGATGTACATCGTGCCGCCACCGACGAGTTTCTTCGCCTTGGTGAGCGCGAGGTCGGGCTCGATACCCGTCGTGTCGCAGTCCATCATCAGGCCGATTGTTCCTGTCGGAGCGAGGACTGTGGCCTGCGCGTTGCGCACGCCGTACTGCTCACCCAACTCGACCGCCTGGTCCCACGCCTGCTGCGCCGCGCCCAGCAGTTCGGGCGGGACCATGTCCTCGTCGATCTTGGCCGCTTCGGCCCGGTGCATGCGCAGCACGTTGAGTGTCGGCTCCGCGTTGACTGCGTAGCCTGCGAACGGCCCCATGCGCGCCGCCGTACGTGCGCTCGTCGCGTACGCGTGAGCCGTCATGAGCGACGTGATCGCACCCGCCCACGCCCGGCCCTCGTCGGAGTCGTAGGGCATGCCCTCCGCCATGAGCAGGGCACCGAGGTTCGCGTAGCCGAGGCCCAGCTGGCGGAACGACCGGCTCCTTGCCGAAGATAGACACGAGCCAGCCAGACCGTCGCTTCGTAGGATTCCGTCCCCCCGTCTTTCACCAATGCACGGAACGTCTCTCGGGCGTCGTCATACTGTTTCAGCCGTA
>JANNHK010000434.1:0-17285 GCA_031404355.1 Actinomycetes bacterium
GGCGCCGAACCGCGCACCTACTACACGCTGCTCTCCTTCGCCGACTACGCCGCGTTCCTCGCCCATCAGACGAGCCCGCACCACGAGGGCGCCGCTTCGGAACTCGGGCCGGTGATCGCGGCGATGCGGATCGAGTGGGTCGACCCGATCGCGAGCGCCTCGCCGCTACCGCCCACCGAGGAACCGTCCGACCCGTTGCCGGTCACCGACGACCGCACCCGCCGCTACGCCGCCGCGTTTCCACCCGCGATCGCGCCCTGGTGGCTGGTACAACGCGCCGAAGGAGATTCCCCCGAATGAACGACCTCGACGCGGTGCGCGATCTCGTGCACCGTTACTCGGATGCGGTGTGCCGGCGCGACGCCGAGCAGTGGGCCGCGTGTTGGGCGCCCGAGTCGGTTTGGGAAGTGTTCGGCACCGCGATCGAAGGCTACGACGCAATCGTCGACCTGTGGGTAAAGGCGATGGCGGGCTTCGAGGCAGTCGTCCAGACCGTCCAGAACGGCACCGCCTCGTGTGCCGGCGACCGCGGCACCGGACGGTGGTACGTGCAGGAGCACTACCGCCTCGCCTCCGGCGAGAACGGAATCATGCTCGCGGCCTACGACGACGACTACGTGCGCGGCGCCGACGGTTGGCAGTTCGCGCGCCGCGCCTTGACTCGCTTCTACCAGGGTCCGCCCGACCTCTCGGCGCCCTTCTCGACCAGAGAGGCCGATGTATGACCACGCACCCGTTCCGATTCCTCGTGCAGTCGTACGCGCCGTCGTCGCCCGACGACTGGCGCGAGCAGGCGCGACGCGCCGAGGCGCTCGGCTACGCCGCGTTCCACGTCGCCGACCACTACATCGGCCCCGGCCCCGCACTCTCCGCCACGGGCCACCCGGTACAGGTCGTCGCCGCGATCCCGGCCATGGCCGTCGCGGCCGAAGCAACCTCCACAATTCGCATCGGTTGCCGTGTGCTGTGCGTCGACTACCACCAACCGGTCGTGTTGGCCAAGGAGTTGGCGACGATCGGGTGGTTCGCCGACGGCCGCCTCGACATCGGGCTGGGCGCGGGATGGCTCGCGGGCGAATACGAGGCCATGGGTATCGCGTTCGACACCGCGGGGACGCGCATCGACCGCCTGGCCGAGACGATCGAGTTGATGCGCGCGTTCGGCGCGGGCGGCCCGGTCGACGTGCAGGGCAAGCACGTGCACGCGACGGGGTTCGAAGCGATCCCGGTGCCGCCCGAGGCCCCGCGCCTCATGATCGGCGGCGGCTCCCGGCGCGTGTTGCGCCTCGCGGGGGCGACGGCCGACATCGTGAGCATCAACTTCGACAACCGGTCGGGTCGCATCGGGCTCGAAGGGCTCGCGTCGGGCACCGCCGAAGGCACCGCCGAGAAGGTCGCGTGGATCCGCGAGGGCGCGGGCGCGCGCTTCGACGATCTCGACCTCGAGATCGCGGCGTACTTCACGATCGTCACCGACGACCGCGCCGGCACCGTCGACGCGATGGGCCCGATGTTCGGGCTCACACCCGAGCAGTTCGGCGCGCACCCCCACGCCCTCGTCGGCGACATCGACCAAATCGTCGACACACTCGTCGAACGGAGAGCGCGCTATGGCATCAGCACCGTGACCGTCGGCGCCGACGTGATGGACGTGTTCGCCCCCGCCGTCGCCCGCCTCGCGGGGACCTGAAAGGATCATCCGTGGCCGACCACGCAGCCGTGCTGCACGTGACGATGAAGATTCGGCCCGGCCAGATGAGCCGTTTCATCAAGGTCATGGTCGAGGTAGTGCCCGCGATGGAAGAACGCGGCTGGCGCCTGCTCGGTGCCTGGTCGAACCTCATCGGGCGCCTCGACACGGTGGTCGACCTTTGGGCCGTCGACGATGCCAACGCGGTCGGTTCCACGTTGAGCGCCCTGGCCGAGCACCCGGAGTTCGGGCGCTGGTCCCAGACGCTCGACGACGTCGTCATGGAAGAGACACTCCAGTTGATGCTGCCGGTCCCTTACATGCACTGAGGAGTTGGCGATGGACGCGGCGCTCGTCGCGCGACTCGAATCCGAGATGGACTACGAGGCGGCTCGGACCGATCCGCCGCCCGGCTTCCCCGCGCTCCCCGACCTCCCGTTGCGCCGCTACACCGACGACGCGTTCTACCGCCTCGAGTGCGACCATCTGTGGTCGCGCGCGTGGCTGTTCGCGTGTCACGACTCCGAACTCCCGGAACCGGGTTCGTACCGCGTCGTCGATCTCGTGGGCGCGCCCGTACTCGTCACCCGCGGCGACGACGGTGAGATCCGCGCGTTCTACAACTCCTGTCGCCACCGCGGCGCCCCCGTCGTGCGCGAGGAACACGGCCACGCGCGATTGCTGCGCTGCCAGTACCACTCGTGGACCTACGACCTGACCGGCAACCTGGTGCACGTCCCCGACGAACGCGATTTCGTCGGGCTGTGCCGCGAGGAGCGCGGGCTCGTGTCGGTGCGCTGCGAAACCTGGGCCGGGCTCGTGTTCGTGAACCGTGACCCGCAGGCTGTCCCCTTGCTCGAATGGCTCGCGCCGATCCCGGGCGAGCTCGACGAGCTCGCCCGCCAGCAGTGGCGATGCCTCGGGCGGACGAGCTCGATCATCAAGTGCAACTGGAAGGTCACCGCCGAAGCGTTCCTCGAGGTGTACCACCTCCGCACGATCCACCCGCAGACGGTCAACAAATCGCTCGACTCCCGCGCCTCGACGATGGGCCTGCTGCACAACGGCCACACGCGGATGGTCACGCGGTTGCGGCCGCAGGTCATCGCGCGCGGCGGCATTTCGCCGGGCCTGCCGACGTCGCCGGAGATGGGCGAGATCTTCCGCACGACCAACACGGCCTACGGCATGTTCCCCAACCTCATCGCGCCGCTGGACGCGGCGGGGTTCCCGCTGCTGCTGTTCTGGCCGCTCGACATCGGCACCACCCGCCTCGACCTCGTGTGGTTGGCGGTCGACTGGGGTGAGGGCGAACGACCGCCGGCATGGGACACGCTCCAGGCCGCCTTCGGCGCAGTCATGGAAGAGGACGAGCGCAACATGGAACCCATCCAACGCTCGATCGACGCCGCGGCCCACGGCGGTGCGCCCCTCTCGTACCAGGAACGGCGCATCCAACACTTCCACGCCTGGGTCGACAAGCACATCGGCGTCGAGCGGATCCCCGACGACTTGCGCGTCCCCGACGTGCTCGCCGAATGGGTCGAGGCGTAACGACTCGTGACCGTGACATTGCAGCGGCCGAGCGACGGGGTGGGCCTCGTCACCCTCGACCTCTCGGCGTGGTCGGGTTTCGTGTCATGGGCGGCGGTGAACGCGCTCGCCGACGCGCTGGCCGAAGCGCGCGCCGGCGGGGCTCGCGTCACCGTGCTCGCGTCGGTGCCCGGGGGCGACTGGTACCAGCACGCGTGGCTGCCCGATCTCATCGCGACCGTCACCGGCGGCACACCCAGCGGCGACCCGCAGGGTTGGTGGCGCGCGCTCGCGGAGATCACCGACCCGCAGGTCGTCACGATCGCGGCGATCTCGGGCGACTGCTCGGGCGGGGGTGCCGAGCTGGGCTGGGCCTGCGATCTGCGGATCGCCGAGGACCACGCTTGGATCGGCCAGCCCGAGGTCGCGATCGGACTCACCACCGGCATCGGTGGGACCTCGCGCCTCGCGCGCCTCATCGGGCGGACGGTCGCCGCGGAGATGGTGCTCGACGGCGCGCCGATGACGGCCGCGCGGATCTTCGAACTCGGTGGCCTCAATCGACTGGTCGGCGCGGGCGAAGCGGTCGACGCCGCCCTGACCTGGGCGATCCGGCTCGCCGAACGACCTGCGCTTTCCCTCGCGGCGTTGAAGCAAACACTGAACGACAACGACGACCGCTCCCTCACCGACGCGCTCGTGAACGAACAGCGCCGGTTCGGCGCAACGCTCGTGCACGCCGCGGGCATCGCCGGCATGCGCCGCACGCAAGGGCGCTTCGACGCGGGCGAGACGGTGCGGACCGTCTACGGCCCTCCCCTCGACGACAACGCGCGCCGGTCGGAGCGCCGCTCGTGACCGCCCCGGTCCCGTGGCCCTCTCCCGTGAATGCACGCGCGACCGGCGCACCGTCGCTCGAACGCCTACGGTCTGGCGACGAGATCGCCGGCGAGCTCACCGGCCTCGACAACACACAGGTGCACGCGGTCGAAACGGTCGCACGAGAACTGGAGGAATCGTGACCCACCCGATGCGCGTGGCGACGGCCGTGGTGCTGGTCGCCCTCATGGCAACTGCGTGCTCGGAGAGCACCGACGACGAGGATGCGACCGAGTCGACCGCGACCGAGACGAGTGACTCGACCGCGGCCCCGGCCGCCGACTCGGTCGTCGCGGAATTCGCGGGCGAAGACTGGTTCGTGGGGACGGTTCCCGACGCGCCCGTCGCCGCCGACGAGGACGCCGAACCGATTCGCATCGGCCTCATCAACCAGGAAAACAGTCCCGCCGGCTCGTTCCCCGAAGTTCGGGCCGCGGCCGAGGCGACGGTCGCGTTCATCAACGCGGAGTTGGGTGGCGCCGACGGCCGCCCGCTCGAACTGCACACGTGCGTATCCGACTTCTCGCCCGAGACATCGCAGGCGTGCGCGCAGGATCTGGTCAACAAGGGTGTCATCGCGTTCGTCGGCGGCCTCGACGTCGGCAGCACCGGATCGATCCCGGTCCTCGAACAGAACGAGATCCCCGTGGTCGGCGGGATCCCGGTGAACCTCGCCGACATGCGCAGCCCGATCGCCTTCTCCTTCAGCGGCGGCACTCCCGGCGCGTTCAGCGCGTTCGTCGCGTACTCGGTTCGCGAGTTGGGGGCCGAGCGGATCGCGATCGCGTACGGCGAGTTCGAGTCGTTCGAGCACTCCGCGACAACGTGGGGCGCCGACGTGGCAACCGAACTCGGGGCCGAAGTAGAGCTCATCCCGTTCCCGATACTCGGGACCGACTTCCTGCCGGTGTTGACGAAGGCGGCCGACTTCGACGCCGACGCGATCATCGTGGGCGCGGCCGACACCGCGTGCGTCCCGCTCATGGAGACGCGACGCGACCTCGAGATCGACGCCGCGCTGCTGCTCGTGGGCGCGTGCGCGGCGACCGAGATCCTCGACCAGGCCGGCACCGCGGCCGAAGGCGTGATCTTCAACTCGGAGGGCCCGTTCGACGACAATCGCGAGGGTGAAATCTTCGTGGCCGCGACCGACCGGTACGCGACCGAGCCCGCGGGCGGGGCGGGCACGGTGTCGTTCCGCGGCATGATGAACCTGTGGGCGGTGCTCACCGCCATCGCCGAGGAAGACGGCGCCGATGCCATCTCGTCAGCGGCGGTGCTCGAGCACATGCGCGCCTCCCGCGACGAACCGAGCTTCTGGGGCCACCCGTACACGTGCGACGGCAAACAGATGTCCGACCTCATCGCACTGTGCGCACCCCAGCAGTACCTGTTCGAGATCGGCCCCGACGGCGTGCCGGCCGCGGCGCCCAACGGCTTCATCGACGTGACCGAGTTCGGCGAGTCCGAGTAAGCGGGAACCGTCATCTCCAGCCACTTCACGTTCCTGCTGCTCGGACTCGGCGGCGGCGCGGTCATCGCGATCCTCGCGCTCGGTGTCGTCCTCACGTACAAGGCGAGCGGAACGGTCAACTTCGCCCACGCCGCGCTCGGCATGTATGTCGCGTTCGCGTTCTACGAACTGCGCGAGACGGGCAGCCTCGTGCTGCCCGTGCCCTTCGAGGCGGTCTTCGGAGTGTCCATGCGGCCCTCGATCGTCGATCGCCCGACCGTCTTCACCGCAATGGTCACGAGTCTGGCGCTCGCGGCCGCGCTGGGTGCGCTGATCTATGCGCTGGTCTTCCGGCCCTTGCGTCGCGCCCCGGCGTTGGCCAGGGTGGTCGCGTCGCTCGGCTTGCTCCTCTACTTCATCGCGCTGATCGACCTCCGGTTCGGCGCGCGCGGCGCGACGGCGTTGGTGATCCGCAACGTGCTCGACGCGCGCGTCGTCGAGTTTTTCGGCGCGTCCGTACCCCTCGACCGGTTCTTCCTGCTCGCCGTCGCGGTCGCCCTCACCGGGGTGCTGTGGCTCGTCTACCGCTACACCCGGTTCGGGCTCGCCACACGGGCCACGGCCGAGCACGAGGAAGGCGCCATCCAGATCGGGCTGTCGCCCGACGCGTACGGGGTCGCGAACTGGGCGCTCGCCTCGATGCTCGCGGCCCTTGCAATCATCCTCGCCGCGCCCATCGTGCGCCTCGACCCCGCGGGGACGAGCCTCCTGATCGTCCCCGCGGTCGCGGCCGCGCTCGTCGCCCGGTTCAACTCGTTCGTCGTCGCGACCGCGGCCGGCCTCGCCATCGGGATGGCGCAGTCCGAGATCCTCAACCTGCAAGCCGACCACGAATGGCTGCCCGAGGTCGGACTCCAACAAGGCGTTCCGTTCCTCGTGATCCTGCTCACGCTGCTCGTCGGCGGATCACGGCTGCCGCATCGCGGTCGACCACCGACGCGCTCGCTGCCCGAGTCGCCCGATCCGGCCTGGACCGGAATCGGCGTGATCGTCACGGGCGGCGTCGCCATCGGCGCGTTGCTCGTCCTCGACGGCGACTGGCGGCTCGGCATCATCATCTCGACGATCACCGCCGTGCTCGCACTGTCGGTGGTCGTCGTGACCGGGTTCGTCGGCCAGATCTCGCTCGCACCGTACGCGTTCGCGGGTGTCGCCGCGTTCGCGATGGTGCGCTTCGCAAACGACGCCGGCTTCGGGTTCCCGTTCGACGCCCTCGCGGGCGCGGTCGTCGCCACCACGGTCGGAGTGCTCGTCGCGATTCCGGCCGTGCGCGTCCGGGGTCTCGACCTGGCGATCGCGACGCTCGCGGCCGCGGTCGTGATCGAGGAGTTGATCTTCAAGTGGACCTGGTTCACGGGCGGCGCGGCCGGCAGTCGCGTGCCGCCACCGGAGCTGTTCGGCATCGACGTCGGCATCGCCGCGCGCGGTACCGACTACCCACGCCCCGCGTTCGGGATCGTGTGCGTCGTGGTACTCGTCGTCTGCACGCTCGCCGTGGTCGGGCTGCGGCGCGGCAACACGGGGCGCGCCTGGCTCGCGGTGCGCGCCGACGAACGAGCCGCGGCCGCCGCGGGCATCAACGTGGTCGGCGCCAAGATCAGTGCGTTCGGTGTCTCCGCGTTCCTCGCCGGTATCGGCGGCACGCTGCTCGCGTACGAACGCCAGATCCTCTCGCCGTCGTCGTTCGCGGTGCTGGCGTCGTTGACGCTGCTCGCCTTCACGTACTTATCGGGCATTGCCGCCCCGGCCGGGGCGCTGCTCGCGGGTGCGCTCGCGAGCGGCGGGCTCCTCACCGTCGCGCTCGACCGCTCGAACGACAACGCGTCCCGCTACCAACTCGCGATAGCCGGGCTGGCGCTCGTCGTCGCCGCAGTCGTATTCCCGAACGGCATCGTCGGAACGCTTCGCCGGGTACGGCATCGATGAACGACTCCCTACTCGAAGTACGCGCGCTGACCGTCCGCTACGGGGGTGTCGTCGCGCTCGACGGCGTCGACCTGGCGGTGCCCGAAGGTGCGCTCGTCGGCCTGATCGGCCCGAATGGTGCGGGCAAGACGACGTTCATCGACGCGGTAACGGGGTTCGCGCCGATCGCGGGTGGAAGCGTCGGATTCGCCGGGAACTCGCTCGACGGCCTCCCGCCCCACGCCCGGGCTCGCGCCGGTCTGGCCCGTACGTTCCAAGGTGGGGCGCTGTTCGAGGATCTCACGGTCGAGGACCAGCTCCGTGTCGCCTCCGAGCGGCCGGGTATGCGTGACCTGTTCGTCGATGCGTGCAAACCGTGGCGCCGAGTTCGACGCGACGCGCGCATCGAACAACCGATGGCGCTGCTCGGACTCGAAGACTGGCGAAGCACGCTCGCGCGCGAGCTGCCCCACGGCACGCGCCGCCTCGTCGGCATCGCCCGCGCCCTCGCCGCCGACCCCCGCCTCGTGTTGTTGGACGAACCCGCGGCCGGGCTCGACCCCGCCGACCGCGCGCTCCTCGGCGGTCACCTGCGGGCGATCGTCGCGCACGGCGCGTCGGTGCTGCTCGTCGACCACGACGTCGACCTCGTGTTCTCCGTGTGCGACGTGGTCTACGTGCTCGACTTCGGCGCGGTGATCGTCCACGGCCCGCCCGGCGACATACGCAACCATCCGGCGCTCGTCGAGGCCTACCTCGGCACCGCGGTCGGTGAGGAATCGTGACCGCGCCACTCGTGCTCACCGACGTCGCGGCCGGGTACGGCGGCGGGCCCGTCGTGCGCGACGTCTCGTTCGCGGTGACGCCCGGCGAGATCGTCGCGTTGTTCGGGGCCAACGGCGCGGGCAAGACAACCCTGCTGCGTGCGATCAGCGGCCTCCAACCCACGCTCGCAGGGCGCGTCGAAGTACTCGGACGCACCGTCGACACCCGGCGGCCCCACGTCCTTGCCCGCCGCGGCCTCGCGCTCGTCTCCGACGACCGCGGCCTGTTCACCCAGCTCACCGTCGCCGAAAACCTCCGCCTGGCCCGCCGCCGCGGCGAACGCGCCACGGCCGACGCGGCGCTCGACACGTTCCCTGCGCTCCGCGCGATTCCGCGGCGGGCCGCGGGCCTGCTCTCGGGCGGCGAACAGCAGATGCTCGCACTCGCGCGCGCATTGCAACGGCGGCCACGGGTGCTGCTCGTCGACGAGATGACGCTCGGCCTCGCCCCTATCGTCGCCCGGTCATTGTTGCCCGCCGTCCGCGCGGCCGCCGAAGACGGTGCGGCCGTCATACTCGTCGAGCAACACGTCCACCTCGCGCTGGAGATCGCCGACCGGGTGCTCGTGCTCGCTCGCGGCCGGCTCGTGCTCGACGAGGCCGCGGCCGACATGCGATCTGACCTCACGCGGCTCGAGGGCGCGTACTTGGATGGTGAGGTCGACGGTTAGTCAGCGCTCCCGAAGAGCACGACGATGGCTGCCTCGACGAGACGATCGGCGGTCGCGTCGTCGAAGTGCCCGTGCACCAGCAACGTCGCGATGCCGTGCGCCATGGCCCACCTCACGAGCGGCGCGAGGGTGAGGTCGGCAGGCGGCAACGTTCCCGCCGCGATCGCGTCGCGCACCGGTCCCGCCCCGAGGTCGTACGCGATCCCGGCCGACGCGAGTTCCGAACCGCTGTCGGCCTCGCGCACGGCGGGCGGCGGGTAGCGCAGCAGCAACCGGTACCGGCGGGGATGGGCGCGGGCCATCGCAACGTAAGCCCGGAAGCCACTGGTCGCGCGTTCGAGGTCGGTGCCACTCGCGGCCCCGAGTTGGGCGCCCAGGTCGCGATACATCCGGTCGGCGGCGGCGCGCAGCAGCGCGTCCTTGCCGTCGAAGTGGTCGTAGATCGCGGGCGGCGTCACGCCCAGGCGGTTCGTCACGTCGCGCAGCGAGACCCCTTCGATTCCGCGCTCGTCGATCGCGGCCAGGGTGGCGTCGACGATCCTCTCCGGGGAGAGCACGCCTCGACACGCTACTCACACCTCAGATCGCGACCCACTCGAAATGCGCCGGGTCGGGTACCAGCCACGGCCCACCCCACGTGAAGCCGTGCTCCGTCATCGTGTCGATGAGCCGCGGGTCCTGCGTGCCCAATTCGCCTTCGCGGTTCTTGGGCCAGTTGACGTCGAGGGCGACACCCCATGCGTGGCGGGACACGCCCCCGTCGACCGCAACGAGGCGGGCCACGAAGCACCCGCGGTAGCCGTCGGCGGCCACGAGGTAGGCGAGGTTGCGCTGTTCGAGGTCGACGAGCGCGGCGCGCAGTTCGTCGACGATCGCCCGGTGGCAACGCACCGTCCCGAGGATGGGCATCTCGGCTTCGACGATGTGGTCGCGCACCCACGCCGGATCGAGTTCGAGTTCGCGGCCGTCGCCGCCCACGACGTGGCGATAGGAGAACTCGCCGAACTGTTCCTTGACCGTTGCCTGCGGCAGCACGGCGTCGCCGTGCCGCATGAGGGGCGTCTCGCCCGGCGCGCGGAAACGCACCGCGGTACCGGACGGAAGCAGTTCGCGGATCTCGCGTTCAATCGCTTCGCGCGGCCCGTCGTACGCGACGAGAAGGAAGCGCGGTGTCACGATCGCGGGCAGCGTGTCGTGCGCGACAACCAGTTCCGCGGCGCCGACCAGCGCGTCGTCGAGCACGCCGACGATGTGCATTTGCGCTCCGTCCGAGAGGTCTATCGACCCGCCCACGCCGATCCGGCGCAAGCGCGCCGACGTTTCACCGATCACCGCCTCGCCCGGGCCCAGGGTCGCGAGTGTCGCGCCCGCGCCCTTGGGCAGGAAGGAGGCGTAGCCGGCCGGGTCGATCGACAACGCGTCGAGGGGAGTCACGTACCCGGCGGGCGCCGCCGGGTCGACCATCTCGACGAGGTCGCCGCGCACTTCGGTGACCCGGGTCGTTGCCGGAAGGGCGTCGACTCCCGCGGCGAGGCCGGGAGCAAGTCCGTCGGGCGTCCACACCAGCAGCACGGGCGGCGAGTTGACTACCGGTGACGCCGTGCCGGGCGTTGCCTCGGCCACGAACGGAGCACCCGCATCGGTGTCGTCGACGACGAGCATCGTGCACGCGCCGAGCACCGTGCCCACGAGAACCACCGCGACCATCAGCGCGACCCGCCTCATGCCGGCTTCATCGCTTCGGCGACCGCGACGAGTTCGCCGAGGCCGAGCGTGTGACTCGTGATGGAGATGACAACACCGTCCTCGACCCACTCGAGGGTGCCGAGTTCCGGACTCCAGCGCCCCGTCGTATCCCGCACGTCGATCGAGCGCGCGTCGGGGTCGAACGGCGGACCGAGTTGCGCGCCGGGCGCCTCGACGACGAGGAACCCGCGTGCGCCCGGGCCCGCGTAGGCAAGGGTCACGGTGTCGCCGGCCTGGCGCACGGCGGGTTCGCCCGCGTCCGTCGGAACGAGGAGCTCGATGCCCCGCACGTCGTCGAGGGAAACAGTTGCGGCTTCGTACCAGTCGGCCGGTACCCGCTCACCAACAAGCGCGAGCGACGCCGCGACGCGGACGAGATCGTCCGTGGCGATGCTCCCGGTGACGACAACGTCGCCATCCGGACCGTGGAGGGCGACACGCTCGCCCCGCTCGTCGAGGTACACGACGCCGTCACCGACCGCGATCTCGCGCACGACCGGGCCGAGATCTCCGAAGAGCCGCCCACCCGGCCATTGCGTGGTCGCCGCAACCTTGACCCAGGCCCGGCCGTCGGACCACGCCTGCACCTCGACTTCTGGACCACCCAGGCCGCGCACCAGGCCCGCGCGCACGGGCTCCATACCGGCCGGGTGTGGTGCCGGTTCGGCTTGCGTCACCGCGCCGGGAACGAAGCCCGCGTCACGAGTCATCGCATCGGCCGGCATCGGCGCGAACGCGTCGTCCGAAACCGCGGCGTCGACGCGAATGTCCGTCCACCGCACCGCGACGATCACGCCGTCGGTGTCGTCGTAGCCGCGGCGCGCGGCCCATTCCGACCGCTCGGCAGTCGGCGCCGCGCGCACGTCGAGCGCCACGGGCACGAGCACGTCTTCGTCGAGCCACAACTCGACGATGTCAGTCGGGTGGATCTCGCGGGCGTTGCCGCGCGACCGTAACCCGTCGAGGAGTGGCTCGACCTGCGCGGCCGTCACGCGCGCGCCGACGACGGGGCGGCCGTCGACCCGATCCCGGCCGAGGTCTTCGACCGCGCCGCTGCGCCCGAAGCTGCCGACGGGTACGACCAGGTCGAGCGGCGCGGGCCCGGTGTCGGAGAACGGGTCCCGGCCGAGCAGCGCCCGCGTGCGCGGTTCTCGGGGTGTGCACCCGGGCAGAGCCTCGCGCGGACACCGCACGACCGCGCGCTCCCACGAGCGGTCGCCGTCGACCACGAGGGTGACGTCGTCGCGGACCCATTCGTCCGACGGGTACGCGGTCGTGTCGCGCAGTTGCAGGGCGAGCGATTCGGGCGCTCGGTACGCGATCGTGCCCACAAGCGTCCGCTCGGGTACGTCGGGGTGGAAACCGCGTTCGACGACCGTCACGTTCGCTTCGAGGCTGTCGATCGAGGCTTGCGCGGCGAGTACGGCATCGGAGAGGTCGCGGGCGCCGACGGGTTCGGGGTTCCCGGTGATCTGCACGAACGTGGCGCCCGCGACGAACGCAGCGACGAACGCGGCGGCGAACGACAGCAGGCCGACCGCGCGGGAGCGGCGTTCCGGTGCGCGCTCGTCGAGCTCATCGAGGTGGACGCGCACGAGGGGCTCGATGTCGACGACGTGCTCGACCGGTGCAATGCGGAGCCGGGTGCGGAGGGCGTGGATGTCGCGGTCGTAGCGCGTGCACGGTGCACACCCCGCGACGTGCTCGCGCAGCGCGTCGGCGCGGTCGGGCGCGAGCTCGTCGTCGAGCAGCGCCGACAGGTCCGGACGCGCGTCACCGCAGCGCATCGGATTCACCCTCTCCACTCGCGTACCAGGCGACGACGCGTTCGCGTGCGTGCGACACCCGGCTCTTCACGGTTCCCTCGGGCACCCCGAGCACTTCGGCCGCCTCGCGGTAGCGCAACCCGACGACCTCCACCAAGAGCAGCGCGGACCGCAACTTCACTGGCAGTGCGGCCAGCGCCTCGGCAATTTCGAGCCGGGCCACGGGGTCGGACGACGGGCGCGGTGGTGGGAGCCGCGCCGTCGCCCGCTCCCCGCGTGCGCGCTTTCGCACCGCGTCGATCGCGGCGTTGTGCGCGATGCTCATGAGCCAGGTCGAGAACTTGCCCGTGAACGTGTACCGGCCGAGGTGCACATAGCAGCGCAGGAACGCTTCTTGCGCGACGTCCTCCGCCACGGTCCGGTCGCCCAGGAACCGTTCCAGGTACCGCAACACCGGTACCTGCCACGTCCGCGCGAGCTCGGAGAACGCGTCGTGGTCGCCGGCGGCCGCGGCGCGGATCAGCCGGGGATCCGGCTCTTCCACGGTCGCATTCTCCCCCACCTTCCCGGACTCTGGTCAACACGCACACTTGAAGACGTCGCTGGTTGCGTCGAGCGGTACGCCGCTCGGGTCGAAATACTCGACGGGTTCCTTCCCGACGAGCAACTCGCCGAGCCGTTGATTGGTCGCGGTGTCGTACACCACGACTCGGTCCGGCAATGCGGCGTACAACTTGTCGCCCGACCGCGATACGTAGAGTGCGCCGACGGGTGACGCGGCCGCGAACAGCGGAGCGGCCGTTCGTGTCTCGCGATCGACGGCGTGCAGCTGGTTGTCATAGCTGACGAAGACCGTATCGTCGGTCGTGACGGCAGCTGAGCCGTGCACGGCTTGGGGCGGCACGACCTCGGAGGTGTTCACAACTCGCAGGAGTTCAGTGTCGATCTCGGCCAGGAGACCGAGCGTCGGATCGGTGACATACACGGCGTCGCCCTCGGGCGCGACGGTCAACGTCGCGCCGGCTCCTCCGGGGATGGTCCCGAACGGTTCGTCGAGCACGACGCAGTGCGCCCACTCCTCCTCGAGGTCGAGCACGTGGACGAACGCGCGGTACGGGCCCTTCATGTGCTCGTAGTACGGATCACCGAGGATCTCGTAATACGTGTAGAGGCGCGTCCCGTCGGGCGAGTAGACGTGACGGCGCGCGGTTCCTTCCATGGGTTCACGGTGACCGCCGTGCGCGTCGAACACTTCGCCGACCTCGCCGGTGTCGAGGTCGAGCAACTTCAACGAGTAGCTCACGGGCGCTTCGGGTGGCAGGTAGTCGACGAGGAACAGCTTGCCGGCGTCGCTCGAGAACGTCTCCGGCTCGACGTTGCCGGGAACGTCGTAGCCCCGCACGTCGTCCGGGCCGCGCACGACTGTCAGATGCGTGGTCGTCCGACCGGGAATCGTTCCGTCCGTGGGCCGTACCGCACCGAGCACCGCCGCGGTGCCGTCCTGCGACGCGACGCGCAGCTCACTCGGTTCCGGGAGCAACGTCGACCAGTGCGCGTGCCCGTTCGCGGGGTCGAACGCGGCGACTTCGGTTCCGCCCGCGCGCGGGATCGCCTGGTACACGATGTTGCCCTGTTGGGAGGGCACCGCCGGTGCGGCTTCGAGCATCACCGCTTCGGTCTTCGTGTCGAACACCTTCACGCCCTGGCCCATACCGAGGAACAGCAGCTCGTTCCCCTCCGCGTCCTCGGCGATAGGGGGCGCGGCGTTGTCCCCGCCCGCCCCGGGCGTCGCGGCCGGGTCACCGCAGGCCGCCAGCCCGGCCGCCATCGCCATGATCGTGATGCAGAGGCGTCGCATACCCACTCAGACGACCCGCCGCCGCGAATCGTTCACTCGTCAGCCGTGGATGTCGACCCATTCGCCGAGCGTGGCGGAGCGGCGGATGGCGTCGAGGACAACCATGTTGGCGACGCCGTCAGTGAACGTGGCCGGCGCCGGCGTCGCGGGGACCGGAATCCCTTCGATGAGCGCACGGAACCGCTCGAACAGGCGCGTGTACGGGCCCATATCGATGCCCGTGGCGTGCAGCAGGTCGTACGCGGACGTGAGCAGGTCGCTCGGCGGCGGATCGGGCGGGTCGACGACCAGGTCGGCGGGAATCGGAATCTCGCGGGTGCCACTCGCGTCGCCGACATACACCTTGCCCGCTTCGGTCCACGCACTGCCCTTCGAACCCGCGACCCGGGTCACGAACAACATCGATCCCCAGTCGCTCGCGACCGCCTGCATGACGCCGACCGCGCCGGACCGCATCCGGAACTGCACGAGGTATGCATCCTCGGCGGTCCAGTCGTGTTCCGACACGAGCGGCAGCGACGCCGACACGGCCGCGAACTCTCCGAGCGTGACGCGTATCTGGTCGACGACGTGCGACCCGTGCGCACCCAGCCAGCCGCCACCGCGCTCGCGGTCCGACCACCACTCGGGGACTTCCGCGGTCGGGTTCCCGAGCAAGGGGATGTGCAGCAGGAATGTCGCGAGCCTCGGGTCGCCGATCGCGCCGTCGCGCACGATCTGCGCCAGGAGCGCTTGATCGGGCGCGAAGCGGAACTCGCATCCGAGCAGCGCCACAACGCCCGCGCGCGCGGCGGCATCGCGCATCCGGCGGGCTTGGGCGCGATCGAGCGCAAACGGCTTCTCGCACACCACGTGCTTCCCCGCCGCGATCGCCTCCAAAACGATCGCGGTGTGCGTATCGGGCGGCGTCGCGATCGTCACCGCGTCGACGTCGCACTCGAGCGCTTCTGCCAACGACGTGCACGCATGGTCGACCTCGAACCGCACGGCACGGGCGCGGGTGCGCACCGGGTCGCGCCCCACGAGCACCGGCACCTCGAACCCGGCCCGGCGCAGAGCGCGGACGTGCGTGAGGCACCCGAACCCGGTGCCCACCACCGCGGCTTTCAGCACTCGGCTACAGCCTCCGGCGCTCCATCTCCCAATTGCGTCGAGCACGTGTCCGCGCCTACGGCTTGCGCCTGGACCACCATTATTCGGTGAGACCGCCTGACATCTTCTCGACGGTCTCGATGTACTCCTGCACCATCTCGAGCACGACCTGCTTGGTGGTGCGGACCTGCTTCATGCTGCCGACGATCTGACCGACGGGCATCGCGAACAGCTCCGGACGCGACCGCGCCATGCGGGCGCGTGCCTTCTGCGTCGCCATGAACTGCAACGGCATCGGCAGCGTGCCCGGGCAGTCGTCGCGCTCCCACGCCATCGTCCACTCGTTGCGCAACATGCGAGCCGGCTTGCCCGTGAGCGACCGCGACCGCACGGCATCGCGCGCCGACGCCTCGAACAGGCGCTGCATACTTTCGGGTCCGGTGTTGCTCTCGGCGACACCGAGCCAGATCGAACCGGTCCACACGCCCGCCGCCCCGAGCGCCATGGCCGCGGCCATCTGCTTGCCGGAACCAATGCCGCCCGCGGCCAGCACCGGGGTCGGCGAGACGCGCTCGACCACTTCGGGCACGAGCACCATCGTCGCGATCTCGCCCGTGTGGCCGCCGGCTTCGGTGCCCTGGGCGACGACGATGTCGACACCCTGCTGCACTTGCTTCTCGGCCTGGTCGGCGCGCCCGACGAGCGCGGCCACCATCACGCCGTGGTCGTGCGCGGAGTCGACCACTTCCTTGGGCGGCGGGCCGAGCGCGTTGACGAGCAACGAAATGTCGTGGCGCAGCGCGACCTCAACCTGCGGCGCCGACGTCGCCGTCGTCCACCCGAGCAGGCCGCCGCCCATCATGCCGCCACTGCCCTCGCCCGCGTCGAACTCGCCGTCACTTGCCGCACCTTCGGGTAACGGGGCCACGCCCAACTCGTCGAGCACGCCGTCGATCCAGTCGAGCGTGTCCTGCGGCACCATGTCCTGGAGCTTCGGCATGAGGTCGCCGACCTCCTCGATGCCACTCCCCACGTGCGACGCGGGAATCACGACGTCGACGCCGTACGGCCTGCCCTTCACCTGGTCTTCGATCCAGGTGATCTCGAGTTCGAGCTGCTCGGGCGTGAACGCGAGCGCGCCGAGCACGCCCATACCACCCGCGTTCGTCACCGCGGCGACGACGTCGCGGCAGTGACTGAACGCGAAGATCGGGAACTCGATGCCCAGTTTCTCGCACAGTTCGTTGTGCATCTCTAGTTCGCTCCAGTCGCAATGTTCTTGGCCCACGGGTAGTCGGGTTTCCCACTCGGTGATCGTTCGATAGCCGCGACGACGTGGATTTCGCGCGGCACTTTGTATCCGGCGATGTGCTCGCGGCAGTGCGCGTCGACGATCTCGAGTGTCACCGTCTCGCCCGCGCGTATCTGCACGACCGCCGCGACGCGTTCGCCCCACCGGTCGTCGGGCACGCCGACCACGACCGCGTCGAACACGGCCGGGTGCGCCTTCAAGGCTGCTTCGACCTCTTCGGGGAAGATCTTCTCGCCGCCCGAGTTGATGCACACCGAACCGCGGCCGAGCAGGTTCAACTGACCGTCCTCGTCGACCGATGCGAAGTCGCCCGAGATCGCCCACCGTTTGCCGTCGATCGTCACGAACGTCGCGGCCGACTTCTCGGGATCCTTGTGGTAGCGCAACGGGACGTTTCCACCACGCGCCATCTTCCCGATCTTGTCGGAGCCGGGCGCGATGACCTTGTAGTCGTCGTCGAACACGACCGTGTCCGGACCCATGCGCACGGTCGGCA
>JANNHK010000435.1:0-3665 GCA_031404355.1 Actinomycetes bacterium
GGTGGCCGCCCCATGGCGGCGCCGTTCCCCAACACGCCAGTTTTGGATATCGACGCATCCCGTTGGTTAGGTGCGGCGGGCGGCCATTCCGCCGTCTACGGGGATGACGGCGCCGCTGATGTACGCCGCCTGCGGTGAGCACAGGAACGCGACCGTGGAGCTGACTTCGTCGCCGGTGCCGAGGCGGCCCATGGGTGTGCCGGCGGCGACCATGCGGCGGACGCCGTCGGGGTCGCCCGTCTGTTGCGCGACGCGCGCGAACAGGCCGGTGTCGGTGGCCGACGGCGACACGACGTTCACGCGGACGTTGTCCTCGGCGTGTTCGATTGCAGCTTGCTTGGCCAGGTTCACGAGCGCGCCCTTCGACGCGCAGTACGCGGCGTAGCCGGGCGCGCCGATCGCGCCGAGTACCGAACCGAGGAGCACGACCGCGCCGCCTCCGCTGTCGGCGATGGGCGGGATGCCGTGTTTCATACACAGCCACGGGCCTTTGAGGTTGACGTCGATCACGCGCTGCCACGCGTGGTCGTCGCAGTCGACGATCGACGAGCGGGTCTCGACCCCGGCCGAGCACACGAGAATGTCGAGACGGCCGTAGCGCTCGACCACCGCGTCGAACATCGCGGCGATCTCACCTTCGCTCGTCACGTCGACGGTGACCGCCTCGGCCAGACGGCCCGCGGCCACGAGGTTGTCGGCTACCTGCTGGGCGCGCGGTTCGTCGACGTCGGCGACGATCACGCGGTCGCCGGCCGCGGCGAGTTTGCTCACGATCGCTTCGCCGAGCCCCGACGCGCCGCCGGTCACGACCGCGACCCGGGGGGCCAGCTTCGCGGTCACCGGCTCACCGGTACGCCGCCAGGCCGCCGTCGCACGGGATGATCGCGCCCGATGTATACGCCGAAAGGTCGCTCGCGAGGAACAGTGCGGTGTTGGCGATGTCGTCGGCCGCGCCGAGCCGTTTCAGCGGCACGTTCGAGTACAGCATCTTCAGAAACGAGTCGGGGTCGTCCATGGCGTCGATCACCTTGCGAAAGCGGGGGGTGTCGATGGAGCCGGGAGCGATGACATTGGCGCGGATCGTCGGCCCGTATTCGACTGCAATCTGGCGCGTCAGCGCGATCAATCCGGCTTTCGCCGCGCCGTAGGCCGCGTACCCGGGCGAGCCGATGAGGCCCAACGTCGACGCAGTACTGATGATCGAACCCCGCCCGCCTTCGAGCATCGGCGGGATCGCAGCCCGGCACGCCCAAAAGATGGCGTTGAGATTCGTCCGCAGGGTGAGATCCCACTCCTCCTCGGTGCAGTCGACGAGGTGACCTGACATCTGCACGGCCGCGTTGTTGTAGAGCACGTCGATGCGACCGAACTGCGCGATCGTGAACTCGACCATGGCGTCGCAATCGTTGCGTAGTGACACGTCGGCGTGGATGGCGGCGGCGCGGCCCTCTTGCTTTTCGACGAGTGCGACCGTCTCCGCGGCTCCGTCGTCGTCGATGTCGGCGACCACGACGGCGCCGCCGTGTTCCGCGAAGAGGGTTGCCGCAGCGCGGCCTTGGCCCGAGGCCGCGCCCGTGATCAGCGCGACCCGGTCGCTGAGCAGCGACTCCACCCGCATCGAGCAGCGACCGTAGCATCGGGTCGATGCCGCCGGATACTGCACTGTTCCACCGCGACGGGGAGTCGTTCGTCCCATCCGAGTACACGCGCGGGCCCTGGGACCCGAACGCGCAGCACGGCGGCGCGCCGAGCGGGCTGTTCGCGTATGTGTTGGAGCGTTACGACCCGGGCCCCGCCTCGTTCGTCGCGCGACTCACGGTCGAGTTGTTGCGGCCGGTGCCGATGGCGCCGCTCACGATCGCGGCGCGCACGATTCGCCCCGGGCGCAAGGTGCAATGGCTCGAGGCGTCCGCCTTCGCCGGCGATGTCGAGGTCGCGCGCGCGACGGCGTTGCGCGTGCGCGAAGCCGAGGTCGACGTGCGCGACTCGGTCTCGCCTGTCGTCGACACTCCTATGCCGCCGGCCGAGATCGAACCCTTCTCGTTCGGTCCTCACGACGTCGTCGGGATGTGGAGCACGCAGGAGTTGCGCCTCGCGTCCGGCAATTGGATGGAAGCCGGACCGGCGACGATCTGGTTCCGGCTGCTGAACAACGTCGTCGACGACGAAGCACCGTCGCCGTTGCAGCGCGTCGCGACCTGCGCCGATTTCGGGAGCGGCGTCGGCAGCCCGTTGCGATCCACGAAGGCGACCGGTATCAACGCCGAGGTGACGATCCACTTGCACCGACCGGCGGTCGGCGAGTGGGTGTGTCTCGAGTCGAGCGGGTTCGCGGGATCGAACGGCGTCGGCCTCGCCGAGTCGCGGTTGCACGACGAGGCGGGGCCGATCGGGCGCGCCGCCCAGTCGCTCCTCGTCGAATCGATCACCGTGCGCCAACCGCCCGGATCGAGATTCGAGACGTCCTAGAAGTCGTACCGTTCGCGCTCGACGTCGGCGGCCGACAACTCGAACTCGCCGTTGCGGAACACCAGGCTCGCGGGCCGGCCCGCGAGCGGCGGGCGCAGGTCGCCCCGGTGCATGTCGACCCGCACCGCGATGGTGCGCCGGCCCGCGGCCGTCAGTATCGAGACCCGGTCGGAGGTCTTCCACGTGAACGCCGACGCCGGCATCGTGAGCGACTGGAACGTCGAGAACTTCGGTTGCTTTCCGGCGCGCCGCCGCAGCGACGCCTCGACCCGGTCGAAGATCGGCCGCACCATCTGCTCGGGGAGCTTCGCCCGCTCGACCTCATCCTTCACGACCTCGCGCAGCGCGGGGCCCTCGAACACGTTGGCGCCGAGCGCGACGGCCCGGGCCTGGTTCGAGGCGCGGTTCACCCGCTCGAGCGTCGCGCTCAACAGCTTGTGCTGCTCCGCATCGGGCAGCAGCTCCACTTCGTCGACTGTCACCATGGTCCGCGTCCCTTCGGCCGAGCATGGTATCGAGCCGGGCTATTCCGGATATATACTATCCGTGTTATGCGGCTCTCCGACGGCGTCGAATGGGGTGTGCATGCGTGCACGATCCTCGCGGTCGTGCCGCCGGACTCGGCGATGCCGGCGGCGAAGCTCGCCGAGTTCCACGGTGTACCCGCCGCGTACCTCGCCAAGCACCTTCAGGCCCTCGCCCGGGCCGGCATTCTCGAGACGGTGAAGGGGCCGCGCGGCGGGTATCGCCTCGCCCGGCCCGCAGCCGAGATCACGCTGCTCGACGTCGTCGAAGCGATCGACGGCGAGGAGCCCGTGTTCCGGTGCACCGAGATCCGCCGCCGGGGCCCGGCCGGCGCCCCGGCTCGCGAGTACAGGAAGCTCTGCGGCATCAACCGGGCGTTCGTCGAGGCGGACGAGGCCTGGAGGGCCCGTTTGCGGGAGGCGACAATCGCCGAGATGGTCGGCATCGCCGTTCGTGAGGCCCCGAAGTCGGGGGTCGACAAGGGCGTCCGCTGGCTCCGGGAAGCGATGCGCTAGGAGCTTTCGCTCCTCACAGGGACCGACGTCTGTAACCGCCGGTACCGAAAGTGCCCGATTTCTCACCGGAGGGCCGGAAAGGTCCTCAACGGATGCCCTCATCTGCCCGATGCGGGGAGTGGTGCGAATTAGGGCAGGGCCGGCCGAGAACGGCCC
>JANNHK010000436.1:0-12745 GCA_031404355.1 Actinomycetes bacterium
TGGCTTCGGTGCGCCTCGGAAATGACGGATTCGTCGAGCGCTTCGGTGTCGTACGGGCAAAGAATCCAGACTTCGTTCGCACCGGCGAACGCGAGATTGATCAGCTCTTCGTGCCGTTGGCACTCGACGAGCTCGGCCGGCGTTCGACTCGCCCAAATCGGCTCGCCGATCCCGCGCACCCGTTGACCGTCGCGCGCGTGCTCGGCGACGAATCGGTCCCACACCGCGATGATGCAGTTCGGGTTGCGCCCGATGCGTTCCATGTCGCCGAACACGACACCGGGCGCCGGCGTGGGAATGCGCTCACGCAGCAACGCAAGTTTGGGAGCGGGTACGAGGACAAGGACCGGTTCGCCGTTCGCGACGCCGGCGTCGATGAACGGCACGGCGTGGCTCACGAAATCGCGATCGCCCGCGTAGAAGAGCGCCTCGTGGCGGAAGACATCGCCATGCCAGTCGAGTTGCTGTTCAGTTGTGCCCACGCGGGCCTCCCGGGCGTTCTTACCCAACGCCCGGGACTTCAATCGTGGCGACGAACTTTGTCCGGGAGCTAGTCCCTGGTCGCGGTCGACGACGTGTCGGGACGCGGGACCCGAACGATCGAGTACTCGGAAACGAACCGGCGCGCGTCCTTGACCGCCCGCAGCCGACGTTGCTCGAGATAGCACTCGTCCAACTCGCGCTCGAGTGTCTTGAGCCGGGCCTTGTCGCCCGCCGAGGCGTTCGGTTGGGCGAACAGCGTCACGCGTTCCGCGGACAGGCGCTCGATGCGACGTTTGAGCTCACCAGATTCGGTGGTGGTGTTCATGGTGAGACCTCCAAGGCCATCATCAGTTGTCGTCCGATGCGCAGACGACGAGTGGGTGGTGCGCGCGCAACGATCGGGCCGCGGCATCGAGGCTGTACTCGACGCCCGGCAATCGTGCGACGCGGAATTCGGGCTCGTGCAGTCCGAAGACAGCGGCGAGCAAACGCATGACCGGTGACGCATTCGCGAGCGAAACCGAGCCGTGACGAGAGGCGACTTCCAACACGCGCATACCCGCGCCGCATACATGATCGAGGTCCGCGCAGTCGATCACGACGCCACCGTGGCGATCGATGATTGCAGTGAGTTCGGTGCGCAGCTCGGCGACGTCGGCGAGGTCGATCGTGTGACGCGGGGTGAATACAGGTACCGGCACGGGCCTCCCTCCCTCTCTCCTTCACCCGGAAAGAGGCGAGTAGGCCGGGCAGCATCGCTACCTTCGGCTCGGTCTGCGCGTCGCTTCCCCAAATTGGGCTTCCCTGCAAGCAATGACCCCGGCAGGTTGATGTCAGCATACCCCCCGACCAGCACCTCCAGATCCGCAGCCTGCGGGTTTACCGGTACTCTCGTAGGCCACACGAGCGCGAGGAGCATCAGTGACGAAAGCAACCGAGCACGAAGATCAAGTGCTCGCCCTGCGTCGTGAGGGAACGTCGTTCGTGAAAATCGCCGCGGACCTCAAGTGCGACAGCGCCCGCGACGCCGTATCGGCCTACCGCCGGGCCTTCAAGCGCCGCCCCAAGGCCGAACAAAAAGCCATCCGCAAGCGCGAGGGCGTCCGTTTCGACGCGATGGAGAAGGCCGTCCGCGCCGACGGCGACCTCGCTCCCGAGGACGCCGCCAAGCGGTTGGCGAAAATCGAACGACTGCGCGCCGCGTTCGCCTGAACCCGTCGGCGAGGCGGTGTGCCTCACCGGTCAGATCACGTCACGAAGGCAGCTCGGCCGTTTCGAAGAACAGCGGTGTGTTCGTCTCGGCGTCGTAGTACGTGGCGCCGATACGATGCGCGAGCTTCGCTCCCGACGGGGAAGACAAGAGCCAAGAATGCGACTCATGGGCCCACAGTGTGTCGTCAGCCTTGAGGAAGAAGTCGCGGCGATTGTTCGCGTACGCATGCACTTCACGGTCCGAGACACGACACAGATAGCGCATTCGAACCTTCCATCGTCGGAGCAGGGTGGAACCCGGCTCGTAGTGCGCAGTGTATCGCTCGGTCCCGCCCACGCAGAGCGGGCGAATTCGGCGGGGATGTAGCACGCAGTGCGACTTGTGCTCCTCGGTGCGCCGGGATCGGGAAAGGGCACCCAAGGCGGCGTCCTTGCGGCGCATTTCGGCGTGCCGCACGTGTCGAGCGGCGAGTTGCTGCGCGACCACGTCGCGACTGATACGGAACTCGGGCGCCAAGTTCGGGCGTACCTCGAGCGCGGTGACCTCGTTCCCGACGAACTCGTCCTCGATGTCGTCGGCGATGCCATCGTCGCGGCGTCTCAATACGGCGGGTACGTCCTCGACGGTTTTCCGCGCACACTCGCGCAAGCACAGCGCGCGTTCGATCGGGCCGCGCGCGCGGGCGAGACGGCCGATGCCGTCATCTACCTCGACGTGCCCGACGACGTCGCCCGGGCGCGGCTCGGGTTGCGCGAAGAAGCCGACCGCACCGACGACGCGGACGAATCCGCGGTCGAACGGCGGCTCGAGGTCTTCCACGCCGAGACACTCCCGCTGCTCAGTTTCTACGGCGAGCGTGGCGTGTTGGTACCGATCGACGCGGTGCAACCTCAGGCCGCCGTCACGGCCGCGATCCTCGAATCGCTTGAAGCGCTCGACACCCGCTAGCTACGGAACAATCGGCGGGTAGTAGTTCTCCGCGCCGACCTTCTTGATGTCCTCGAACCACGAACTCTCGTACGCGTCGGTCCGCCCCTGCCGCATCGGATCCTCGAAGTTCCACGCTTGACGCTTGTATGTCCAGTTGTCGGGATACAGGCGATGGGCTTCGCGCCAGTGCGGAATCGCGGCCGCGTGGTCGCCGGCCCGGTGCAAGTGCTGTCCGAGTTCGAAGTGCGCGGCGGCGGCCGCTTCGTCCTCGCCGCGTGGCTGCGAACGCCGGATGACGTCGTCGGGTGAGAGCGCGTATCGGCTCTCGGAACCGTTGGCGACCCAGTCGCGCAACATTTCGAGATACAGGTCGGGTTGCGCCTTGATCTTGCGCGCTTCGACGAGCACTTCGGCGATCTCCGGCGGCAACGTCGAGATGTCCATCGTGCGAAACGAGTCGGTCGCGGGATTGCGCCCGGGGTGCGCCTGTTCGACGGGTCGCACGATCGTTCCGCTTTCGTCGATCCACACACCGTTGGGCACGTTGACGACACCGAACAACTCGTCGAGGACATGCGCGCTGTCGATCAGCGACGGGTGCTCCGGCCGCGCGGCCTCGATGAACGGGCGCGCCTGGTCGGCGTCGACGTCGAGCGCGACGGTCACGATCTCCAGACCTTGCGGATGGAGCTCGCTACGCAGTTCCTGCCACACGGGCAGGTCGAAGCGGCATCCTCACCATGATGCCCACGCGACGAGCAGCACTTTCTGCCCGAGCAGGCTCGACAGGTGAAAGGGATTCCCGTGCGCGTCGGACAGCACGAGTTCGGGCGCGTCGGCGGTGGTGAGCACGCGCCCGGTGATACCCGTCTCGGGTCCGATCGCGCTGACGCCGTGCGGTTCGTCGACCACGACCGGCATGCCGAGGAGCGGCGCGACGACACCGAGATCGAGCGAGCCGGCGACCGGCGTCGCATCGTCGGGCAGTTGGACGCACACCCCGCCCTTGCAGGCGCCTTCGCGCTGGATCTGCCAGCCCGTGCGCGCTTCGAACGCGGCTTGGTCGACGACGAGGTCTCCGACGATCACGAGCGGGAACCTAGCGCCCCGTCGCCCTCTCGACGAGGCGGCGGGCAACACGGTCGAGGTGGTTCGGTTGCCGCTTGAACGTGCGGTTCGCGACGCGCACCATCGCGCGTGCGCGCCGTTCCGACAGCGAACGACTGATCACGAACCGACCACCGCCGCCGGGAGGTCGGGTGGGCGGTCGAGCCTGGTGACGCGTCCCGGGAACCCCTTGAAGTGCGGCACACCCTGCTCCGCGTCGAGATACTCGGGATCGTCGGCGATGAGCATGCCGTCGTTGCAGAGAAACGCGCCGGAGAGACCCTCGTCGGGTTCGATCTCGGGGAACCACCAACCGTGCGGCACCCGCACGTGACCCGAGCGCATCGTCGCGCGGATCTCGACCTTCGCGACGATCGCCCCGTGCGCCGACTCGATGCGGGCCCAGTCGCCGTCGACGACACCGATCGCGGTCGCGTCGTCGGGATGCAGGAACGTCGTCGGCGCGGGTGAACGCCGCCGCAGGACGGCGATGTTGCGTTGCCCGGTCTGGAAGTACGGGTCCTCGCGCACGCCCACGAACACGGTGAACGGGAACTCGGGCGAGACCGCCGGTGGTGCGCGGTGGTACGGCAGCGGGTCGAAGCCGAGCTGTTCGAGCACCGACGACCGCAGCTCGACCTTGCCCGACGGCGTCGCAAACCCGCGTTCGCGATAGCTGCGGTAGTTCGGCACCTCGAGTTTCATAAACATCTCGGCGGAGAACTCGGCGAACGACTTGCCCATGGGCGCACAGCGGTAGTCGAGCGCGGCTTCGACCGTTTCCCACGGGAACGATTCGCCGTGACCCATGCGCAGCGCGAGGTCGCGCCAGAACTGGAACGTGCTCGTGCACTCGCCGGGCGGCGCGACAACCTGTTCCGACAGCGTCAACCGCGTGCTCCAGCTCCATGTGTCGTTCACATTGGAGCGTTCGGTGAACACGTCGCCGGGCAGCACGTAGTCGGCGAGCTGCGCGGTGGGCGTCATGAAGATCTCGTGGGCAACGATGAGGTCCTGGTTCAGCATCGCCCGGTGCACGAGTTGCTGGTTCGGGTAGCTCATCAACGCGTTGTTGCCGAGCACGAAGAACGCCTTCACCGCGTACGGATCGGCGTCGGCCATGGCGCGGAACACCGACGACGGGTGCGCCATGTAGCAGCCCATCACGATGTTCGCGTAGCGATACCCGTACACCCGCTCGGTCGCGTCGCCGAGCAGGTCCTGGGCTCGGTACGTATACACGGGGTGCTTGTCCGACCCGTGTTGCTTGTCGCGCTGCTCCTGCTGGAGCGCCTCGTGGAACTCCATCTTCGACTCAGGGACAAACGACGGGTTGAAGCCGCCGAGCATCTCGCCGCCCACGACGTCGAGGTGCCCGCAGATCGCCCGCAGGATGCCGTGCAACCGGATCGCCGACGTCGATGACACCTGCTGGTCGGTTGTCGGCGTCCACGGAATGATGGCCGGGCCCGACGTCGCGTACATGCGCGCCGCCGTCGCGATGAGATCGGCATCGACGCCGGTGATGTCGGCGACACGCTCCAGTGGATACTCGGACACCCGCTTGCGCAGGTCGTCGAACCCGATGGTCCAGTCGCGCACGAAGTCCTTGTCGTACAACTCTTCGCGGAGGATGACGTCGAGCCAGCCGAGACACATCGCCGCGTCGGTACCGGAACGCAGCTGCAAGTGCAGGTCGGCGGTCTCGGCCTGGTCCGAGACACGCGGGTCGAGCACGATGAGCTTGGCGCCGTTGGCGCGGGCCGCGTTGATCGCGTTGTAGATCGGCGTCCACGAGTGGCGGCGCGGGTTGTGCCCGAACAGCACGATGCACTTCGCGTTCGCGAAGTCGCCCATCGGCATCCACCCGTAGGTGAGACGGTTCACCGCCGCGGTGTTGCCCGCGCACATCGCGACGCCGCTGATCCAGTTGGGTGAACCGAGCACGTTCATGAAGCGGCGGCCCATGCCGTTCTCGACCGCGGTGTTCCAGTTCGACGTCGAGACCGCGAGTGCTTCGGGACCATGCGCGGCCACGATCGTCCCGAGCCGTTCGGCGATCTCGTCCATCGCCTGCTCGTAGGAGATCGGTTCCCAACGGTTCTCGCCCCGGCGACCGGCGCGCTTCAGGGGATGTAGCAGCCGTTCCTCGTGGTTGTGGATCTGCGGCGCGGCCGTGCCCTTGAAGCAGATGTTCTTGGCGAGGATCGGGTGTTCGTGCGGCAGGATCTTCACGACCTTGCCGTCGCGCGCCTCGGCGCGCAGCTGGCAACCGATGTCGCAGATCGTGCACACGACGTGCTTCGTCGTTGTGGTCGTCATGATTCGAGTTCCCTTGCTTGTGCGCGCAGTCGCGTGAGCACGACGTCTTCGTGGGGAAGTGAGGCGTCGCGGGCGAGCGCGCGTCCGAGTGCAAGCCCGAGCAATGCTTCGCGTGCCGTCAGGTAGAACGCTTCGTTCGGTACTCCGGCCGGATCTACCAACTTCGAAAATCTGGCGATGACCGGGCCGAGCTCGCGGCGCAGTTCGTCGTCGTTGGCCGCGGCCAACCACGCTTCGATGACGGCCTTGAAACGCGGATCGCTCACACACGTCCACGTGATCTCGATCGCGTCGGCGACCGAAGCGGGCTCGCGTTCGATCTCGGCGACCATGGCGTCGTACACCGACTGCAACGCGGCCGCGAGCAGGCCCGACAGGTTCGGGTAGTGATGCACCAGCGCGCCGCGTGTGAGCCCGGTGCGTCGGCAGACCTCGACCGCCGTCGTCGCGGCCCAACCCTTCTCGACCAGTGACGCGACCGCGGCGGCGATCAGGAGAGCTTGTGTCGACGCGCTGCGCTCGACCTGACTTCTCCGTTCCGGCACGGCCGCATCCTGTTCCCATTTACATACAGTGTCAAATGTATGTAAATAGCGAATCTCACCGCCACCGGATCAGGCCTCGGGTTCGTCCATCGCGAGCAGACCCGACGCGGCCGCGAGCGCGATTGCGGACGTCGCGGCCTTGTCGAACACGGCCGCGAAATAGTGCTCGGCGGCCGTCTCGTGACCCGGCAGCGGCGGCGGACCGAGCGATGCGACGAGCGCGGCGGGGTCTTCGATCGGGCGAATGTCGTCGCCCTCCTCTTCGTCGACGTCCTCAGTCCCCCAGAAGTCGCGGCTGGGTACCTGCTTCCGGCGCGGTTGCGATCGGGCGGGCGCCTTGCGGCGGCGTTGCGCGCTCACGAATTCACTCCCTCGGAAACCGCGAGGTCTTCGGTGAGTACGGCGTCGGGCCGGATGCCGAGAGCAGTCTGGAGCTGGGCCCGGTCGAGGTCGGCGAGCGAACTCGACTTCGGCAGCACGAGGTCGGCGATCCGGCGTTTCCCCGCCACCACCTCCTCGACGCGTTCGTCGACAGTGCCCGGACAAATCAGCCGGTGGCAGATGACCGTGCGTTCCTGACCGATGCGCCACGCGCGGTCGCGGGCCTGGTCTTCGACCGCCGGGTTCCACCAGCGGTCGTAGAGCACGACGTGGCTCGCGGCGGTGAGGTTGAGGCCGGTGCCGCCCGCCTTCAGCGACAGCACGAGCGCGCCCGCGCCTTCGGTTGCCTGGAATTCCTCGATGATGCGGTCGCGCGCGGTGCGGGTGAGGCCGCCGTGGTAGCACTCGATCGCGGTACCGGTGCGTTCGGAGAGGTGCTCGGCCAACTTCACACCCCACGTCGCGAAGTGGGTGAACACCAGCACCCGCTCGCCCGCGGCGAACACCGCGTCGACGATCTCTTCGAGGCGGGCGAGCTTGCCGGAGCGCGCCGTCAACGGACGATCGTCGGCCTGGTACGCGGCCGGGTGGTTGCAAATCTGTTTGAGCGCAGTGATGGCGGCGAGGATTTGGCCCTTGCGCGGCTCGGCATCCTCGGGGAGGTCGCCCGCAGTCACGAGCGTGTCGAGCACGGCCTGATACATGCCGATCTGTTCCGGCGTCATCACGCAGTGGTCGAGTTCGTCGATGCGGTCGGGCAGTTCCGCCGCGATTTCGGGCTCGGCCTTGGTGCGGCGGAACACCAGGATGCCGTTGAGGGCGCGCATGGCGTCTTCGGCCTGGACCCGCGCCGCGCTCCCGTCGTTCGAGAGTCGGGCGATGAACTGTGGCCGGCTGCCGACGAGCCCGGGGTTGGCGAAGTCCAGGATCGCCCAGAGGTCGCCGAGACCGTTCTCGATCGGCGTGCCCGTGAGCGCGACCCGCATGCGCGCGGGGATCTTGCGGAGTTGCTGCGACGTGTCGTTCGCCGGATTCTTGATCGCCTGCGCCTCGTCGAGGACGACGCGCGCCCATTCGACTTCGGCGATGGCGTCGACGTCGCGGACGGCAGTTCCGTAGGTCGTGAGCACGACGTCGGCGTCGGCGACCTCGGCCGCGATCTCGTCGGGCGCGGCGCGGCTCGCGCCATGGTGCACAACGACTCGAAGTTCGGGAGTGAACCGCGCCGCTTCGGCGGCCCAGTTGCCGACAACCGCGGGCGGCGCGATCACCAGTGCGGGCCCGTCGGCGACGCCGCCCAGCAAGTGCGCAAGCATCGTCGGCGTCTTTCCGAGACCCATGTCGAGCGCGAGGCAGCCGCCGAGGCCGACGGAATCGAGAAATCCGAGCCACGCGAGGGCTTCGGACTGGTAGCTGCGGAGTTCGCCGACGAACCCGGCCGGCGCACGTGCGGGTTCCGTCTTCGTCCGCTCGGATGCGGCGAGCAGGTCGGCGGCCCAGCCGCCCCCTTCGAACGAGACACCGCCCGCGAGGGGTGACTCCTCGAGGCCCAACGCGAGTCTGAGCATCTCGGCGCCGGAGAGCTGGTTGGTATTCGCCCGGTCGGCGAGCGCTTCCGCGGCTGCCTTCAGGTCGGCGTTGTCGATGGCGACCCACCGACCGCCCGAACGGATGAGCGGACGCGCTTCCTTCGCCAACCGGGCGATCTCGGCGGCGGTCAGTTCGACGTCGCCGAACACCGCGGACCAACGCACGTTCGCGAGCTGATTCGCGCCGACGGCCGACTCCGCTTCTTCCACGTAGACCCGCAACGACGGCGTGGCACGCCGTTTCGTCATCTGGGGCACGCGCACGTCGAACCCGGCGTCGCGCAGCCGCGGGCCGGTCGTCGCCATCATGTCCCAGGCTTCGTCCGCGCTCAGCACGACCTGCCCCCGCCGGGTACCGCCCGGGCGCAACAGCGGCGGGACCATGCGTTCCAAGCGCACCATCTCGTCTTCGAGATAGCGCCGATCGGAACCGGCCATCACGATCGCCTGCTCGATCGGAGCGGGCGCACCGCGCCCACCCGGAGCGAGCACGAAGAGCCGCCAGGTATCCGACGAGTCGGGCGGGTCGAGCTGCACGATCAGACGCGCTCGCGTGTCGACAGCCGATCGGGCCCACCGTTCGACGCGCGCCACGATCTCGTTCCCGACTGAAAGCGGCGCGTCGAACGCACTGCCGTCGAGCCGCGCCAGGAACGCTTCGGCCGCGTCGTTCGCGGTGCGAACGCGCGGCGGGGGCGCCGGGACTTCGAGCCGGCGCGCGCTCTCGCGCCCGATCGCGTCGACCATGCCCGTGAGCGCGGAACGAGTGAGCGCCCGCGCGTCGACTTGCGTGTCGAGCGCGAGAATGCTGCCCGGCACCGAGTCGGCCATCTCTTCGAGCCGGACCGGGTCCACCAACGCCGGTGTCCAGCGCACCGAATACGAACCGTTCGTGCTGTTGGCCTTGGCACTGCGGCGCGTGCGGCGCCGCAGCTGCGGAACCATCGCACCGCGCGCGGTGAGCTCGACGGCCCAGATCGCGACCCGACCGAGCCAGCGAATGCTCGCGCCGACGTCGTCGCCGACCTCGCCTGCCCCGGCCGCGACGAGCCAACCGAGGACACTGCCGACGGGCATTGCGAACGAGTCGGCACTCGCGCCGTCGGGCAACGGCACCTGCGTGTGCTTAGTCCATCCGGCTTCGGGTGCGCCCGCCGCGACGAGCATGGTCATGACCTCGTCGGCCGGGGCACTCCCCGCGCCGCGCCCGCCGGCCCACGCCACGACGCGCCCGGGTTCCCACGCGACCTGCAAGCGGATCCGGTCGACGACGGTCGGCGCGACTTCACGTGCGGGCCGGGCGCGCTCGGGGCGCTCCACGGGTTCGGGCTCGAAACGGGCGGCCGCGGCCGTGAGTCGCCGGACCTCACCCTCGAAGTCGGCGACAACCTGATCGCGTTCTTCGCCCGTGATCGACCGGGCGCTGCGCAGGTTGTCCTGGGCCTCGTGCACCATGCGCCCGAGCGCGGCGCGCCACGCCGCCGGGTTGGCCTCGAGCGCGTCGAGCTGGGCGGGCGTCGCGTAGCCGTCGGCGTGTGCGATCACGCACTCGTCGAACTGCCACGGCGTCATACCGTCGACGCCGAGTGAACTCACCCGGCCACCCGCCCGGGCCGCGTCCTTGGATTCATGCATCTCCCATAGGGATCTTGCGGAGGGGAGTGCCCTCGAAGAAGCTCGGGCGGTGAAGCCCGGGTTGGCGCATCTCGCCGCCGGAGAGATGTTCCAACACGCGGTCACGACGACTGGCGTAATGCCCGCACAGGGAGTGTACTTCAGCGCCGGAGGCCTCTAGGCAACCGACTGCCGATGCGGGGCGGCCACCCGCGGGAGGATGATCACTCCATGAGGGTGGGCGTAGGGAGGGCGGCGCGCGCGCTGCTCGTGGGCGTGGTCGCCCTGGCCGGGCTCCCGACGCTGCCCCGCCCCCCCGGCGGCCGCGGCGGAACCCCGGCCCGTGCCCGACCCGGTCGAAGTCTCCATCTCCACTGGAGGGTTCGTCCCGGGCGTGTTCACGTTGGCGGTGGGGCAGAGCGTGGAGTTCACGAACGACTCGGGCGCCGCCCAGACCGTCACCGCCACGGACGGGGCGTTCGACTCCGGAACGATCCCACCGGGCGGCGGCTTCACGATGGCCATCGGGGTGACGGGGACGTTCTCCTTCGCGTCGGCGAACAACGCCGCGTTCACCGGCATGGTCATGGTGGGGCTGCTGGACATTCCCGGAACACCGAACGCATTGGTGTCGAGCGCGATGTCGTTGATCGCGATTCCGCCGATCTCCGATATGGACCAGCACCCGGCCGGCATCTACGCATCGCGTTCGCGGGCGCTCGTGATGTTCAAGGACAGCGCGACCGTCGCCGACGCGAACGACGCGTTGGCCGACGCGCGGGTCACGCTCGTCGCGACGATTCCGTCGCTGAACGCGGTCGTCGTCCAAGTGACCAACCCGCCCGCGGTCGGAGACTTCGCGCCGCTGGAGTTGACCCTGGCAATCCTGCGGGCGCATCCCGCGGTCGCGGCGGCGGCGATGGACAAGCTCACCGAGGCTTCGAGCGCGACGATGCCCGCCGACTCCAGCGCGCCGACAACTTGGGCGTGGGACGACGGACGCGGCACAACCGGTTCGGCGCCGATCGGGACCGGCGACAACTGGTCACTCGAGTCGGCGCGTGTACCGACGACGTGGAACCTCCTCGACGGTGTGCGCCAGCGCGGTTCCGATGTGCAGACCGTGATCTACGACCATGGGTTCGAGCCCTCGCACCCCGACCTGAAGCTGCCCGTCGTCGACATCTGCCGGGCGTGGATCGTCGCGTGCACGGAGAATCCCACCGGCGGCGACAGCCGCGACCACGGAACGCACGTCGCCGGAATCGTGGGCGCCACGTTCGACAACGCGGGCGCGCAGCCCGGGACGACGCTCGGCGTGAGCGGCGTCAACCCCGTCGCGAACATGTCGGCCGTGTCGTGGAAGGGCAACTTCGTGCACGGCACCTTGGGCACGATCGACGACTCGTTCGCGCAGGGGTCGGACACGAGCGCCAACTGGGCGGCCTGGATGGAGATCGTCGACGAGAAGAAGGCGGGCGGGAAGTTCCCCAACCTGCGCGCGGTCAACATGAGCGGCACGACGATGGTGCTCGTGCGCAATCCGACGACCGCGGTCGCGTTGTGGGGGGCGAACAACACCTTGAAGCGCTGCGGACCGGGTGTGAACGACGACGCCGGCGGCACGGGACCGTGCACACCGAACACGCTCGACGCGCTCCTCACCGACGTCGCCAACGACGGCGTGTTCGCCCGCCGGGTCGCCGAACGCGCGGCGGGCAAGGACATCCTCCTCACGATCGCGGCCGCCAACGACAGCAACTCCATCTGTGCCGACTCCGTCCAGACCGCGTCGCCCGGCACCGGCGCGTGCCCCGCCGGGTTCACCTTCGTGCTCGTCGATACCCGCAGGTGGCACGCGTTCGGGTGGGCAAACGCCAACTGGCAGAGCACCGCGGCCAACCCGATCGTCATGGTCGAAGCCGTCGACATCGACGGCGCGCGCGCCGGGTTCTCCAACGTCGGCGGCGACGTCTCGGCGCCCGGCGTCAACATCTGGAGCACCTTCCCCCCCGGACGCCCGTCGACGCCCCCGGGCTACCAGACGCTGGGCGGCACCTCGATGGCCGCGCCGTTCGTCGCCGGGCTCGCCGGGTGGCTCGCCGCGTACAAACCGACGCTGAGCGTCGGCCAGATCAAGGCCGCGATCGTCGGCGGCGCCCGCAGCGACACCACCGGCGGCGCCAAGCCCCGCGTCGACGCGTACTCCTCGTTCCTCATCGTCGGCGCGCTCACAGATCTGGCCGACTTCAACGATTCGTCGGCCGACGGCAACCGGCGCATCATCCGCTCGAAGACCCAGACCGAAACGGTCGACACGGACGTCGGCGCGAAGGTGGACGGCGCCCAACTCCACTCCGCGCCCGACGGCAAGGTCGACATGCGCGACTTCCGCCGTTTCCGCGACGCGTTGCTACAGACCTGCATCAACCGCACTTCCGGTCCCGGCTGTCCGCCCATCGGCACCGTCAGCATGGACGGCGCGAACAACCATCCGAAGAACGACCTCAACTACGACGGTTGCGTCTTCCCGACCACCTGCCGGACCGAAGAAGCGTGGT
>JANNHK010000437.1:0-1646 GCA_031404355.1 Actinomycetes bacterium
CCCTTACGGAGGCGGCGCCGGTCGTCCTCGGTGAGACCGCCCCATACTCCGGCCTCCTGGTTGGTGGCCAGGGCGAACTCGAGGCAATCACCGGTCACGGGGCACTGACCGCACACGCGGCGGGCGGCGTCGATCTGGTCGATGGCCACACCGGTGGTGCCGATCGGGAAGAACAGCTCCGGACTGGTGTCGCGGCATGCGGCGCGGTGCCGCCACGCGTCTTCGTCCCACTCGTGTGTCCTAATCCAAGTCAACGCCACGATGTCTTCCCCCCTGGGTCGCATAGGTGGTGCCTTGTGCGCCCGAACGTGTTCCCTCCGATGTCATCGCACCTCGGAGCCGGAACGGTTGCGCAACTTAACGGCGCGTCTGCGCCCGCGCAAGGGGTGCTGACCTGGACTTTTATGTCGGTTTGTGGAACGTGTTGCCGTTTCGCGCGGAGCGTAGGATACGCGCCGTGACGCGTCGTCCGCTCGTGTTCGCGCACCGGGGAGCCTCCGGTCATGCACCGGAGAACACGGTCGCGGCGTTCGCGCTCGCCCACGAATTGGGAGCCGACGGGGTCGAACTCGACGTGCGCCGCACCGCCGACGACGTGCTCGTCGTGCACCACGATCCGGCCGTGGTTGGTGTCGGTCTGATCGTCGAAACGACCTTCGCCGCGCTGCGCGCGAGCAGCCCCGAGTTACCGACCCTGGGCGAGGCGTTCGACGCGTGCCGCGGTGTCACCGTGAACGTCGAGGTGAAGTGTCTGCCGTGGGAGCCCGACGCCGATCCGGAACACGGTGTCGTCCGCCGGTCGATCGACCTGGCGCGCGAGTACGACCTCGACTTCTTCGTCTCCTCGTTCGATCTCGACACGGTCGACGCCGCGCGCGCTCATGCACCCGACCGCGACACGGCGTTTCTCGTGCACGGCACCGACCCGGCCGCGGCCGCGGCGCGGGCACGCGAGCACGGGCACGCGTGGGTGAACCCCGACCGCGCATCGGTCTTGGCCGCGCCCGAGGCGGTGGCCGCGTGCCACGACCTCGGTGTACGGGTCGCGGTGTGGACCGTCGACGATCCCGACGAGATTCGCGCGTTGGCGGTTGCGCGAGTCGACGCGATCATCACGAACCTGCCCGACGTCGCGCTCGCCGCGCTCGCCGACTAGGGGAGGCGCCGGCGGAGCCGGCGCGAACTCGTGAAGCCGCACGGGCGATGGCCCTCGGAGCCTAAGCCGACCCATTATTTAGGGGAGTACGACCGCGAGCGCTTCGGGTTCGTAGCCAATGTCGAGGCCGTCCGCGTCGCCAAGGTCGTCGCCGTCGACCTGATAGGGGAACAGTCCTCGACCGACGACGCGCATACCTTCGAGATCGTGGCGCCGGGCGATGCCCTTGCGGCTACGGAGAAACTTTCCCTTGCGCAACGCGGATCCGACCCCGCCGAGCAGCGTGACCGGATCGAACCGCTGGAACGCGGTGAGGGCGAGGCGCGAGTGGAGGTCTGCTTCGGGTGCGACGTCGAGCGGTCGCGAGCCGAGGTAGGTGTACGGATTCGTCTTCGACACGATCGCGAAGTACACGCCGTCATGCGTTCACCGGTCGACAGTTCGAGGTCGAAGCGGGGCTTGCTGCGGTCGTAGTGCCGGAACCACGTCT
>JANNHK010000438.1:0-25198 GCA_031404355.1 Actinomycetes bacterium
CGCTGTTGGGCCCCACACCGCCGGGGGGGGGCCGGTCGCGGGGGCGTGCCCCCGGGGCGAGGGCGCCCCGACCGCACCCGCGGTCGCCGCGCTCGCGGCGGCGGCGGTGGACCACTCCGACGCGCTCGTGCGCGAGGCGGCCGTCGCCGCGCTCGGCGCCCTCGGCGACGAAGCCGGACTCCCCGCGGTGCTGCACGCTTGTTCCGACAAACCTGCGGTGCGAAGGCGCGCGGTACTCGCGCTCGCGGCATTCGAGGGAGACGAGGTCGAAGCAAAGCTGCACGCCGCGCTCGAAGACCGCGACTGGCAAGTCCGCCAAGCCGCGGAAGACCTCCTCCGCGAGTAACCCCGGTTAGCGCTCCGAACGAGCCATGAACATGTCTCGGAGCGTGTCGAAGTTTTCGAGGCAGCGGCCCGCGCCCAGAACGACACACTCGAGCGGCGCGTCGACGAGGTGCACGGGTAGCCCCGACTCCTGGGAGATGCGCCGGTCGAGGCCGCGCAGCATGCCGCCGCCGCCGACGAGATGCACACCGTTGAGAATGAGATCCTGCGCGAGTTCGGGCGGCGTGCGCCCCAGGCAGGCGACGACCGCGTCGCAGATCGCACGCGTCTGTTCCTCGATGGCGGCACGGACTTCTTCGGGCACGAGCAGGACGACCTTCGGTAGCCCCGACATGAGGTCGCGCCCGCGCACTTCGGCCTTGAACTCGTCGTCGACGGGGTACGCCGACCCGATCGCGAGCTTGATCTCTTCGGCCGTGCGTTCGCCGATCGCGATGCCGTACTCACGGCGTACGTAGGCCTGGATCGCGGCGTCGATGTCGAACGAACCGACTCGCACGGCTTCGAGGGCGACGACGCCGCCGAGCGAAATCACGGCGACCTCGGTGGTACCACCCCCGACGTCGACCACCATGTTGCCCATCGGCTCGTGGATCGGCAGCGACGCACCGATCGCGGCCGACATCGGCTGCTCGATGAGGTACGTCTGGGCGGCGCCGGCGCGCCGGGCCGCTTCGAGCACGGCCCGCTGCTCGACGTGGGTGATCGCCGACGGAACGCAGATCAACACCCGGGCCCGGTAGAGCCGGTTCACGCCCGCGCGTTGGAACAGGAGCCGGATCATGCGTTGGGTGATGTCGAAGTCGGTGATCGCGCCGCCGCGCAACGGCCGCACGGCGACGATGTAACCGGGCGTACGGCCGATCATCTGGAACGCCTCTTGGCCCATCGCGAGCACGTCCTGCGACCGGCTGTTGAGCGCGATGACCGTCGGCTCGTTGAGGATGATGCCCTGGCCGCGCGCGTAGACGAGCGTGTTCGCCGTCCCGAGGTCTATGGCGAGATCGCGCGGCACGAGGGCAGCCTCAGTCCGGCCGCGTACGGCGAACCGGCTGCTCGTGCTCGTGTTCGGGTGCGAGCGCGCGCAGGCCCTTCTCGAACTCGGCGATGCTGTGGTCCATCGACGTCGGGCGCCGGTTGCGCATCAGGACGATCGCGATGCCGACCCCACTCGCAATGACCGCGAACAGCAAGAACCCCATGTCAGGCCGACCCTATCGATGGCTCCCTCACGCCGGCTGGGTGGCCTTCGGCGTGAGGAGTCGACGCTGCGTCCGCACGCATCGACGATTCGACGGCGCGGATGGGGTGCTGCTCGAGCGCCCAATCGGATCCGCCGGCCCAGTGTTCCTGCTTCCAGATGGGCACCGATTCCTTCAGCGTGTCGATGCAGTAGCGCGCCGCCTCGAACGCGTGATCGCGGTGCGGAGCACCCACGACGACCTGCACCGAAGCCTCCGATAGATCGAGCGCGCCGATGCGGTGGAGCAGCACGACCCGGCCCAGGGCCGGATAACGGCGGCGGGCCTCGGCCGCGATGTCGTGCATCGCTCGCACCGCGGGGTCGGCGTACGCCTCGTAGGTCATTCCGGTCACGCCGTCGCGGCCCTCGGCGTGGTCGCGAACGACCCCGAGAAACGACACGACGGCGCCCGAGCCCGGCGTCGTCGCCCACGTCACCGCGGCTTGCGTCGGGAGGGCCCCACTCGCGATCTCGATCCAGTCACGGGTCGCGGGGTCGGTCGGGGGCCGGGGCACGGCGGCAGTCTACGGAGATCGGACGGTGTTCGGCCTGGTGAGACCCGCGGCAAACCCCTGATGACCCGTCGTTACACTCGCCGCAATGGGGGATGCGGCCGACGAGCACGACGACTCCGCGCCCGATCCCGACGACCACGACGACCACGACGACCACGACGACGACCACCAGGAGCTACGGGGCGCCCCACCCGATCCCCTCGATCGCGTCTGGCTGCATCCGACCGAACTCCCCGCCGCACCCAAGCCCAGGCGGCGCCGGCGCCGACCGTCGGAGATCGTGCTCTCGATGCTGCGGCCGCTGGCCATCGGGGCCGTGGGCGCGTTCGTGGCCGTTGCGGTCTTGGCCGCGACCGGCGCGTTCGACGACGAAAACGACAGTTCGTCCGGGTTCCCGATCGGGAACCGGTCCGGCAGCGCCGCCTCCGGTGTCCCGCTCGACGCCGCAACGAGCGGCGTCGTGCTCATCACGGTGCGCGACCAAACGGGTTCGCGGCGCGCGTCGGGCGTGAGCGTGCGCCACAGCGGCGAGATCCTCACGAGTGCCCGGGCGATCGGCGACGCGACCACCGCGACGGTCACGACCGCGGGCGGCGAGACGCTCGAAGCGACAGTTGTCGGCCGCGACACCACGACCGACCTGGCCCTGCTCGCAGTCGATTCGCCGCTCGATGCGGTGCCCGTCGCCGAAGACACCCCCGACATCGGCGCCGGCGTGTGGATCCTGGGTGGACCCATGTCCGGCACCGACGAAGCCTGGCGCACGAGCGGGATCATCGCGACGACCGACGCAATGGTCGTCACCAGTCCCGGTCCGACGTTCTCGGGGTTGCTCGAAACCGACGCGCCGAGTTCGCCCGCCGCCGCCGGTGGCGCGCTCGTCGACGGCGACGGACTCGTCACGGGCATCGTCCTCGCACCGGCCGAAGGCCGCTCGACGACCTTCGTGCTGCCGATCTCGGTCGCGATCGCGATCGCGACCGACCTCCGCGACGACGGCATCGCGGCGCACGGCGAACTCGGACTCGTCGGCACCGACTCGCCGGCCGGCCCGGTCGTCACCACGGTCGAGGTCGGCGGCCCGTCGAACATCGAGATCCTCCCCGGCGACGTGATCGTGGCAGTCGAAGGCCGAACGGTGCTCGACATGGGCGAGCTCACGGCGAGAGTCCGCCGCTATCGGCCGGACACCTCGGTCGAGGTGTCGCTCGTCCGGGCCGGCAAGCAGATGGCGGTCGACATCCGGCTCGCGAGCACCGTCTCGGAGTCGATGACGTCAGTTCCCGTCGATCGCGCGAGCATGGGCGGATGACGGAACCCGCCGACCCGGAAGCACTCGACGACGTCGACCGCGCGCTACTCAACGCGGTCCAGTGGGACTTTCCGCTCGAACCCGCGCCGTACGCCGCGCTCGGCGAGCGGCTCGACATCACCGAGCCCGAGGTACGCGCTCGTGTGCAGCGCATCAAGGACGCCGGCGTGCTCCGCCAGCTCTCGGCGATCTTCGACACCCGTGCGCTCGGGTACACGTCTGCGCTCATTGCGGCCAAGGTCGACGCCGACCGGGTCGACGAAGCCGCGGCCGTCATCAACGATCACCCCGGCGTGAGCCACAACTACAAGCGCAACCACGACTACAACCTCTGGTACACGATCGCGGTCCCGCCCGGTGACTCGCTCGACGACCACATCGACGAGCTGCACCGCACCTCGGGTTCGCTGGTGACGCGCAAGCTGCCGACGCTGAAGCTCTACAAGATCGGCGTGAAGCTCGACATGACCGGCCAGACTGCGGCCGACGCCAAGGTCGAAGTGCTCGAACACGAGCGCCCGGAACGCAAAGAGTTCATGCCCGCGCCCGACCTCACCGAACTCGAGATCGCGGCGATTCGCCTCGTGCAGGACGACCTCGCCAACGTCGAGCGTCCATTCGCAGTGTTCGGCGACCAGCTCGGCATCAGCGAATCCGACGTGCTCGCGCTGATTGCATCGTTCAAGGAACGCAAGTTGATGCGCCGCTTCGCGGCGGTGATGAACCACCGCAGCGCGGGGTTCAAGGCGAACGCCATGGGTGTATGGGCGGTACCCGCCGAGCAGCTCGACGCGATCGGTCCGCAGATGGCCGAGTTCGCGGCGGTGAGCCACTGTTACAAGCGGCCTACCTACGACGACTGGCCCTACAGCGTCTTCACGATGGTGCACGGGCGAACCGCGCGCGATTGCGAGGCGACCATCGAGGCGATTCGCTCCGAGACCGGCGTCGACGAGTACTGCCTCCTGTGGTCGATCAAGGAATACAAGAAGGTGCGGGTGCGCTACTTCACCGACGAGTGGGACGAGTGGCGCAAGCGCAACCTCATCGGCGCCGGCGGCTGAGCCACCACGTCGCACCGGCCGCGCCCACGAGCGCGGCGGCCACTGCTGCGATCCACGGGAGTGGGCTCGGCGTGGGCGCCGGAATCGACATCAGGATCGCTTCCTCGTTCGTGTGACGCGGCGCCCAGCCCGCTTCCTTCAACCGGTCGTTGGCGACGACCCACGGGTGCGAGACGTACGGCAGCGCGGTCGGCGGGACGTCGGCGAGCCCGCTGGTCCACAGCGCGTGCAGCATGCGTTCGGCGGCCTCGTACGGCACACCAGGCAGGTGGCGGCGCGGCAGCAGCGCCTGCCAGTCCTCGTGCGAGATCCAGCCGTCGGCGGCCGCGTTGAACGCGCCGTCGAGATCGTGCTCGATCGCGGCCGCGATCGCGCTCGCCGCGTCCTCGACATGTACGACCTGCACCGGCGGCGCCACGTTGCGCACGTGCAGCGGCGCCTGGCCGGTGACGATCGCGGCAAACAACGAGTGCGCGCCCGGACCGACGACCGGCGCGATGCGCAGCCGGGTCGCAATGCGTCCCGCCCGTTCGTCGTGCCATTGCGCGACGAGACGTTCGCTCTCGGCGTCGAGAATGGCGGGGAGGAATCCCGGGTTGGGGCGCAGCGGCGCGTCCTCGGTGATCGGCACCGGGTTGTTCACCCACGCGCCGTAGATCGAGGCACTCGAAGGACGAATCACCTTGCGCACGTTCGTAGCCGTCGCGGCTTCGAGCACGCGGCGCGTGCCGTCGCAGTTCACCCGCGTCATGAGCGCGTCGTCGAGCAGGGGTGACACCACGGCCGCGAGGTGTACGACCGTGTCGACACCGCGCAGGAAGACGGCCAGGTCGGCGTTCAACACGTCGACCCGGTGGAAGGTCAGCTTCCGGGCGCGCCGGGCCGGGTCGCGGACGTCGAGGCCCACGACGCGCTCGACCGCCGGGTTGGCATCGAGCAGCGGGAGCAGCCGCTGTCCGAGGAATCCCGAGACCCCTGTCACCGCGATGTTGGTTCCGGCCATCGCTCCATAGACTGGCGCAGTGAGCGACGTTCCCCAAATGGGGCCCGGTCCCGGTAACCCGTTCGGCTTCGACTTCAACGAACTGATGAAGATGCTGCACTCGCAGGGACCGGTCAATCTCGACGTCGCGCGCCAGATTTCGTCGGTAGTCGCCACGATCGACGAGGAAACCGGTCAGCCCGGCACGGAACCCGCGATCGAATCCGGCACGCGCACCGCGTTCGACGAGGTCGTACGCGCCGCGCAGACCGCCGTTGCCGACGCCACCGGCATCGCGCAGACCCTGACCGTTCGGTCCCGCTGCGTCGACCGCCGCGAGTGGAGCGACGCGACCCTCACGGCCTTGACACCCGTTCTCGAATCACTCGCCGGCGCCCTCGGATCGGCGGGAGCGGCCGACGCGCCGAAGGAGCAGGGCGACCCCGGCGGCGCCCAGACCGGTGAAGCCCAGACCGGGGAGGCGTTGTTCGGCATGCTCATGGGCACGCTCATGCCGGTGCTGCTCGGCGTGTGGTCGGGCTGGATGATCGGCCAGTTGTCACACCACGCGCTCGGGCAGTACGACCTCCCACTTCCCCTCGACGGTCCGCCCGGACTGTTGTTCGTCACACGCAACGTCGACGACTTCGCGAGTGAGTGGGAGGTTCCGGCCAACGAACTGCACTACGCGCTCGCGTTACGAGAGGTCGTGCACGGCGCGCAGCGCTCGGTGCCGTGGGTCCGCGACCGGCTCGTGCGCCTCGCGTCGGAGTACGTCGGCGCGTACGAAGTGCAGCCGGACGCGTTCGAAGAAACGCTCGGCCAGATCGACTTCACCGACCCCGAGGCGATGCAATCGGCGAACGCGTTCGGCGACCCCGGCGCGCTGCTCGGCGCGATGGCATCCGAACGCCAGGCGCCGCTGCTGGCAGAACTGCAACTGTACGTGTCGGTGCTCGAGGGCTACACCGACGTCGTCGTCGACACGCTCGGACAGCAGATGGTCCCGGCGCACGTCCGCATCGACGAAGCGGTGCGCCGCCACCGGCTCGAGCGCGGCGAGGCGACCGCGTTCGTCGACCGGCTGCTCGGCCTCGAACTCGAGCGGCGCCACTACGAGGAGGGCGTCGCGTTCTGCCGCGGCGTCGTCGAGCGCGCGGGCATGGGAGGGCTCAACCGGCTCTGGGAGAGCGAGGCAATGGTGCCGACCCGACCCGAACTCGAAGCACCGGGCCTCTGGCTCGCCCGTATCGAGCTCGACTCCTAAACGCCCGCTGCTCAGCTCGCGTCGAAACGGAATCCGACGCCGCGCACCACGACGATGCGGCGGCGACAGTCCACCGCCTCCAGCTTGTTGCGGAGCCCGCGGACGTGGGAATCGAGGGCGCCGGCGTACAGCCCCGCGGCGACCAACTCGTCGCGGCGAACGACCCGACCGGGCCGGCGGATCAACGCGTCAAGGATCTCGCATTCCCGCAGGGTGAGTTCAACGTCGACACCGGCAACGACCGCCGTACACCGCGCGACGTCGACCGAGATCCCGAGGGCCGCGGCTACCTCTCCGCCGACGCGGCTGCGCGGTGGGTTGCGGCGCAACAACGCCCGTACTCGGGCCACGAGCTCACGAGGGCGCGCGAAGCCGTTTACGCACTGGTCTGCGCCGGCCGTGTACGCGCCGAGGACCGTCGCCTCCCCGACCGCGACGGCAGTGACCACCATGATCGGCATCTCGCTGCGCGCTCGGAGCGCACCGATGTTCGGGTCGGGAACCCGACCGGCGTTACTCAGGTGCACCACGGCGACGTCGAGGTCGGCGCGCGCCGGCGGGGCGAAGTACACCCGGTAGCCCTCGGTTTCGAGGGCCGACGCCAGCTCCTCACGCCAGCGTGGATTCTCGCTGACGACCAGGACGCTTGCGGCGGGGTCGGGCACCTCGCCCGCCGCCGCGCACGGCGCCAGCGATCCAAGGGTTTCTTCCGCCCACACGGGGTGGCACGCTACGAACGCTGTACGGCGTCGGGCTGAAGACAACGTGTACACCCGGCGTCGCCGAGGCAAACCCGCGTCGCGCGTACCGCGCGGGTGGCCTCGATGTCGTGGGTCACGACAGGGTTCGACGGCGCATCGCGACGAGCACGGCGCCGCCCACGATCATCCCCAGGCCCAGCGCGACGAGTGCCGGCACCGGCCCGCTACCCGTTCGGGGCAGCGCGGCCGCACCGGCCGGCGGGGCCTGGGCCGCCGTCACGGAGGTCGTGGCGGTTCCCGACGGCACCGACGTGGTCGCGCCCAGTGACGCGACGGTCGTCGTCGAGCCCAGCGCACCGACCGTGGTCGTCGTCGCGGGAACCCCGGTCGTGGTCGTGGTCGGCGCCAACGTCGTGGTCGTCGTGGTCGGCGCCACCGTCGTCGTCGTGGCCGAGACCACCGTCGTCGTGGTCGTCGGCGCCACCGTCGTCGTGGTCGTGGTCGGAGGAACCGTGGTCGTCGTGGTCGGAGGAACCGTGGTCGTCGTGGTCGGAGGAACCGTCGTCGTGGTCGTCGGAGCCACCGTCGTCGTGGTCGTCGGCGCCACCGTCGTCGTGGTCGTGGTCGGAGGAACCGTCGTCGTGGTCGTGGTCGGAGGAACCGTCGTCGTGGTCGTGGTCGGAGGAACCGTCGTCGTCGTAGTCGGCGCCACAGTCGTGGTAGTCGTCGGCGCCGCAGTCGTCGTCGGCGTCACCGTCGTGGTGGTCGTCGGTGCTTCCGTCGTCGTCGTCGGAACTTCGGTCGTGGTCGTAGTCGGAGCCACGATGCCGCTGACCATGAACGGTTTCGGCGACGCGTCGGCGTCGACCGTCACCGACAAGCTCCACCACTGCTGCACGGTGCCGGGCCCGTCCACACACACGAACCCGATTTGGTACGGGCCATCGGCCAGCGTCCAGAAGCTCGGGTCGAACGTGAAGCCCGCGAGGGCGCTCGGGTCGATCTGACCGGACGGGGTCGTGGCGGGAATCAAGTTGACGACCGCGTCGAAGCCCTTGTGCAACGGCGCGGCGATGGTCCCGTCGCCGACCGAGTCGAAGTCGGCCCCGACATAGCCCGGCGGCAGCCCCAGCTGGGTGAAGTCGAGCGTGGAAATGTCGACGCCTTCGTTCACGATGAACGTATTGGCCCGCCACGCGGCGGCACCCGTCCCGTCACAGAACGCATTGCCGGGCACCGACAACGTGAACGGCGTATTCGCAGTCGCAACGGGGTCCGGGCTCAGCGTCGGGTCGGTCTGCGCTCCCGGGGCAGCTGCCGTCACCCCCGCTACGAGCGACACGAGCACCGCCGCGAAGCCCACCATGGCCACCGCGCCGAGCACGCGCCTGCGTCGAGATTTCATGAAGGGTCGTTCATGTCGTGCCACCCCGGCACTGTCGCCTCCCCGGCCGCTCACCCGCCACGCCGGAGAGAAGTGTTCAACTCCCGTTCAACTGCTGCTCGACCGCACTCAACCGAAGCAACCCTCACACGCGGCGACGGCCGGGACATGTGTCCCGGCCGCCCCACGCATTCATGTAAACGGTAGTTCGTGTACTACGGAAGCAGCGTCTTGGTCGACGGCACGCACAACGTGCTTGCTGCCGTGGCCTGGAGTCCGAGGTGGCCGAACTGGTTGTCGGTCACGACGTTCGGCTTGACGAACTTCGCCTGCCCGGGAGCCTGCGGTGCGGTGTAGCACACCATGTGGTTCTCGGCGTCGAAGATGCCCTCGCCGTTCTTGTCGACCGGGTTGCAGAGGGTCGCCACTTTGGTGACCTTGTGGTTCTTGGTCTCGAACTGGTCGGCGAGCGACACGCTCGGGATCTGCTCGAACTTCGGGTTCTTCAGATCCTTCACCTTGTAGCACTTGTAGTGGTTCAGATCCTCCGAGCCCGCGCCGTTCTTCGCCGACGGCACGCACAGCTCGCTCGCTGCGGTCGCCTCCAGCTGGAGCGTCCCGAACTGGTTCACGGTCTGCACTTGCTGCTTCACGAACTTCGCCTGCTGGGGAGCCTGCGGGGCCGTGTAGCACACGAGGTGCCGATCAGGATCGTTGATGCCCTCGCCGTTCTTGTCGACCGGGTTGCACAGGGCCGAGGGCTTGACGACCTTGTGGTTCTTGGTCTCGAACTGGTCGGCCAGCGACACGCTCGGGATCTGCACGAACTTCGGTGTCTGCGAGTCCTTGACCTTGTAGCACTTGAAGTGGTCGACGGCAGCAACCGGCGGCACCGTCGTCGTGGTCGTCGGAGCCATCGTGGTCGTCGTCGGAGCCACCGTGGTGGTCGTCGGCGGCACAACGGGGATCCTCAGGAACGGGTTCGGCGTTGCGTCGGCGTCGATGGCCACCACCAGGCGCCACCACTGCTGCACGGTTCCGGCCCCGTCGACACAGGCGAACCCGATCTGGTACTGGCCGTCGGCCAGGTTCCAGAAGCTCGGGTCGAACGTGAAGCCCGCAAGGTCGCTCGCGACGACGAGACCGGGCGGGGTCGTGGCCGGGATCAGGTTGACGCTCGCATCGAAGCCCTTGTGCAACGGGGCCGCGATGGTCCCGTCGCCGGTCGAGTCGAAGTCGGCTCCGACGTACCCCGCCGGCAGTCCCGCAACAGTGAAGTCCAGCGTCGAAATGTTGACGCCGGTGTTCACGATGAACGTCTGGGCCCGCCAGTTGTTGGCCCCGGTCCCGTCACAGACCACGCTGCCGGTTACCGACAACGAGAACGGCGTGTTCGCAGTTGCGACCGGGCTGGGGTTCAGCGTCGGGTCGGGTTGCGCGCCGGGCGACGCGGACGTCGGCCCGGCGACAAACGGTACGAGCGCAGCGGCGAGGCCGATCACGGCCACACCTCCTAGCACCCGCTTGAGTCGAGATCTCATGAACATCGATCCTTTCGTGATCGTGTCGATCGAACAGATCAAACTTCGGGTGCGCCAATGACGCCGGTGTTGGTGAAGTCCCAGGCCCGCTTGTTGAACGCGCCGAACGCGCCGCAGGCGTGCAGCACCGGAGCGCCGTACCCGAGGAGACCGCGGGTCACTGCGGCGTCGGCCGAGCAGATGGCGGGACCCGAACCGGGGCCTTCGGAGTTGAACCCGGTGAGGAGCATCGTCTTCAGGGCGGTGTTGCCCGGGAGTGCGATGACGCTGGTCGGGATCACGTTGTAGACGTCGCGGCCGAACGTGAGGTCGGCGTAGTACGTCGGGTTCGGCGCCGCGACACCGGCGGTGATGCTGTACGCGGCGACACCCGCGTCACGGGTACCGAGGTTGAACTCGCCGCCGGTGGGCGCGGTCGGCGTGATCGGCAAGTTGCGCGTGCCGTAGTTGTTGAACTGGGCAACCCAGTTGGAGGCCGAGTACCCGATGATGCACTCAGTGGTCGGCTGCGCCGGCACCGCGGGCCCGCCACCGATCGGCACGTAGCCGTTGCGGATGCGCTCGCAGATGTCGAAGAGGCCCACGGGGTCGTGCTCCTGGACGCCGTTGATGCCGGTCTGGACGGCATCGAAGGCCCCGGCGCACTCGCTGGTCGACGTGCCGAGGGTGGCCACGTCGGTGGCGTTCGCGGGGTTGAGGGTCATCATGGTCATCCACGACTCGTAGGTGCCCGAGCCGCTCTGGATGCGGCAGGCGATGATCCTCGTGCCGCCGACGTTGAGGACCGCGGGACCGCCCGAGTTCGTGTGGAGACCACGAACCTGCGCCGTTGTGAGGTCGCTCACCGCGCTCGGCACGTCGGGTGCGCTGTAGGCGAACTGCAGCGCGTCACGGGCGAACGGGACGAACGTCAGGTCACCGGTAGTGCCGCTCGCGCCCGAAGACGACCGCGAGAAGTTGATGAGGCCGGCCATGTTGGCGTAGGTGCTGGTGCACGCAACGTCGGTCCGGCCCCAGCCCGCACCGGTGAAGGCTGCGGTCAGCGCGCGCCGGCCGTTGCCCGAACCGTTCGGACGGTCGACGCGGATGCCGCCCTTGGGTTCCACACACGCCTGCGGGACACCGGTCGCGTCGGGGTTCACGGCCCGCCACGAAGCGATCTGCTGCTGGCCCGTCTGCACCCCGGCCGGGGAGACCACACTGGCCGACCGCAACGGGATGAACCGGTTGCCGTTCACCTCTCCGGTGAAGGCGTCGAGGATGTCCTGGGTGGTGTCCGAGCCCATGGTGATGAGTGGGCTCTCCTGCTGCTTCGGATCGGCGCCGGCGGGGTTCACCCCGGCCATGACCGAGGCCGCGCCGACCGCGGCGACGGCCGAGACCGCGGCGATCTTGGCGAGCCTCGCCTTCAAGGTATTGGTGTGCATGTTCAGTGCTGCTCCCGTTGGGTGAGATGTAACCGGTCGCTCCGGACACCTGCCCGGAGCGCCGCGAGGAAGGAAATCCCCGGGCCCGCGCACCATCACACGGCAGATCGACGTGAACGTGGCCGCCGGGTAAAGGGTCCCGGGCAACCCGGAAGAGTTCACCTGCCGATCACCCGGCGGGCGCCGCCGGGCTAACCGAAGCGGCCGAGGACGTAGTCGGTCGTGCGCGAGTCCTGGGGCTCGTTGAACATCGCTTCGGTCGGGCCGAACTCGACGATCACGCCCGGAGTTCCCTGCTCGGCGAGGAAGAACGCACACTGGTGCGACACACGTGCGGCCTGCTGCATGTTGTGAGTGACGATCACGATCGTCACCTCGTCGGCGAGTTCCCCGATCGTCTCTTCGATGCGTCGGGTCGAAGTCGGGTCGAGCGCCGAGCACGGCTCGTCCATCAGCAGCACCCGCGGCCTGATGGCGAGCGCCCGGGCGATGCAGAGCCGCTGCTGCTGCCCGCCCGACAGACCGCCGCCGGGCTGGCGCAACCGGTCCTTGACCTCGTTCCAGAGGCCCGCCTTGCGCAGCGTCTCCTCGACGACCGCGTCCTTCTCGCCCTTTGGCACCTTTTTCCCGGTGAGGCGAAAGCTCGCCACAACGTTGTCGTAGATCGACATCGCCGGGAACGGGTTGGGCTTTTGAAACACCATGCCGATCTGCTGGCGGGCGTCGGTGACCCGCCGCTGCGGGTCGTACACGTCGCTGCCGTCGAGCAACACCTCGCCCGCGAGCGACGCCGACGGGATCATCTCGTGCATCCGGTTGAGGATCCGCAGGAACGTCGACTTCCCGCACCCCGACGGCCCGATCAGCGCCGTGACCCGTCCGGGTGCCATGAAGAGCGAGACCCGGTCGAGGACGTGATGCGTACCGAACCACGCGGACACCTCGCGCGCCTCGAGGCCCGCGAGCTCGCCGCTCGCCGCCCAGTCGGCCGCCACCTCGACCGGCGACGCCTCGATCGGGGGCAGGTCGACGAGGGTCGGCTCGTCGGCCCCGGACGGCATGAGTCTCGCGCTCGGCGCCGGGTCGAACGGCGAGGGAGAGGCCGCCGACGGCGCGCCGTCAGTGTCGTAGGCCGTGAGGTCGACGAACGCGGGCTCGTCCCCGTCGAAGCCACGGTCGAGCGTTGTGCTGGAGTTCGTGTCGTCGTTGTTCATAGGTCTGCGCAGGTCCCTTCGCATCTCACATCAAGTTGGGCAGCAGCCGGGCCGCCTGATTGGCGACACCGACCGCGACGAGAAGCATCGGCGGCACGAACGCGACCCAGGCCTGCGGACGCCCCCACCGGTGCCACGACCACACGGCTCCGACGGCGAGCACGACGAGGGCCTGGAGCAGAAACGCCAGCGCCCAGAGCTGGCCCGTGTCGCCGGCCATGGTGCGCTCGGCTATGGGGAGGCCGGCTGCGGAGAACAACCGGCCGGGGCCGGCGGGGGCATCGCCCTCCATTGCCGCATCGACACGAACGACGCCGCTCGGGAAGTACGGGGCTCCGGCGGCCGTCGTGAGAACGAGGCGGCTCTCGTTTTCCTCCGGCGGCGCCGGGACCGGATCGCCGGACCGGCGCACGCCCAGCACCCGGTACTCGAACTCGCCCTGGCCGGTCGTGACCGTGATGAGGTCGTCCTCTTCGAGACCGTCGATGCCGGCGAACGGAGCGCCGTACGTCGCGCTCCGGCCCATGATCACGCTGGCGCCGGCCTGGCCGGGGAGCACGCTGTCGCGCCGGTGCCCGGGGCCGTCGAACAGCGCGCCGCTCGACGTGCCGGAGACGACGACCTGCTCAACGTCGATGTCGGGGATCTCGAGGTAGGCCACCGGCGTGCCGACGGCAAGTACGTCGCCGTCCGTGTCGGTCGGGCCGACCGGCGCGGTGCCCTCGGCCAGCTGGCTGCGGAACCGGTCGAGGAGCTGTTGCTGCGCCGACCGCTGTTGGAGCGAACTCACCACCGTGAGATGCACGACCATGCCCGCCGCAAGGACGAACACGACCACGAAGACCGTGCGCAAGAAGTACGGCCGAGGGTTCAGCGGCGGCGGTCGTTCCCGGCCGCCCGCCGCCGGCGCGGCGGGGGCCGGGGCGCGTGCCGGAGCGTCCGCGGCTGGGGCCGGGGCGGCCGGGGCCAGGGTCGTCGCGGTCACGACTGCGTCACCGACCCGCGCGGCCGACCCAGCAGGTACAGCACCCGGCCGACGTAGAGCAGCACGAGACCCAATGCCGCAAGGCCGAGCCCGGCACCCGTGGTCGGCAACGACGAACCGCCGCTCCCGGTGTCAGACGTCCCGGTCGACGAGCCCGACGCAGACGAGCCCGAACCAGACGAGCCCGAACCAGACGAGCCCGTCGCAAAGCCGGTCGTGGTCGTCGTCGACGAGCCCGTCGTGGTCGCCGGAGCCGCCGTCGTCGTGGTCGCCGGAGCGAGTGTCGTGGTGGTCGTCTGGGCCTGCGTTGTCGTCGTCGTCGAGGGCGTCGTCGTGGTCTGGCCGAGCGTCGTCGTCGTCTGGGCCTGCGTTGTCGTCGTCGTCGAGGGCGTCGTCGCGGTGACCATGAACGGTGAACCCGACGCGTCGACGGTCACCGTGATGCTCCACCACTGGCGGATCTCGTTCGTCGGGCCGGTGCACGCGAAACCGATCTCGTAGTCGCCGTCGGCGAGGTTCCAGAAGCTCGGGTCGAAGGTGAAGCCGGCCAGGGCGCTGGGGTCGATCTGGCCGAGGGGCGTCGTCGCGGGGATGAGGTTGACAGTCGCCTCGATGCCCTTGAACAAGGGAGCCGCGACCGTCCCGTCGCCGGACGAGTCGAAGTCGGCACCGATGTACCCGGGCGGGAGGCCGGCGACCACGAAGTCGAGGTCGGCCAGGTTCACGCCGGCTTCGACCACGAAGGTGCTGACCCGCCAACCCTGCGCGCCGGTGCCGTCGCAGAACGCGCCATCACCGACGCCGAACGAGAAGGCGGTCGACGCCGTCGCGACTTCACTCGGCACGAGCGCCGGGTCGGGTTCCTGGCGACCGTTGGCCGCGTGGGCCGGTGGCGCGGCGACGAGCGCCACGAGGAGCACCGCGACCAGGGCGACGGTGATCGCGAGACGCGTGCGGATGGCCTGCATGGTGGTGTTCCTTCGGGGATGGCGCGCCGTAGTCATGGCGCGGAGAGCGGTCGGGTGCGGACGCGACGGGCGAGGAGGTACGCGGCGCGGGCGAAGACGACGGCGAGCAGCGCCCACCAAACAACCGGCAACCCGCCGGCGGCGGCGCTCAGCGCCGCGAGGGGCGACGACGAGACGCCGGAGTTGGCGCCGGTCGAGGCATCGGATGTGGCTGCGGGGGGCTCGACCGCGCCGGCCGCCGCGGCTGCGCCGCTTCCTTGCCCGGGGGCCGCGGCACCGTCGGCCGTCGCGGCCGCGAGGGTTGCGGCAGTGGTGGTCGTCGAGCCCGCGCCCGCCGCTACTGGCGGAGCTCCGTCCGTGGCGGCCGGCGCCGACGACGCGCCCGCGGCGGACGGCGTGGTCATGAACGGCGCCGCCGAGGTCGAGATCGTGACCGTGGTCGCCCACCACTGGCGGGTGGCGAGCGCGCCGTCGGTACACGCGAACCCGATCTGGTAGTCGCCGTCTCGGAGCGTGTACACGGTCGGGTCGAGCACGAATCCGGTGAGTTCGTCGGGGTTGATGTGGCCCTCGGGCTCGAGGCCCGGGATCCTCTGCCACACGCCTTCGCCCCCCGCCGTCAACAGCGCGGCCGTGATCGTGCCGTCGGTCGCGTCGAAGTCGTCACCGGGCCCGAGCGGGCCGAAGCGCAGCGTCGACAGGTCACGGCCGGCTTCGACGATGAACCCGTGCCAACGCCAGTTGTCGGCGCCGGTGCGCCCGACGCCGTCCTCTTCGCAACGCGCGTCGACCGGCGCCTGGAACGAAAAGGCTTGGGTCGGCGCTTCCACCGACGCGGGTACGAGCGCCGGCTCGCCTTGCCGTCCGTCGGCTGCAAAGGACGCGCCTGCGAAGACGGCGAGCAACGTCGTGACAACGCCACCGACCACCGCCGCACGCACAACGACCGCCCGCTTCACGCCGGGGACCCCTCGTGTGACACGGCGCCGCCGCTCGATCGCCGGGAAGAGCGGTACAGCACGAGCGCGACGGCGGCCATTACCGCGGCGAACGCGATCAGCCCGTACACGAGCCAGTTCGTGTCGGACCCCGACCCCGACGACGACGACGCCAGCCCGCTCGGCTGGGACCCGGTCACCGTCCAGGCGATGCCGACCGGCTCGTCGGTCGCGTCCGGCGTGATCTCGATGGTCGTCTCCCAGAGGTTGGTGACGCGGGTCGCGTACGTGCACGCCACGCCGATCCGGTACTCACCCGAGGGGAGCCCGCCCGCGTAGTCCTCGATGCCGGTGGTTGGCACGTAGACGCCCCAGCCGAACCGCGGGAGCTCGGGGATCGGCCCGGGGCCGCCGGCCTCGGCCGGTTGCGAGGTCAGCTGCGCGGCGTAGGGATCATCGTCGAGCTTGTAGACGGGCATCTGGAATCCGGCGTAGTCGCGAAAGCTCGGCGGCGTCGGCCCGAGCGCGGTGAACATCAGCTGCGTGGGATCGACGGCGACCGGCACCATGTAGCTGTCGATCCGGAACTGGTCGTGGACCGAGTCGCCCGGGCACTCGTCCTCGCCTTCGAGCACGATGCCGAACGGGGTCGCGCTGCCCCCGCCGTCGAGGGCCTGGCCGCGTTCGTCGACCAACAGCATTTCGAGGCGCTCGACGGTGTCGGGGTCGGGCGGGTCGGGCGGCGCGTCGGAGGTCTGGTCGGGCTCGGCCGCCGGATCGGAACCGTCCTGACCGGCCGCGGGCGGCGCGACGAGACCGATCGCCGACGCCGCCGCGAGCGCGACGATCAGCACGTTGCGCAACGTGGGGAGTGCGGACGCAGCGGAGCCACGGACGGCGCAGCGAGGGAGCCATGTACCTTCCTTCGATCGTCTCACGGTTGCGCTCCGGCGGCATTGGACGGCGCGACATCGTGTACGGACACGACACCGATTGGCGGCGCGCCATTGGTGGCAGACGCGACCGGGGCACCGAACCGGCGGCGTGGCCGCTTGGTGACCTCGAGCGCGGCGAGCGCGGCGAGGAGCGCGATCACCGCGGCGACCGCGACCGCGTAGCGGCCGACGCCGACCGCGAGCACGGGCGTCAGCTGGCTGATCGACTCGGTGGGCCGCGGCGCGGCCGCGACCGCAACGACCTCGGGCGTCGTGTCCGAGGTTGCGGCGGGGCCGCTCTGCCTCCGTGACGGGTTGATCGCCGACGGCGGAAACCCGGAGGCGGCCGACGTGGCGCTCGTCGACGGCGGTGGCGCGGTGCTTGCGACCGGGGTGGTCGTCGGTGCCGGGGCGGGGTCGGCCGGCGCCGGCGCGGGCGGTTGGAGCGTGCGGACGTCGGCGGCGACGGCGGCCGTGACCTGTGCCAGCGACTCGGGCAACGGGAGGTACCCGGGCGGCAGTTGCCCGAGTTTCTGCCCGGGGGTCTGGCCGGGACCGGCCGCGTGGTCGAGGAACGCCGCGTAGTGCTCGCGCTCGTCGTCTTCGAGGGCGAAGGGCCGCACGGCCGCGTAGGTGAGGGTGGTGAGCGGGTAGGCACCGGGGTCGCCGGCGGCGGGGTCGAGCCGAAGCATCCCGCCGTCGGCCTTCATCGACTCCACGGCGAGGCCGAGCCCGGCGGCGTCGGGCGCGATGAAGCGGCGGTCGGCGCCGTTGTCGCCCGCTTGGCTCAGCCGCGCGGATTGGAGCCCTGACTTGGCCACCGACGGCAGGTCGGTGAGGCCGAAGATCGTGCGCCGCCCGAGGCTCTGCGCCGACGAGCGCTTCCACACGTCGTCAACCGTCCCCGCGAACTGGTTGAGCGAGGTCTTGGAGCGGTCGTTGGCCGTCGTCGTGATGTGTGCGGCTTCGGCGAAGGTCGCGCCGTACGGCATCCAGTCGAGCGAGCACAGTGGCGGAGGCACGACACCCGAGGCCAGCGCGGCCGCCTGGAAACAGTAGGGGTCGCTCTTGGGGAACGAATCGGGTGGCGGTGCGGCGAAAGCGATGCCGGTGGAGTTCGATTCGGCGGTCGTGCCGTACAGCGGGTTCACGACCATGCCCCACTCGTCGGGCGCGCCTGCCAGCCACGCCGCCGCCTCGGGATCGGCGAGAATCCAGTCCCACACCTGGCGGGCCAGATCCGACGACCCGATCGGCAGGATGAGCCCGCCGGCATGCTTGCCCGAGCCCGACTGCCAGAGCGCGAACTCCGGGTTGAACCGCAAGAAGTCGGGGTCGCTGAGCATGTGGATGGAGTTGGCGTCATCCCATGCGTAGGGACGCGAGCCCCCGATCTCGACCTGGCTGCGGTACGACTGGGTCAACATTTTGGCGACGAGGCGCGGGGTCAGGTTGATGTCGGAGTACCGGACGCCCTGCAACCGCCCGTCGGTCGTGGCCAGCGACGGGACGCGCTCCACGTTGAAGCCGACGGCGATCGCCGACGCCGACAGCGGCGCGTACAGGATCGGGTCGTCGGGCGTCGACGCCTCCTCGGGCAATGGCCGGTTCACCGCGACCATTCCGGGCGCGCCCTCAACGTCGGCGCGGATCTGTTGGCGGGCGAGGGCATCGCTGACGACGCCGTATGCGTACGGCAGCAGCCCCGGCTTGGTGCACAGCACCGGCTGCCACGAGCTGACGGCGCCGACGAGCAGCTCGGTCCCGTTGATCTGACGCTGGTCGGAGGCGATGTCGCAGGGCGAGTCGACCGGCGTGAATGCGAGCTCGACGGCGATACGGTGCTGCCACGACGCCGGACGCAGCGGCGAGGTCGCGACCCCGACCCCCGCTCCGAAGGGGGTCCCCGCGTTCTCCACCTCGGCGGTGCCCCGAGGGACGATCACGAGCCAGCACCGCGGCACCGTCGGAGCGCCGCCGGGGTTGGGCTGCACCCGCTGGCCGCAACCCAGACCTCTCGACTCGAGGCCGGTGTCGAGGGGTCATCAGCGCCTGGCCCTTGCCGTCGTCGAGGGTGCGGATGCCGGGCTGCTCGTTCGACGTGATGCTGTTGAAGTAGGGGTTCTGCCAGTACTGGTCGAACGGGCCCGTCGCCGTGTGGTCGACGTGGTCGGTGACGACGGTGCCGTCGACGGCCGCGAAGTCGCGGAAGATCTCACCCGACTCGTCGCGGGTGCCGAGGTTCGGGTCGAAGTCGTCGAAGCTCTCGTGGGTGAAGGCGCGGCTGGTGACCATGGTGCTCGCGAAGCCGGGCAGTTCGCTCGACGCGGTGGGGTTCAACGCCCCCCACACACACTGCTCGGGCGGCGGGCCGGGGTTCTCGGGTACGGCCGCGTCGGGCTCGCCCCAGCACTGCATGATCTGGACGAAGTCGGCCGCGAAGAGCTTCGTGCCCTGGGACACGGTCGGGCGCGCCCCGCGCCAGGTGATCGAGACCGCCTGGTTGGTGAGGTCGCGCGTCTGGTTGACGGTCACCTCCATGCCCGCGAACGGCCCGCGGGCCGACACCGTGGCGGCCGACTCGGTGAGCGGCAACGAGACGTCGATACCGGCATCGCCCGGCTGCGGCGGGGCCGCACCGACCGCGGGCTGGGCGGGTCGCACGACCGCGGCGGCCAGCACGGCCAGCGCAACCACGGCTCCCAGCGCGAAGCGGGATCTGCGCCGCGTCCGGGTCATGTTCGCGCCTCGGGCCGGGCGAGCCGGCGCCACAACAAGGCCGGCACCAGGATCAACGCGAGGACCATGAACGCGACGATCACGATCAGCGTCTGGGTCGACCCCCATCCCGATGCGGTCGCCAGCACCGTGGGCGTCGCCTGCAGTACCGAGGTGTCGGCGCCGGCCGCACTCGCGCTGCACTCGCCGGTCTCGGGGTCACACGCGACGTCGCCGCCGCCCGTGTCGGCCGCGCCGACTGCACCGGTTGCCACCTCGTCCACCGAGTCGGAGCCGCTGCCCGCGGCGCCCGGCCCGGCCGCAGCGGAGCCGCCACTCCCGCCCGCGCCCGCGCCAGCTTCACCACCGTCGCCACTCGTGCCGGCCGCGGCCGGCGTGCCGGCGGCCGAGCCGCCGGCGGCACCACTGGTTGCGGGAACGGGCTCGCCGAAGCGCACCAGGATCCCAATAGCTGCAGGCTTGACCGGGGTCTCTTCGGTAGCTCCGGCGGAGCCGAACGGGCACTGGAACGGACCTTGGGCGTCGCAGAGATACGGCATGGGGGCGTTCGCCGCCAGCGTGTTCGTCCCGTCGGTCGAGAACGTCGGGTTGTTGCACTTCGCGATGTCGATGTTCTGGACCTCGACCCCCGGGATGAGCCGGATCTGCTCGAGCGCGGCCTGCACCAGGTTGATGGGGATCGGCGAGTACCCGAGCGACGCCGACCGCTCCTGCGCCTGACACATCGCGTAGTACGTGTACGCGCCGAGGGTCCGTCCCTTCTCCGCCGTGAACTGGCCCTGCACCGTCGTCGGCAGGATGAAGTACGAGTACGACGAGAGCTGGTAGTTGCGGGGGTCCGCGTCGGCGTACACGCCGCTCAGGTCTTGGGTGAGGTACACCGCGGGGTTGTTCTTGTCGGTGTTGATCTTGGCCTGGAGCAGCGACACTGCCACGTTTTCCGGCGTGGGCTCGGTGTAGTAGCCCGCGGCGTTGAGTACGCGGGCCACGGGGAAGCCGTTGTTGAGCGCGTACGAGTAGTTGACGTAGCCGATGGAACCCTCGGACGAGCTTTGGGCGACCTGGCCGGCGACGCCGAAGTCGCCGTTCTTCGCGATCATCCCCGAGATGACCGGGTAGAACGACGTCTCGCCGCACGCGGAGCGGCCGGCCCGCCCGCAGTAGTCGTTCCAAATTCCCTGGTGGCGGCTGACCAGCCACCCGGTGAACTGGGCGGTGGAACCCGAGCCGTCCGAGCGGACGACGGGCACGATCTGGCGAGCCGGGAGGTCGAGGCCGGGGTTGTCGGCGGCGAGGGCCGGGTCGTTCCACTGGGTGATGACACCCGTGAAGATCTTGGCGACGTTCTCGCCCGAGAGCCGCAGGTTCGTCACCCGCCGGCCGCCGACCTTGAGGTTGTACATGAAGGCCGTACCGCCGGCGGTCACCGGGATATACGCGTAGCTGCCGATCTCCGGCGTCTCCGGCCGCGACCCGTCTTCGGGGCTGCGCTGGAACGGGATGTCAGACGCGGCGAAGTCGACGATCCCGTTGAGGAAGTTGGTCCGCCCGGCACTCGAACCGGTCGCGCTGTAGTCGACGGTGATGCCGAACTGCTTCACGTTGCGGCGCATGTCGTCGATGGCGGGACCCGCCCACGACGAGCCTTCACCGGAGATGCGCTGGTAGCTCTCCTGCGCCGAACTGGGTGGCGACAAAGCGACCGCGGCGGCCGATGCGAGCACGAGCACGGCTGCGAACACACCGCGGAACCGCCGGGTCGAGCGGCCGGTCATGCCGGTACCTCCTGGGCACGGGTCTCGATCCGAACCAGGTCGCGCCGAGACTGCGCGACTCGGCGGCGGGCCTGGCGCCGGGTGAGCTGCCCGGCACCTCGTCCCCCCACGACGCGGGCCAGTACGAAGAGCACGAGCACGAGCATCATGAGGACCGCGGCGGTGGCGAACCCGCGGATCCGCAGCTCTTCTTGCGGCGCGCGCACGAACTCGTACGTCGCGAGCGGCAACGACATCATCGGGTTCTCGTTCGGGTTGGCGTTGAACGCCGCGGTCGACCCCGACACGAGCAGCACCGGCGCGGTCTCACCCACGCCGCGGGCGATGCCGAGGATGACGGCCGTGGCCAGGCCGGATCGTGCGGTCGGGAGCACGACGTGCCACACGGTGCGCCACAGAGGCGCGCCGAGGGCGGCCGACGCCTCGCGGAGGTTGCCGGGCACGATGCGCAGCACCACGTCGGCGGCGCGGATGATGATCGGCAGCATCATCACGCTCACCGCGATCGCAGCCGCCAAGCCCGCCCGGGGAAAGCCGAGTATGAGGATGAACAGCGCGAAGATGAACAGCCCGGCGACGATCGACGGCAGCGCGGTCATGGCGTCGACGACGGTCCGCACCGTCCCGGCCAGGCGGCTGCGGGTCTCGTTGATGAACACCGCGCACACGAGACCGAGCGGCACGGTGAAGAGGCTCGCCAGCCCGATGATCACCAACGTGCCGACGATGGCGTGGCTGATCCCGCCCTGCGTCAGCGGATCAAGCGGACCGGTCTCGCTCATGTCCTCGAGGTAGAAGTTCGCATGTCTGAGCGCGCGAAAACCCTTGAAGAACGTGTACGCGATGACCGACACGAGCGCGGTGAGCGCGGCGAGCGCGGCGGTGCCGAGCAGGACGGTCATCACCTTGTTCACGACTCCGGGCCGATTCTCGTGGAGCGATACGAGGAAGGCGTAGGCGACGACGAAGAGCACATACGTGGCGAAGACTTGGCCGACCGGACCCGCAAGTGGTGTGAGCCGCCCGAAGAGGAGGAATCCGGTCGCGATGGAGCAGAGCGCGGCGCCCGCGACGTCGAGCACGTCGCTGCGGGTGACACCGCCGAGCGTTCGCAAGTGGTTGGGCGGCACCGGTGTGGCGACGATGCGCGGCACCGTCGTCGCAGCGGGGGTCGTTGAGGTGGGTGCGTCGACGTCGTGCACGGTCGTGCTCATGCTTCGCTCTCGGCTCCCGAGCGTGACCGGGCGACGACCGCGGACGCGGCGAAGTTCACGACCAGGGTGACGAGGAACAGCACCAGTCCGGCGGCCATCAGTGCAGACAGCTCGAAGCCCGAGGCTTCGCCGAAGCGGTTCGCGATGTGCGCCGCGACGGAGTTCCCGCCGGCCTCGAGCACGTGGAAGTTGATGTCGAACCGAATCGAGAGTATGAGCAGGACTGCGATCGTCTCGCCGAGGGCCCGGCCCAGCCCGAGCATGGTTCCGCCGATGATCCCGCCTCGGCCGAACGGGATCGCAACGGTGCGGATCATCCCCCAGCGCGTCGCGCCGAGCGCGAACGCGCCCTCGCGCTCGCCCGGCGGCACCTGCGAGAACACCTCGCGCATGATCGAGGCCTGGATCGGGATCACCATCATGGCGACGACGAGACCGGCGATGAACATCGACCCCGTGAAGACACTCGCCGTCGCCAACGGGTCGCCGTGGTCGAAGCCGTCGACACGAAAGATCGGGATCCATCCGAACCAGCGCGAGATCCAGCGGGCCACATCGTCGACGCCGTTCGTGAAGAAGTACGCGCCCCACACGCCGTAGACCACGCTCGGCACCGCCGCCATCAGGTCGACCATCGCGATCAGCCACGATCGGAGCCTCGGCGGTGCGACCTCGACGATGAACAGCGAGGCGCCGATCGAGATCGGCATGGCGACCGCTACCGCCACGAGGGCGATCATCACGGTGCCGGTCATCACCGACGCGATGCCGAAATTGCCGGAAAAGGTTTCCCACTCGGCGGTGGTGAGGAAGCCGAAGCCCGCGACCTTCAGGGCTTCGAAGGCCTTGATGCCCAAGAACAGGCCGACGCCGAGCATCACCCCCAGCACGAGCAGCCCCGTCGAGAGCGTTCCCCAGTGGAAGACGGTGTCGCCCCGGTCCCGGCGGCTCCGGACCGAACGGGGCACGTCCGGCTCGCGGGGAGTGCTGATCGGGACCGTCGTCGTCGCTACTGCCACCGCTCAGCCCAACCGCGTGAGCTCGGCGGCGGTCGAGCTGCTTCGCAGCTCGCACGGAAGGGAATCCGGTTCCCGCGCGTCAGGTCGTCCCAGCACGCGACGAGCGTATGAGGGCCACCTTGCCTGGACTTGAACGCGTCGTGAACGTTGGCCAACGCGCAGCTGGACCACGCGCGCCGGGCGCCGGCTCGCGCCGGCATCAACTCATGCAGTCAAGCGACGCTCGAGCGCCCGCTCTGCCTGCCGACCGCAAGCGATGAGAAACACGTCGAGCGGGATCATCCCCACGCCGTCGGATGCCTCCTCGGGCGCCACCAGCGGAGCCCGAGGCGAAACGATGTAGCACCGGTTCCGGAAACGCTCGTGGCGAGCGACGAGCGCGCGCATTCCGGACCGACGATGATCTGCGCCCGACCCGATCTCGAACGCCATCGGGCCGTCGGGCTGATCGAATACCAGGTCGACTTCGTCCTTGCCGTCGCGCCAATGAAAGACCCGTATCCCGCTGTGGATCCCAACGGAACGCAGCGTCGACGCGACGAGGTTCTCCAGCAATACGCCGAGTTCTTCCGGATTGCCGAGCGGATCGAGGCCGCGCTGCAATGCTGCCGTTCGAATGGCGCCGTCGACGAAGTACAGCTTCCGCCCGCGCTTTTGAACTGAGGCCTCGCGCCCCGAGTAGTTGGGAAGCGTGAAGACCAAGAAGGCCTGCTCCAGGTACGAGAGGTACTTGTCGAACGTGGGCTGCGACAGCCCATCGAGTTCTTGACACAGGTTGGTCGGGGAGAGCAGGCCCGTGATCTGGCCCGCGAGAACGTACAACAGACGCTCGAGCATCATCGGGTTGTCGACGCCGAACGACTGCGGAATGTCCTTGTAGATCGCGCGTTCGACGGCATCGTTGCGCAGGACCTGCTGCGACTGGAGCAGTCGCTCGCGAGCGTCCGCGGTGGTGTCGGAGCGCGCGCCGAGAAGCAACTCGGGAAACCCTCCGATCAAGAGGAACAGCTCGCGAAGTTGCTCGATCGCCTCGGCGTTCGGGAGGCGTTGCGGCAAGTTCGCCACAGTGTCGGCCAGCGTGTCGCGCACGTCGACGTCGATGTCGATCTTCATCAGGCTCAACAGCTCGGTGAAGAGGTACGGAGAAAGAAACTGCTCATCCCAGCGGCCGACGCCGCTCTCGAGTCTTCGACCGCGCAGCGCCGCCGTTGCGCTCGATGTCGCCACAATGCGAACTGGCCATCGTTCGTCGTAGAACGTCTTGAGCCAGAGGTCCCATTCGCGCGCGTAGACGAGTTCGTCCAGGAGCAGAAACGTCGGACTCGCAGTTGTCCCGCCGCTCGTCGCGAGAATCGTCCGGACAAGTTCGCCGAGGTCCTCCCGGAGCAGCAGCGGATGGTCGAGTCGCAACCACCACAATCGAGCGGGGTCGATCCCTCCGTCGATCAGGCGGCGAACGGTCTGGTACATCACGGTCGTCTTGCCGACCCGGCGGGGCCCAAGGATCAGCTGAAAGCGCTTCGGGGTGTCATGCGAGATCCGACGCCACAGGACGCTGACTGGAACTGTCGTTCGAGAACGCGTGCTTCGGAACATCCTGACCCGCTACGTGGTCACGGATCGTTCGGTG
>JANNHK010000439.1:0-24996 GCA_031404355.1 Actinomycetes bacterium
TCGAGGAAATCGAGCCGGTCCTGTCCCCAAAACCCTTCGCCATCGACGATATACCAGGGCGCGCCGAACACACTGGCGGCAGTCGCATCCTCGGTGTTGCGGTCGTACTCGGCCTGCACGCTGGCCGTCTCGGACGATTTGAGCAGCATGCGAGCGTCGAGCTCGCAGCTGTTGGCGATCTGGACCAGGGTCTCCATGTCGCCGATGTTCTTTTCTTCAGCCCACAACCCGCGCATGATCGCCTGCGCCAGATCGAGCGCCACCTCGACGCCCAGCGCCAGGCGGGTGGCGATAATCAGCTTGGCAGCGGCATCGCCCGATACCGGAAAAAATTTCGGCTGCGGATTGAGCGGCACCTGCAAAAACTCGGACCAGCGCGCCAGTTCCAGCAAGCGGTAAGCTTGCCGCTGCGGCGCCCGTTTCGTCAGCGGCAAACCGCCGGAGACGCTAAACACTTTTCCAAGGTCAAACGGGCGCACCTCGATTTGCACGCCGTGCCGTTTGGCCATCGCCACGAAACGCGCATGACCGAGATAACTCCACGGCGACTGCGGGACGAAGAAATACTGACAAATCTTGCTCATGTTGCTCCAATCAAAACGGCTTGACGACAACCAGCACCACGATCACCAACAGCAGGATGACAGGCACCTCATTGAACCAGCGGAACCAGACGTGGCTGCGCTTGTTGACGCCTTTCTCGAACTTCTTCAGGATCGAGCCGCAGGCCTGGTGGTAGCCAAGCACCAGCACCACGAACGTCAGTTTGGCATGCATCCAGCCCGGCAGCTTCATGCCGCCATAACCCGGAGCGTACAACATCCACAACAGCACCAGGCCGAACACGATCGCCGGCAGCGCCAGGATCGTCATAAAACGGTACAGCTTGCGCGCCATCAGCAGCAAGCGTTCGGTGGCCACCGTTTCGCTTTCCTGCGCCAGATTGACGAAAATGCGCGGCAGATAAAACAGCCCGGCGAACCAGGAGGTGACGAAAACAATATGGAGCGCTTTAATCCAGAGCATGGAATTCCCGGTGGGTTGAAATGGTGCGATGGACGGCACGGCGTCGCCGTCCGATGTGAAAATCAGCTGCGTACTTCGCCGTGGCCGAATACGACATACTTCAGCGATGTCAGGCCTTCCAGCCCGACCGGCCCGCGCGCGTGCAGCTTGTCGTTCGAGATGCCGATTTCGGCGCCCAGCCCGTATTCGAAACCGTCGGCAAAACGGGTCGATGCATTCACCATCACCGAGGCCGAATCGACCTCGCGCAAAAAGCGCAGCGCGTCGCTGTAGTCTTCGGTGATGATGGCGTCCGTGTGCCTCGACGAGTAAGTGTTGATGTGGTCGATCGCTTCATCGATCCCCGCCACCACCTTGACCGACAGGATCGGCGCCAGGTATTCGGTCTGCCAATCCTCTTCGGTGGCCGCCACCAGATGCGGATAGCCGGTCAATAGCGCAAACGCTTCCGGATCGGCGCGCAGCTCGACTTGTTCTGCCAAGTACAACTTGGCCAGTTCCGGCAACACCCGCGGCGCCACCGAACGCGCCACCAGCAGGGTTTCCATCGTGTACGACAACCGCTACCTCTGGATGAACCTCAAGACGCTGAAGGGCTGCCACTTCGCCAACTACCGCGAGGCGTCGGAAGCCAACCGCCTCATTTCGGAAGCGCGCATCCACCCGACATTGTCGAAGACGTACCCGCTCACCGAGACCGGCGAAGCCGCGTTCCAGGTCCACCGGAACATGGCCGAGGGCAAGGTCGGCGTGCTGTGCCTCGCCCCCGAAGAAGGCCTCGGCGTCACCGACGACGAGCTCCGCGCGAAGCACATCGACCAGATCGCCCTCTTCCGCCGCCACGCCTGATCGGAGACGCGATGTTGCTCACGGAGATTGACCACGTTGCTATCGCGGTGAACGACCTCGAAGGCGCGATCGCGTATTACCAAGAGACGTTCGGGTGTGAGGTCGAGCACCGGGAGACGATCGAGAAGGACGGTGTCGAAGAGGCACTGTTGAAGGTCGCCGACTCGTACATCCAATTGTTGACGCCGATCCGCGCCGACTCACCGGTGGCGAAGTACCTCGCGAACAAGGGCGAGGGCATCCACCACGTCGGCTACCGGGTCGACGACGTGGCCGCCGCGCTCGCCGCGGTGAAGGAGCAAGGCCACCGGGTCATCGACGAGCAGCCCCGACCCGGCAGCCGGGGCACGACCGTGGCCTTCGTCCACCCGAAGACGGCCTTCGGCACGCTGATCGAGCTCGTCCAGGAATAACCACCTAGAAATCGGTCACATCGTTCCTTAGGCTCCAAACCGGACAGAGGGCGGAACTGGGGAGCACGGATGCGCACGATTGTCGTTTTTCTTGTTGCGGGATTGATTGGGGTCTCGATCGGGACACCCGCCGGGGCGCTGGAGCCCCAGTTCCTGCGGCAGTACATCAGCAACACGGCCGAAGCGACTGCCGTGTCGACGGTTGCGGGCGACGGCACGGTCGTGGTCGCGAGTGAACTCGGTGACGGTTCGGGAATTTCGCTGCGGCGCGTCGACCCGGCGACCGGCACCGAGATTGTCTCGGGAACCTACTGCGTGTATTGCCAGGCGGCCGCGGAGCAACATGTGTGGCAGCTCGCTTCGGAGGACTACCGCGGTTACGTATGGGCCGCGGTGAGCGCCGTGATTCCCGCGGCGGCCGGCGGCGGCTGGCGGAACGAGCTGGTCCTATTCGACGACGACCTCGATGTCGTGCGGACGATCGACCTCTCGACTACCAGCCCGATGATCGTGACCGGCGTGCTGGTCGGCCCCGACGGAATCTTCGCGTCGGGCGTCGGACGCGGCACGTTCGACGGTGTCGCGACCGACGGTGACGACGCGATCGTCATCGGGGTCGACGGGCAGACGCCCCGATGGACGACCGTGCTGCGTACACCGGGAACTGCCTTTCCGATTGCGGGTCTCGCACCCGGCGCGGGCGGTGGAGTCGTGACCGCATGGAGCGGCCCAAGCGGTTCCTTCGTCTCGCAGGTTGCGAGCGACGGAGCGGTGCAGTGGAACACGCGCGTTGCCGCGAGCGGCTTCCTCTTCGCTATCGCCGGAGACGGGAACGCCCGCGTCTACGCAGGCGGAACCGCGGGCGTGCTGTACGAACTCAATGCCGAGGGCGCAGTTGTCGGTGAGGGCAGCTGGGGACACAGCACCGTCATCTATGCGCTGGCGACCCGAGGGTCTGACCACGTGATCGTCGGGGGAAGCGACGTTGGCGGTGATGCCGGCGACGAATCGCCGCTCGGTGGCACCGACGGCTTCGTCCTCGAACTCGACGGAAACGGAAACACGGTCTGGGACGACGGGATCCGCACCCCGGCAGACGACGCCGTGCAGGACGTCGTTTCGGCCGGTCGGGTGTACGCGTCGGGTGTGACGAAGGGATCGTTGGGCAGCGCAGGCGTCGGTGGTGGATCAGATGCGTTTGTCGCCGGATATACGTCGCTCGTGCGCCCGTCGCGTCCGACGCTGTACCCGTACGCGAGCGATCGCAATGCGTCGTTTGAGTGGGACCCGCCGGCCGACACCGGCGGTGCGCTCACCGGCTACGAGTTGACGATCCAACCGGGTGGACGTGTGTACGAACTCGCCGCCGACGACGTGTACCACGAGGTCGCGGGCTTGACCAACGGCGCCACCTACACCGCGAGCTTCGTGGCGGTGAACGACGCGGGCAGCAGCGATCCGCACGTCGTGCAGTTCACGCCGTGGGGTGCGCCGGCCGTGCCCGCGAACCTGGTGCTGACGCGCACCGGCAACACGACGGCGACTGCGTCGTGGAACCCGTCGGCACCCAACGGCCGGCCCGTCACTGCCTACCAACTGCTGATTGACGGCACTCGCACGGTGCGGGTCGCTGGGACCGCAACGAGCGTGAACGTGACGGGGCTGACGACAGGCACGCACCGGTTCAAGATCCGAGCCGAGTCGGACTCCCGCAGCTCGGCGTACTCGGCGGAGGTCGTCCTGCCCGCGGTCGTCACCCCGCCACCGACCGAGATCCGGCTCGGCGACCTGAGCGAAGCTGAAGGGAACGCGCCCCGGGTCGCGAACGTGCGGGTCACGCTCGGTTCACCGGCGGCGACCGATGTCGTCATCGAATACCTGCCGGAGAAGGGGACCGCGACCGCCGGCGGCGACTACGTGTTCAAGCGGGGCACGGTAACGATCCCGCGCGGGCAGACCGAAGCGGTGCTCCCGATCCGGATCAAGGGCGACCGCCGGGCCGAGCCCAACGAGACGTTCTCCATGGTCATCGTGAACGCCACGGGCGCACCCGTCGCCGACGGCACGGCCGTCGTCACGCTGCTCAACGACGACTGACACCCACGCGCCGGGCCGGGATCCGAGACGTCGGTCACGTCTTCCCATGAGTCACTTGAACAACACGGCTCGTCCCGTATTGTGGGGTCCGGCGCCGGGCGGGCGCAGACCTCGAAGGATCTTGCAACATGCGTACGTTCGGGCGGGCCCTCGCGGCCGCAGTTGTCCTGACCGCCATATCGGGCCTCGGCATGACGAGTGCGCAGGCTGATGCCGCTCCGACTGTTCGCGTCCCCGACAACGTCGTCGCAACGACGAACGGCGACGGTCGGGTGAGCCTTCGGTGGACCAACACGGGTGCGGACTACTACATCGTCTACTACTACAGCGCCATTGCCGGGGGGTACACCAACCGCCAAGTCTTCGGGAAGTCGACCTTCTACGGCGACATGGCATGGGAGTTCACCGGCTTTCACGACGAGTGGACAACGATGTGCCTCTACGCCATCGATCGAGGCAACGCGAGCGCGTCGGTGTGCAGCCAGGCGTTCCTGCCGTACTACTCGCACCCGGTGCATCCGTTCTACTCGCCGAGCGTGACGATGACAGACCTCACCGAGGCCGAAGGCACTGGGCTTCATACAGCACTCGTCGCGGTGAACCTGAGCAGCCCGAGCGAGCACAACATCACCTTCGGCTGGGCTACTGAATCGCGCACGGCGCAGGGTGGCGGCGACTTCGTGAACGACAACGGCCAAGTTGTGATACCGGCCGGATCGACGCAAGCGCTCATTCCCATCAGGATCAAGGGCGACCGCTCGGTCGAGCAGAACGAGACCCTCCGGGTCAACATCACGTCGCTCGACAACGCGAGTGTGACGGACCGCAGCGCGCTCGTCACGCTGCAGAACGACGACTGAGGTCGGGTAGCCCGTCACCCGACGAGGCAGAACTCGTTGCCTTCCGGGTCGAGCATGACCTGGAACGAGCCCTGCTCGTCGACCACGATGCGCCCTGACGCGTCGCGCCGAGCGCGACGAGTCGGGCGGTTTCGACGGCTATGTCGGCGACTTCGATGTCGAGGTGGACACGGTTCTTCACCGACTTGCTCTCGGGTACGCCCTGGAACGCGATGCGCACGCGCGTCGCCGGCGACTCGACGTAGGCCCACTCCTTGCTGCGAACGGTTGCTTCAGCGCCGAACAGCGCCGCCCAGAACTCCACGAGCCGCGGCGGGTCGAGGCAGTCGACGACGATCTCCTGGAGAAATCGCACGGCCATGCCGGAGAGGATAGGAGTCGGAGGCGCCCGGTACGCTTGGCGGCATGGCAGATACGAGCGGCGCGGGTCCGACACCTGTTCCCATTTCCATGGAGCAACGTCTCGACGAGCTCGCGAAGCTGAAGGAAGACGCGCTCAACGCCGGATCGGCCGCGGCGGTGCAGCGCCAGCACGAGCGGGGCAAGCTCACCGCCCGCGAACGCATCGAGATCCTGCTCGATCCGGGTTCGTTCGTGGAACTCGACATGCTCGCCCGGCACCGGGCGCACGGCTTCGGTATCGAGCAGAACCGGCCGCTCACCGACGGCGTCATCACCGGCTGGGGCGCGATCGACGGCCGCAAGGTGTTCGTGTTCTCGCAGGACTTTACGATCTTCGGCGGCGCGCTCGGCGAGGTGTACGCCGAGAAGATCCACAAGGTGATGGACCTCGCCGAGTCGACGGGTTCACCGCTCATCGGACTCAACGACGGCGGCGGCGCTCGCATCCAAGAGGGTGTCGTGTCGCTCGCGTCGTACGGTGGCATCTTCCACCGCAACGTGAAATCGTCCGGCGTCATCCCGCAGATCAGCGTCGTGCTCGGCCCGTGCGCCGGCGGCGCCGTGTACTCACCGGCAATGACCGACTTCATCTTCATGGTGAAGGGCGTGTCGAACATGTTCATCACCGGGCCCGACGTCGTGAAGACGGTCACCGGTGAAGAAGTCACCCAGGAGGAACTGGGCGGCGCGATGACGCACGCGACGAAGTCGGGTGTCGCGACATTCGTGTTCCCCGACGAGCGCGTGTGCCTCGAGCAGGTGCGGTACCTGATGTCGTTCCTCCCCTCGAACAATCTCGAGGATCCGCCGTACTTCGAGCCGACCGATGACGCCGCCCGTTCCTGCGACGGTTTGCTCGGGCTCGTCCCCGACGAACCCAACCGCCCGTACGACATGAAGAAGGTCATCGCGGAGATCGTCGACGACGGCGAGTTCTTCGAAGTGTTCCCGCTCTGGGCGATGAACATCGTGTGCGGGTACGCCCGCATCGACGGTCACGTCGTCGGCATCGTCGGGAACCAGCCGCAGGTGCTCGCCGGGTGCCTCGACATCGACGCGTCCGAGAAGGCCGCGCGTTTCGTGCGCACCTGTGATGCGTTCAACGTCCCGCTACTCACGTTCGTCGACGTACCCGGGTTCCTTCCCGGTACCGACCAGGAGTACGGCGGCATCATCCGCCACGGCGCCAAGCTGTTGTACGCGTACTGCGAGGCCACGGTCCCGCGCGTGCAGATCATCACGCGCAAGGGGTACGGCGGCGCGTACGTCGTCATGAACTCCAAGTCGATCGGCGCCGACATCGCGTTTGCGTGGCCGTCGGCCGAGATCGCGGTGATGGGGCCCGCCGGCGCGGTCAACATCATCTTCCGGCGCGAGATCGAAGCGGCGCCCGACTCCGCGCTCCGGCAGGCGGAACTCGTCGAGGAGTACACCGAGCGGTTCGCCAACCCGTACCAGGCGGCCGAACGCGGCTACGTCGACGACGTCATCGACCCGCGCGACACGCGGCGGGCACTCGTAAGCGCGTTCGCCATGCTGCGCACGAAGCGCGAGAAGCTGCCGGCCCGCAAGCACGGCAACTCGCCGCTGTGAGCTGGAAGATCGGTTCGATCTCGCCTGCTCCGAGCGATGAGGAGATTGCGGCGATCACGGCTGCACTCGCGCTCGTCGAAGCCGAGGTGGCCGCCGCGGCACTGCCCCCGGCCGCCCCCTCTGACCATCTCAGCATGTGGGTCGAGGCCTCGCGCCGTTCGGCCCAGCGCGCGTCACTGCAGCGCGGACCGTGGCGGCTTTCGGGCCGCATGGGCGGCCGCACGCGCGTATAGCGACTCGGCCTCCTGGCCTGCTCGCTGGGTGACGGTGGCGCAGTGCCTTGCTCCGGCGAACCCACACCCATCACGCGCTCCGCAAGACACTGCGCCACCGCCCTTCACGGTGAACCACCCCACCCAGGAAAGAAGAAGAAGCTTCCCTCGCGTACGACGTGGTCCGTCGTTGCCGGTCTCCCTCGTGCCGCGTGTGGCGTTTTGGGGTCGGTCGCACGCGCCGCCCGGCAACGACGGACAAGGTCGCACGGGGGAAAAGCTTTCTTCTCTCTCACAGGGTGGAGAAGTGACACCAACCGTGCAGGTCAGGCGGCCCGCTTAGCTTAGTCGCCGACTGCTCCGTCGATCGTCTCGCGCAACAGGTCGGCGTGGCCGTTGTGGCGCGCGTACTCCTCGATCATGTGCACGTAGACCCACCGCAGCGGAACCGGTTTGCCGTGCTTGGTCCCCGTGTCGTCCAGCGCCAGGCTGCTTGCGATCTTGCGGGCGCGCTCGCATTCTTCGCGGAAGCACGCGAAGTCCGATTCGAGGTCGGCGGTGTCGACGTCGTCGAAGTCGCCGTCGGGGTTCGTGTCGCTGAAGTAGATGCCCGGCGCGTCCTCACCGGCCAATCCCCGGCGGAACCACGCGCGCTCGACTTCGCTCATGTGGCGCACGAGGCCGAGCAGCGACATCGACGAAGGCGGCACCGACCGCTGGCGCAGCTCGTCGGGTTTCAGGCCTTCGCACTTCCACAGGAGCGTGGCCCGGTGGTACTCGAGCCAAGCTTCGAGCATCTCGCGCTCGGGGAGAATGAACGGGGGTTCGGTGCGTTCGATCGTCACGGCCTCCATTCTGGCCGTAGCCTGCGCCCGTGATCCACGACGCCGAGTTGTTCACCGTCGGTCCCGACGAGGTCGTCGTGACGTTCCGCACCGACGAGGCGGTTTCGGTCGTCACGCGTGTCGGCGCCCGTGAGGTCACGACCACGGGGCCGTATCACTCGGCGAGCATCACTGGGCTCGACGCGGCAACCACCTACGAACTTGCAGTCGAAGGTGCGGACACCACTGAGCTGCTCCCGGTGACCGTCACGACGCTCGACCGACCGAGGGGCCGACTGCTCGCAACGATCGCGACGGTGAACGACGTGCACTTCGGCGAGACCGAATGCGGCAAGCTCGGCACGGTCGAGGAACTCGGACCCGTGTTCTCGAGCGAACCGGGCGAACCGCCGTACCCGTCCGTCATGAACGCGGGCGCGATCGCCGAGCTTGCTGCCCTCGCCCCCGATGCAATCCTCGTGAAGGGCGACCTCACCGCCGAGGGAACCGAAGAGGAGTACGCGCGCTTCCGTGCCGCGTACGACACGCTCGGCCCGAAGATGCACCACGTCCGCGGGAACCACGACGCGATGGTGACCGAGACGATCGCGCCCGGGCACTTCTGCGTCGAACTCCCTGGCGTGAAGCTCGCGGTGCTCGACACGACGAAACCGGGAACCGACAAGGGCCGGATCCCGGCCGACCAGATCGCGTGGCTCGACGCGCTGGCCGAGGACTCGACCGAACCCGTCCTCGTGTTCGGCCACCATCACCCCTGGGACCCGGGCTCGCACGAACGTAGCGACACGTATTTCGGCGTCAACCCCGACGACAGCGAGGCACTCGCCGGAGTCATCGCCCGGCGCGAGGTGATCGCGGGGTACTTCGCCGGGCACACCCACCGCACCCGCGCCCGGCACTTCGAATCTGCGCGCAACGTGCCGATCGTCGAGATCGCGTGCGTCAAGGACTACCCGGGCGCGTGGGCCGAGTACCGCGTGTACGAAGGCGGGTACACGCAGGCGACCCGTCGGATCGCGACCCCTGCGGCCCTCGCGTGGACCGAGAAGACGCGAAGCATGTTCGCGGGCCTCTACCGCGACTACGCCCTCGGTGCTCTCGCCGATCGCTGCTTCAGCTACCCGTTCTGACCGTTCGATGACCCTGCAAGCACTCGAAGGACTGCGCGTCATCGACATGGCGACGGTGTTCGCGGGTCCGGGCGCGGCCCGGCACCTCGCCGACTTCGGCGCCGACGTCGTGAAGATCGAGGCGCCGGCGGGCGACGGCGTGCGGAGGATGGGTTGGTTTCCCCCTGAGGGCGGCGACTCGTACACGTGGAAGCTCCTCGGCCGGGGCAAGCGCGCCGCAGTGCTCGACCTCAAGTCCGACGCCGGACGCGAAACGTTGTTGCGGCTCGCCGACGACGCCGACGTGCTGGTCGAGAACTTCCGGCCCGGGACACTCGAACGGCTCGGGCTCGGGCCGGACGTGCTGCACGCGCGCAACCCGCGCTTGGTCGTGTTGCGCGTCACGGGCTTCGGTCAGGACGGGCCGTACGCGTCGCGGCCGGGGTTCGCGACGATGGCCGAGGCGATGAGCGGCTTTGCCGCAATCAACGGAGAACCCGACGGCGGCCCCCTGTTGCCACCGATCGCGCTCACCGACGAAGTTGCCGCGCTTGTCGGCGCGTTCGCGGTGCTGGCTGCGATCCGCCATCGCGATCGCACGGGCGAGGGTCAGGTCGTCGACGTGAACCTGCTCGAGTCGATGCTGCAGATGATGAGCGCGCTGCCGTCGGCCGCCGCGCACCTCGACTACGAGCAACCGCGTTTGGGTTCGGGTATCCCGTACAGCGTGCCCCGGGGCACGTATCAGTGCTCCGACGGGAAGTGGGTCGCGATCTCGACTTCGGCCGAGACGGTGGCGCACCGGGTGATGACCCTGCTCGGGGTCGAGGCCGACGAACGCTTCGCGTCGTTCGAGACCCGCTCGCAGCACCGCGAGGAGCTCGACGCCATTGTCGGGAGCTGGATCGGGGTGCGCACCTCGGCCGAGGTGCTCGCCGCCTTCGAGGCGGCCGAGGCCGCGATCGCGCCCGTGTACAACATGCACGATCTCCTCGCCGACCCCCATGTGCTTGCGCGCGGCACGTTCATCGAGGTCGACGGGGTTGTGATGCCGGGGCCCGCGGCCAGGTTGACGCGTACTCCCGGTCGGGTTCGGTGGGCGGGGCGCCCGCTCGGAGCCGACGAACCCGGTTGGGTGTGAAGCGCTACATCGCGTCGGGGGCGAGTTCGACGCGATCGCGGCCGCGCGAACGGGCCTCGTCGAGAGCTCGGCCGGCCTGTTGCACCAACTCGGCCGCGCCGAGTGCGTGCGTGGGGTAGCACGCGACACCGGCCGACAGCGTGAGTGCGTCGCCGATGGGGCTCGACAGCAACGTTCCCCGTACCCGCTCCGCGGCCCACACTGCGCCGGCCTCCGGAGTGTCTTCGAGGATCGCGCCGACCATCAGGTCGCCGAGGCGGCAGGCGGCGTCGCTCTCGCGCAACGTCCGGCGCACGACGTCGCCGACGACACCGAGCGCCTGGAGTTGTGTGTCGCTCTCGGTCTCGCCCATGCCGTCGATCTCGAAGATGACGACCGACACGGGGCGTAACGAACGGCGGGCGGCGGCGACTTGTTGCTGGACCAGTACCGCGAAGTACTTCTCGTCGTACAGGCCGGTCGCGGCGTCGAACGCGTGGTCGCCCTTCTCGAGCGGAGGGGAATCGGGGATCGGGCCGAGTTCGACTTCGGCCGCGCGCCGGGTGGCTTCTTCGTGCACCACCGCGTTGACCGACGCGAGATCGCGTTTCACGCGGTCGATCTCTTCCTCGGCCTGCGCGAGGCGGTCCTCGCTCTGGCGGGCACGCGCGCCGATCGCGACACCGGCGGTGGCCGCGATGATCCCGGCCACACCCGCGACGATGCCCAACACGGCCGAATCGGCCGCGACACCGACTACACCCGCAGCCAGCGCGGCCATACCCGCGCCGACAGCGAGAACGATTCGGGCGTCACGCATGCCTGTTCTCATCGGCTGGCCCCTGGGCCCTCCTGAGAAGTGCCGGTGCGGCGTTCCAAGACGAGGTCGGCGATATCACCCATGATGCCGGACAACCGGTAGTCCTTGGGCGTATAGACCCGGGCCACGCCCATCTGCTCCAGCTGCGCGCGGTCCGCGTCCGGGATGATCCCGCCGACCACTACCGGCGCGTCGACACCCGCCTCGCGCAGCAGACGCAACGTCTCGGGCACGAGGTCGAGGTGCGATCCCGACAGGATCGACAGGCCCACGACGTCGACGTCTTCGTCGCGCGCCGCCGCCGCGATCTCGGCCGGCGTGAGGCGAATCCCCTGGTACACGACCTCCATACCGGCGTCGCGGGCCGCGACCGCGATCTGCTCGGCTCCGTTCGAATGCCCGTCGAGTCCCGGTTTGCCCACGAGGATGCGGATCGGGTCGGCCGCGGCCTGGACCCGGGCGCGCACGAGCTGCATTTCCTCGCCCGGGCGCACGCTCACGCCGCTCACACCGGTCGGGGCCCGGTACTCGCCGAAGACGTCGCGCAACGCCCCCGCCCATTCGCCCACGGTGCCGCCCGCGCGCGCGAGGTCGACGGTTGCGGGCATGAGGTTCTCGGTGGTGGCCGCAACGGCTCGCAGCCGGTCGAGCGCGGCGTCGACCGCGAACTGATCGCGAGCGGTGCGCCAAACGGCTAAGGCCTCGGTCTGCTCGTGTTGCACGGCCGCGTCGATGGTGACGATGCCACCGGTCTGCGCACTTGCAGCCAAGGGCGAACGTTCGGTCTCGGTAAAGGCGTTCACGCCGACGACCTTCTGCTCGCCGGTCTCGATGCGGCGCACGCGTTCGGCGTGGGCCTGCACGAGCCGGCCTTTCATCTCGTCGATCATCGTGAACGACCCGCCGTTGTCGAGCACCCATTGGAGCTCCGTGTCGGCGGCTTCTACGAGTTCGGCGACCTTGGCCTCGACGACTTTCGACCCTTCGAACAGGTCGCCGTACTCGAGCAGATCGGACTCGTACGCGAGCACCTGTTGTATGCGCAGGGACCATTGCTGGTCCCACGGTGTCGGCAACCCGATCGCCTCGTTCCAACACGGCAGTTGGATCGCCCGGGCGCGCGCGTCGCGTGAGAGCGTGACGCCCAGCATTTCGAGCACGATGCGCTGCACGTTGTTCTCGGGCTGCTCTTCGGTGAGTCCGAGCGAGTTGACCTGCATGCCGTAGCGGAAGCGGCGGAGTTTCTCGTCGGTCACTCCGTAGCGTTCGAGGCAGATGCGGTCCCACATCTGGGTGAACGCGCGCATCTTGCACATTTCTTCGACGAACCGCACGCCCGCGTCGATGAAGAACGAGATGCGGCCGACGACCTCGGGGAACTCGTCTTCGGGGACCTGACCCGATTCGCGCACCGCGTCGAGTACCGCGATCGCGTTCGCGAGCCCGTACGCGAGTTCCTGCACCGGTGTCGCGCCCGCCTCCTGCAAGTGGTACGGGCAGACGTTGATCGGGTTCCATCCGGGAACGTTCTTGACCATGAAGGTGATGACGTCGACCGTGAGTCGCTTCGACGCTTCGGGCGGGAAGATGTACGTGCCGCGCGACAGGTATTCCTTCAGGATGTCGTTCTGCGTCGTTCCCGAAAGTTCGGAGTAGGCAATGCCTTGCTCGTCGGCGAGGGCGAGGTACATGCCGAGCAACCACATCGCGGTGGCGTTGATGGTCATCGACGTGTTCATCTCGCCGAGCGGGATCTGGTCGAACAGATGGCGCATCTCGCCGAGATGGGGGACCGGCACCCCGACCTTGCCCACCTCTCCCCGGGCGAGCACGTGGTCGGGGTCGTATCCCGTCTGGGTCGGCAGGTCGAACGCCACCGACAAACCGGTCTGACCTTTCGCCAGGTTCCCTCGGTACAACTCGTTCGAGGCGCGCGCCGACGAGTGTCCCGAGTACGTGCGAATCATCCACGGACGGTCGGCCATGCCCAATTGGATACCGGGACGCCGCCCGGTATCCAGTCGGGGCGTGGAATGGACTCAGCCGGCGGCGAACGCTTCGATCGCTTGAGTGGTGGCCGGGAGCGTGCTCACCGTCCCGTCAATCTCCCAACGAAGAATCGATGGCGTCCCGTCGAGAGCCCCTACCAGGGCGATGAGCGCGTTGCCCGAGGCGTGAATTGTCTGGTCGTCCACCCCGAACGGCGACTCCTGACTCGACGCTGTCCCGGTACTCGGCTCGTACCGGGACAGGTCGACTTCGGCGGGCACGTCTCCATAGGTCGTCTGCAGCGTCCAGATCAGGTCTCCTGGGGTCCACGCCGGTGATCCGCCGGAGATCTCGGTGCTCGGGTCGCGGTACACGGTGCCGTCGACGTCGGGATCGTGGATCATCGTGCTGCAACCCTCGTAGCACCACGCCACCGCGAGCTGCTCACCGTCGGGCGACCAGCTCATGCCTCTGGGCTGCGCACCCGTCTCGAAGAAGTCGTCCCCGTCTTCCGGTGCTTTCCACGTGTGGACCTCGCCGCTGGCGATGTCGACAATGGAGACCGAGGCGGGGGTGCTCACCGAGCCGCACGCGTTGAGTTGCGTGAACGCGATCCGGGTCTCGTCGGGGCTGACACTGAACTCGCCGGTGTCGTACTCGAGTTGTTCGATGCCGATGCCGTCGAGTGGAACGCGCGAGAGACGGCCGCAGCCGCCGTCTTGGGGGTAGTCGTCGGCGGCGGTCGAGGTGAAGTACACGTTGCCGCCGACGAGTTGAAGGTGCCCGACCTCTTGTTCCCCGACAAGCGTGAGGATGTCGCGGGCAACCGATCCGTCGTCGGCGAGCTCGACGATTCGGCCGTCGTCCAACGCCGCGACCATCGTCGCGGGAAAGGCGATTTCGATCGGATCGAGAGACGACGAAGGTGTGGTCTCGGTCGTGTCGTCGGTCGCCGACGGCACGCGCAATAGCCGGACGCCGAATCCGTCGGCTCCGGTGAGTGTCAGTGAGTCGCCGTCCGACGAGTACGCGACCTCTGACTCGAACAGGCTTCCGATACCGAGATCCATGCAGCCGGGATCGACTTCACCCGCCTCGTGCGAGACGAGTGTCGACTCTCGAACTTCGACGAGTGTCGCGAAGCTCACGCAGACGCCTTGGACGACGAACATCGAGCACGACCCCTCGATCCCTGCCGTCGGGGCGAGTTCGGAGCAGTCTTGGATTGCGCTGAACGTCACCAGCACCTTGTCGTCATCGGGGAGGCCGGTGATCCTGCGCTCGGCGCCGTCGACGATCGTCGACTCGAGTGTCCAGCGGCTGTTCTCCAGTTGGGCGCTCCCTGAGGGCGCGTCGGTGACGACGCCCTCAGGCCCGTTCGCCGACTCGTCGTTGACGCCGTTCGCGAGTCCGACTGCGACCGCGATGAGGGCGACTCCGGCCAACGTGGCTTGCGCGACGCGTCGCCGTTGGTGCCGCCGGCGGATACCGGCCGCGGGTGGGACATCCGTGTCCGTGAATACCATGTCGAGTTCCTCCTTGGCTCGTGCCGCGCGGTCGTCCAGGTTCGTCACGTCGGCACCTCCTCGTCTCCGAGTTCTTTCGCGAGCGCGGCGCGCCCGCGCGAAAGCAATGCCTTGACCGTGCCCTCCGGGCACTCCAACAACGTGGCGATCTCTGCCACCGGCAGGTCCTCGACGTAGAACAACGCAAGGGTCTGCGCTTGCCGCGCGGGAAGCTTGCGCAACGCCTGCCACAACTCGACCGATTCGCCCCGCAGTTCCGGCTCCGTGGTCCGGCCGCCGCGCATACGCACCAACGCCTTCGCTTCGGATGTCAGCTTGCGGCCGCGTGAAGTCGCGAGGTTGCACAGGACCCGCCGCGCCCATGCGCCCGGCTTGTCGTACGCCGAGACCTTGCCCCAGTGGCGGTAGGCCCGGAGCATCGTCTCCTGCACCAGGTCCTCGGCGACGCTGCGCGAGCCCGTCAGGACGTAGCCCAGCCGGGTCAGCGCGGTGTACTCGGCTTCGTAGAAGGCCTCGTACCCCGCTGCCAGCGGGACGGCCCGTACTGCCGGGGCCGGATCGATCGACAAGAGCTGCATATTGACCGTCCACACGCCCGGAGCGGCGGACCGGTTGCACCGATTCAGACGATTGCGCGCACGAGGGCCGTTGTGCCCATGGCCGCCAGGATGACCACGAGGAACGGGGCCCGGCGCCAGACGGCGAACACGGCCACGCCGGCACCCACCACCCGGGCGCTCAACTCAAGCTGGTCGTCGACCGTAAACGTCTGCACCGCGATGAACGCGCTCAGCAGGGCGATGGGCAGCAGGTTGCCGATGCGCTCGACCCGGGTGTCGGCGAGCACGCGGGCAGGAACGGAGAGACCGGCGAGCTTCAACGCGTAACAGCCGAGCGATGCGCCGAGGATCGCCGCCCACATCAGGACCGACCTCGCAGCCCGGCGGCGACCGCCCCGAGCGCGGCGAGCAGGATCGGGACTCCGGCCGGAACGAACGGCGTGACCATGAGCGCGACCGCACCCGCCGCGACCGCGACCGCCCACGGCTCGCGCCCGCGCATGCGGGGGGCCAACAGCGCGATGAACGCGGCGGGCGCAGCCGCGTCGAGCCCGAAGTCCTCGGGGTTCGACAACGCGTCGGCGCCGAGGGCGCCGACGAGCGTTGCGAGGTTCCAGAACACGAACACGGCAATGCCGGTCGTCCAGAACCCCACCCGGCCGTCGTCGTCGGTGCTCTGGCCGATGGCCATGGCGGTCGACTCGTCGAGAACGAGCTGCGCGGCTGCGGCCTTGCGGATGCCGCGCACCCGCAAGAGTGGCGTGAGCCGCAACCCGTACATCGCGTTGCGGGTGCCGAGGATGATTGCGCTCGCGGCACCCGCGGCGGGGTTGTCGGCCACGCTCACCAACGCGAACTGCGACGCGCCCGTGAACATGAGCAGCGACGTCGCGCACGTCTGCGCGAGCGTGAGTCCTGCCGCGATCGATATCGCGCCGAACGACAGTCCGTACGCGCCGGTTGCGATACCGACGACGACTGCATCGCGGACGATGCCGCGTCGGGGGTTACTTGCGGTAGTCGTAGAACCCGACGCGGCTCTTGCGGCCGAGGCGCTCGGCAGTCACCATGCGGCGCAATATCGGCGCCGGCGCGTAGTTCGGATCCTTGAATTCTTCGTACAGGGCTTCGAGGATGGCGAGGCTGGTGTCGAGGCCGACGAGGTCGAGCAGTTCGAGCGGCCCCATCGGGAAGTTGCAGCCACCCTTCATCGCCGCGTCGATGTCGTCGCGAGTCGCGACGCCCGCGTCGTACAGCCGCGCCGCGTTGTTCAGGTAGGGGAACAGCAGCGCGTTCACGATGAACCCCGCCTGGTCCTTCACCTGCACCGCGTTCTTCCCGCACGCGGTGGCGAACGCGGTGGCTTCGGCGATCGTCTCGTCCGAGGTCGTGATGGCCCGCACGATCTCGACCAGCGCCATCATCGGGGCCGGGTTGAAGAAGTGCACGCCGCACACCCGCTCGGGGCGGCCCGTGACCATCGCCATCTCCACGACCGGAAGCGTCGACGTGTTCGTGGCCAGGATGGCGCCGTCGGCGCAGATGCGGTCGAGTTCGTTGAACAGATGCTTCTTCGCTTCCAGGTCCTCGAGGACCGACTCGAGCACGAGGTCGCAGTCGGCCATTTCACCGAGGTCGGTGGCGGCACGGACCCGCGCGAGCGTTCCGTCGCGGTCGGCCTCCGTCAGCTTCTGGCGCTCCACCTGCTTGGCCAGCGACTTCTCGAGGCCGGCCACCATGGCGTCGGCGCTGCTCTGCGCCCGGCTCCGCAGCACGACCTCGAACCCCGACTTGGCCGCGACCTCGGCGATACCCGAGCCCATGATCCCCGAGCCGATGATGCCCACCCGCTTGACTGCCATCTGCTGCCCCCTGCCGGCGAAGTGACGCGTCAGGTTACCGGCGGGTACCCGCATCGGGCCAGCCCCGGGAGGCATCCGCGCGGCGTAGGGTCCGGCAGCGGAGAATCTCCGGACTCGTCGAATGGGAGAAGTCATGCGCAAGCTCGTGGTGGTTGGGATCGTCGCCGTGCTCTCGCTGACAGGCGCAGCCTGCGGCGGGGACGACGACGACGATGCGGGCGGTGGCGGCGGCGGCGGCGGCGGCGGCGATTTCTGCGATCAGGCGCGTGCGCTGGACGAGCAGGACACCGAGGACATCTCTCCGGAGGAATCGCTCGAATCGCTGCGCGACATCAGCGACGACGCTCCTGACGAGCTCCAGGACGAGATCGACCTGCTGATCGAACTCGGCGAACTCGTCGTCGAGGCCGGCGACGACCCCGAAGCGCAAGCCGAAGCCTTCGCCGACGTCGACCAAGAGGAGCTGACGACGGCGAGCGCCACCCTCACCGCGTACCTCGAAGAGGAGTGCGGCATCACCGAGGACGACGGTGACGACGTCACCGAGGAAACCACTACGGAGTGAAGCAGCCAACCGGAACGCTCGCGCTCCTCGGCGGGGGTGAGTGGCAGGAAGACTGCCGCACCCTCGACGAGGAGTTGCTGGCGACTGCGCGCGGGAACGATGTCGTCGTCCTGCCCACGGCCGCGGCCTTCGAGCAACCCGACCAGGTCGTCGAACGCGCCGCCGCCTGGTTCGCGTCGTTGGGCGGGCAGGTAATCGGCTTGGCGGTGTTGAACCGTCGCGACGCCGAGCGCGACGACACGGTGAAGGCGATGCGCGACGCGTCGTTCGTGTACATCGCCGACGGGTCACCGCTGCACCTGCGCTCGGTGTTGAAGGGCAGCGCGCTGTACGACGCGATGGTCGGGGCCTACACCCGCGGCGCAGTCATCGCGGCTTCCGGCGCCGGCGCGACGCTGCTCTGCGACCCGATGGTGGATCCCCGCGGGGGCGCGTACACCGTCGGGTTGGGCTTGGTGGCCGATCTCGCGGTGTTCCCGTACCACGGCTCGGTCGCCGAGCACATGCGCGAACGGACGATCGACCTGCTCCCCGCGGAGGCGACACTCGTAGGACTGGACGAGTGCACCGCGATCGTGCGGGCCGCCGACGGCGATTGGCGGGTTGTCGGACCGGGCGAGGCCACCGTCTACCGAAAGGGCGAGGCGCCGATCGTCGCGCGGGCCGGGGAGCTGCACGCACTCGCCGCGCTCAGTTCTCGCTGATCTCGATCTTCTCGATGGTGACCGTCTCGGTCGGCGGGCCGTCACCCTCGGCCGGGGCCAGCGCCTCGATCTGCTGCGCGATGTCGAGGCCGCCGGTCACCATCCCGAAGCGTGCGTACTCCGCGGGCAGGGTCATACCGTCGGTACCGGTCACGATGAAGAACTGGGCGTCGAAGGTGCCGGGCGGGTCGGCCGCGCCCTTGGCCGCCGCGAGTGACCCGATCGGGTAATTGCCGGTCTCCGCGTTCTCCGGTGGTACTTCGCCGGGCACGGATTCGCCGCTGCCGCCGCTGCCGTCGCCGTTGGGGTCGCCGCCCTGGATGACGAAGTTCGCGACGACGCGGTGGAACGTGAGCCCGTCGTAGAAACCGTCGCGTGCAAGGTCGGCGAAGTGGCCGGCGGCCACCGGTGCGTTCTCGGTGTCGAGGTCGATGACGATCTCGCCCAGGTTCGTCGTGATCGTCGCCGTGGAGCCGGAGCCCGTGTCGTCGTCCTTGTTCGCGACGATCACGGCGACGGTCACCGCCGCGACGACCACGAACAAGCCTGCGAACAGCCACACCCACCAGGGCGTGTCGGACGATTCGGGGTCGAGTGCCAAAGAAGCGGTCACGGTCAGGTGATCTCGATCGTTTCGATCGTGACGGTTTCGGTCGGTTGCCCGTCGCCCCCGGCGGGTGAGGCGAGCCCTTCGATCTGCCGGGCGATCTCGAGACCTTCGACCACCATCCCGAATCGTGCGTACTCGTTCGGGAGTGCGACCCCGTCGGAGCCGGTGACGATGAAGAACTGGGCGTCGAACGTCCCCGGCGGGTCGGCCGCGGTCTTGGCGGCGGCGAGTGACCCGATCGGGTAGTTGCCGTCCGGCTCGTCTCCGGGCGGGACTTCGCCCTCGACGGATTCGCCGCTGCCGCCGGTGCCGTCGCCGTTCGGGTCGCCGCCCTGGATGACGAAGTTGGGCACGACCCGGTGGAACGTGAGGCCGTCGTAGAAGCCGGAGGTTGCGAGATCGATGAAGTGCCCCGCGGCGATCGGTGCATTCTCAGTGTCGAGTTCGATGACGATGTCGCCGAGGTTGGTCTTGATCGTTGCGGTTGCTGTTGCCGGCGCCGGAGCCGGCGATGTAACTGGAACCGTCGTGTCGGCCGCGTTGCCGGAGCGCCCAACGTCCTCGCCGTCAGGCGCGTCGGTCGCGGAAGGCGACTCGGCTTCGATGCTGTCGTCGTCGTCGCCACCGCATGCGGGCGCGAGCACGATGAGCAGTGCGGTCGCGAGTCCGAGCCCGCGACGGCTCACGGAGCGACCGTCGTCTCGGCTGTCGCCGTCACGTCGGTCGGCTTCGGCGTCTCGACGATCTCGATGCTCACGATCGTTGCCTCGCCGGTCGGTTCGCCGGGAGCCCCTTCGGGCGCCAGCGCTTCGAGTGCCTGCACAACGTCCATCCCCGACGTAACCATTCCGAAGCGGGCGTACTCGTTGGGCAGCGCCGCGCCGTCGGGACCAGAGGTGATGAAGAACTGCGACGTGAACGTGCCGGGTTCGTCGGTGTCGGTCTTGGCCGCGGCGATCGAACCTTCTGGGTAGTTGTCGGTCGGAACCTCGGCCACGACCGACCGGTCGAACGGCGCGGCCGGGTCACCGCCGGGCGCGCCGCCCTGGATCATGAACTCGGTGCCGATGCGGTGCCAGCGCGACCCGTCGTAGATGCCGTCCTTCGCGAGCGTCACGAAGTGGGCCGTGCCGATCGGTGCAGCTTCTTCGTCGAGGTCGACGACGATCTCGCCGAGGTTGGTCGTGATCTTCGCCGAGTAGTCGACGGCGGGGTCGAGCGCGGCGTCGACGGCCGCCGGGAGGGTCGTGGCCGTCGGGTCCACCGTTGTCGACGACGGGTCGGTCGCGGCGATGTCGTCGCCGTCGTCGTCGCCGAAGATCAGGTTGAACGCCAGGATCGCGACTGCGGCCACGGCCACGGTGATGACCACCCGGATCGCGGTGCTCTTGCGCTTCTGGCGCTTCTGGGCGGCCTCGCGCGCTTCGCGCGCCTGTCGCGTGTTCTCTTTTTGTCTCTGTCGTTTCGCCCGGCTCATCGGCGGGACACACTAGTGGTGCGGGTAATAGGTGACGGGGCGCGGCAAACCCGCTGGTACCGTGGTTGGGATGTTGCTCGTCCAGAAGTACGGCGGGACTTCGGTGGGCGACCCGGATCGGATCCGGGCGGTGGCCGACCATGTCGTGCGGACCCGGCGGGCCGGGAGCGACGTCGTCGTGGTCGTTTCGGCCATGGGCAAGACCACCGACGACCTGATTCGCCTGGCCAACGAGGTGTCGGGGGGGCCGGGCGGCCGGGAGATGGACATGCTGCTCACGGCCGGTGAGCGCATCTCGATGGCGCTGCTCTGCATGGCGGTCGAGAACCTCGGTGTGCCCGCCGTGTCGTTCACCGGCTCCCAGGCCGGGATCGTCACCGACTCCGAGCACGGTCGGGCCAAGATTCTCGAAGTCCGGGGCGACCGCATCCGCGAGGCACTCGACGCCGGGAAGGTCGCGATCGTCGCCGGCTTCCAGGGAGTCTCGACCTCGCGCGACATCACCACGCTCGGGCGAGGTGGCTCCGACACCACCGCGGTGGCGCTCGCGGCCGCGCTCGGGGCCGACTGTTGTGAGATCTACACCGACGTCGAAGGCGTCTACAGCGCCGACCCGCGCGTCGTGCCCGAAGCGCGCAAACTCGCGCACGTTTCGTTCGAGGAAATGCTCGAGATGGCCGCAACCGGCGGTCGTGTACTCGCGTTGCGATCGGTCGAGTTCGCGCGCAACCACGGAGTGAAGGTGCATGTGCGTTCCAGTTTCACGTGGGCGCCCGGCACCTGGGTCAGCGAGGAGGACCCGACTATGGAACAAGCGATCATCTCCGGTGTCACCCACGACACGTCGGAAGCCAAGATCACGATCGAACAGGTACCCGACCGGCCCGGCATCGCGGCGACGGTGTTCCGTGAACTGGCGCAGGCCGGGGTCAACGTCGACATGATCGTGCAGAACGTGTCGACCGCGGGTCACACCGACATCTCGTTCACGTTGCCGCGTGTCGACATCGCACGCGCCACGAGCGCGATGGAGAAGATCGTGGTCGAGGTCGAGGCGGCCGGATTCCGCAGCGACGAGAAGATCGGGCGGGTGTCGCTCGTCGGCGCCGGTATGAAGACCAACCCGGGTGTGGCGGCCAAGATGTTCGAAACGCTGGCCACCGAGGGCGTGAACATCGAGATGATCAGTACGTCGACGATCCGGATCTCGTGCGTGACCCACGAAGACGACACCGAGCGGGCCGTACGGGCCCTGCACGCGGCATTCGAGTTGAGCGAGGGATAGTGGTGGCCGACAAGAACGGCATGCGAGTTGGTGTGATGGGTGCGACCGGCATGGTCGGCACCGAGATGCTGCGAATCCTCGAAGAACGCAAGTTCCCGGTGAGCGAACTGCGCGTGTACGCGTCGGCGCGCTCCGAAGGCCGCAAGTTGCAGTTCGCGGGCGGCGAGGTCGTGTGCGAAGTGCTGCGCCCAGGGTGTTTCGACGGGCTCGACCTCGTCATCGTCGACGTCGACGAACCGCTGTCCGAGGAGTGGGCGCCGCAGGCCGTCGCGTCGGGTGCTCGGGTGATCGACAAGTCGTCGGCGTTCCGCATGGACCCCGACGTGCCGCTCGTCATTGCCGAGGTGAACCCCGAGGACTTGCGCGAGTTGCCGAAGGGCATTGCGTCGTGCCCCAACTGTACGACGATGGTGCTCGTCGCCGCCCTCGCGCCGTTGCATCGGGCCGCGGGCATCGACCGCATCGTCGTCTCGACGTACCAGTCGGTCTCGGGTGCAGGCGTCGCCGGAATCCGCGAGCTCGACGCGCAGTGGACGAAGCTCGACGGCCGTGCCGAGGAGATGCGTCGCGCCGCGACGTTCGCCGATCCGCTCGTCGAGAGCGAGGTGTGGACGAAGCAGATCGCCGGCAACGTCATCCCGCTCGCCGGTCCGGTCAAGGAGCAGGGGTACACGTCCGAGGAGTGGAAGCTCGTCCGCGAGACGCAGAAGATCCTGCACGACGACTCGATCCGCATCAGCGTGACGTGCGTACGCGTGCCGGTGTACGTCGGCCACTCGCACTCGGCCAACGTCGAGTTCCGCCGCCCGATGGACAAGGCCGAAGCGATCGAACTGCTCCGCGACGCCCCCGGGGTCATGCTCGTTGACAACGGCGACGGCTTCCCGACCCCGCTCGAAGGCGCGGGCGTCGACCCTGTTCTCGTCGGACGCGTGCGCGAAGACCCGTCGTTGCCCGGCGCGATCAACCTCTGGGTCACCGGCGACAACCTGCGCAAGGGCGCCGCCCTCAACGGCGTGCAGATGGCCGAGGTCATGCTCGGCTTCGCCTGAGCACGGGGACCCGGGTCTGACCGGCCCGGACGCCTAAGATTCGGGCTGTTATGAAAGCTGTTCTGCTCGCAGGCGGCCTCGGTACCCGCCTTCGGGAGGAGACCGAGTTCCGGCCCAAGCCCATGGTCGAGGTCGGGGGCAAGCCGATCCTCTGGCACATCATGAAGGGCTTCGCCCACCACGGGATCCGTGAGTTCGTGGTGGCCATCGGATACCGGGGTGACGTCATCAAGGATTACTTCCTCAATTACGAGGCCCGCACCAACGACTTCACCGTGCATCTCGGCGACCGGCGTCAGCTCACGTACCACGGCGCGCACGACGAGCACGACTGGACCGTGACCGTCGTCGACACCGGCGCCACCACCCAGACCGGCGGCCGCGTGAAGCGGTGTCAGCCCTTCGTCGACGGTCCGTGCATCGTCACGTACGGCGACGGTCTCGCCGACGTCGACCTGAAGAACCTGCTCGCGTTCCACAAGGAGCACGGGAAGCTCGCAACCGTCACCACGGTGCGGCCACTGTCGCGGTTCGGGGTGATGGACCTTGCGCCCGACGGCGCGGTGCAGCGTTTCCGCGAGAAGCCGCTCACCGAGGATTACGTCAACGCCGGGTTCTTTGTGTTCGAGCCGCAGGTCTTCGAGTACCTCGACGACGACAGCATCCTCGAACAAGCGCCGCTCGAAGCACTCGCCAAAGACGGTCAGCTCGTCGCGTACCGCCACGAAGGGTTCTGGCAACCGATGGACACCTACCGCGAGTCGTTGATGCTCAACGAGATGTGGGACACCGGTGACGCTCCGTGGAAGGTGTGGACACCGTGACCGGCGACGCTGCGTTTTGGTCGACCCGCCGCGTGCTCGTCACCGGCGCGACCGGCATGGTGGGGTCGTGGCTCACGCGTTGGCTCGTCGAGTCGGGCGCGTACGTCGTCGCGCTCGTTCCCGACTGGGACCCGCAGAGCGAACTGATCCGAAGCGGCGTCGTCGAGCGGGTCGCGGTGGTGCACGGCCGCCTCGAAGACTTCGACGCGGTCGAGCGCGCGGTCAACGGCCACGAGGTCGACAGCGTGTTCCACCTCGGAGCGCAGGCCATCGTCGGCGCCGCCCACCGTTCGCCGCGCCAGACGTTCGAGAGCAACATCCAGGGCACGTGGAACGTGCTCGACGCGTGCCGCTTGCATGCGTCGCTGGTCGAGCGGGTTGTCGTCGCGTCGAGCGACAAGGCGTACGGCACCCAGCCGCTGCTCCCGTACACCGAGGACATGCCGCTCCAGGGCGACCACCCGTACGAAGTGTCGAAGAGCTGTACCGACCTGATCTCGACCACCTACGCGCACACGTACGGCGTTCCGGTCACGATCGCGCGCTGCGGCAACATCTACGGCGGCGGCGACCTCAATTGGAACCGCATCGTGCCGGGCACGTTCCGTTCGCTGCTCCGCGGCGAGGTTCCGATCATCCGCAGCGACGGCACGTTCGTGCGCGACTACCTGCACGTCGACGACATCGTGCACGCGTACCTCGTGCTCGGTGAGCACACGCACGAGGCCGAACTCGCGGGCGAGGGGTTCAACTTCAGCGACGAGTCGCCGCTGAGCGTGATGGAGATCTACGAAGCCGTGTGCACGGCCGCGGGCCAGGGTGGCACAAAGCCCAACGTGCTCGACGCGGCCGCGGGAGAGATCAAGGACCAGTACCTCGACGCGACGAAGGCCAAGAAGATGTTGGGCTGGAAGGCGTCGGTGAGCCTGGCCGACGGGCTGGCCAAGACGTACTCGTGGTACGCCGACCTGCTCGGTTCCGCGAAGTGAGCGATCCCCAAACTCCCGACAAGAAGACGCCCGACGAACTGCGGGCGGAGATCCTCGAACTCGTCGAGCAGTACCACGACGTCGCGTTCCCGCCCAAGACGTTCATGGGCGGTATCTCCGCGGTGCCGGTGTCGGGCAAGGTGTTCGACGCCGAGGAGCTGAAGCTGCTCGTCGATTCGTCGCTCGACTTCTGGCTCACCACCGGCC
>JANNHK010000440.1:0-1663 GCA_031404355.1 Actinomycetes bacterium
AGCCAAGCGGGCGCCGTTCGTCACCGGCCTCGAAGTCGCGCTCGGTATCGCCCTGCTCGCGTCCGTCACGATCTCGGGTCACGCGCGCACGGGCCGGCTCACGTCGCTGGCCACGACGACCGACCTCGTACACATGGCCGCGGCCGCGGTGTGGCTGGGCGGGTTGTCCGTGCTGGTCGTCATGCTGTGCCGGCGCGTGCGCCCGCGCGGTTCACTCGAGGCCGTCAACCACTTCTCGGACATCGCACCGGCCGCGATCGTCGTCATCATTATTTCGGGGATCGTGCAGTCGTTGCGCCAGACCGACGGCCTGCAGTCGTTCGTTGACACCACGTACGGGCGCCTGCTGCTCGCCAAGATCGGGCTCGTGATCGTGATCCTCGCGGCCGCGAGCGCGAGCCGCGCCATCGTGCGCGGCCGCATCATGCCGAACCTCATGCCCGCCGGGGCGGGCGCGTCTCGCCTCAACTCTGATCCGGAGGACACACGCGATCTGCGCAACGCGGTAGTCGTCGAGGTCGTGTTCGCGGCGCTCGTGCTCATCGTGACGGCTGCGCTCGTGAACACCGAACCCGCGCGAGGCGCGGTGGCCGACGACGCGCGTACCGATGCCGCGGCCGAGCACGACCACGGAACCGTCCCACCGGCCGGCTACGACACGCTGCTGCGCGGCAACAATCTCGAGTTTTCGGTCACGGTGTCTCCTGCCCTGTCGGGGACGAACGAACTCCAGATCGTCACGACCACCGCCGCCGGCGACGCGTTCGACCCGATCGACATCACGGCCACCCTCGAAGAGGTCGAACAGGGTGTCCAGCCGATCGACGTGGTGCTCGAACCCATCGGGCCGGGCACCTACGCCGGGAACGTGCAGCTATTCCCGGGCGAATGGACCCTCGAGATCAAGGCGCTCGTGAGCGAGATCGAACAGGACGTCGTCACCGACACGGTTCCCGTCGGCTAGCCGGTGAGGGACAATGGGACCGTGGCGACGGTCCCGACGAAGTACTGGCACCCGCTCCCCGACGGGCGCGTCCAGTGCGACGTCTGCCCGCGTGCGTGCAAACTCCGCGAAGGTCAGCGGGGGTTGTGCTTCGTACGCGCCCGCGAAGGCGACGCAGTCGTGCTCACGACCTACGGACGTTCCAGCGGCTTCTGCGTCGATCCGGTCGAGAAGAAGCCACTCAACCACTTCCTGCCCGGTTCGGCCGTGCTCTCGTTCGGCACCGCCGGGTGCAACCTCGCCTGCCGGTTCTGCCAGAACTGGGACATCTCGAAGTCGAAGGAGATCGACACGCTCGCCGATGCCGCGTCGCCCGAAGCCATCGCACGCGCCGCGGCCGAACTCGGCTGCCGCAGCGTCGCGTTCACCTACAACGACCCGACGATCTTCATCGAGTACGCCATGGACGTCGCCGACGCGTGCCGCGCGGCCGGGATCGCGGCCATCGCCGTCACCGCCGGCTACATCTGCCCCGAACCGCGGCGCGAGTTCTACTCCCACGTCGACGCCGCCAACGTCGACCTCAAGGCGTTCACCGAGGACTTCTACCACCACGTGTGCGGGAGTCACCTGCGCGACGTGCTCGACACGCTCGAGTATCTCGTGCACGAGACCGACGTGTGGACCGAGATCACCACGCTCTTGATTCCGGGGAAGAAC
>JANNHK010000441.1:0-4522 GCA_031404355.1 Actinomycetes bacterium
TCTCGATCTCGCGCACGACGTTCCATCCCGACTGCGCGAGGACGATGATGAACGCGCTGTTCGCGGCCTGCGGGATATCAGGATCGTCTTCCTTGCGCGCGATGAGGATCGCGAACGAGGCGCTTCTCGCGCCGCTGATGAACCACTTGTGGCCGTTGAGGACCCACTCGTCGCCGTCCTTGTACCCCCACGTCTTGATGAGCGTCGGGTCAGAACCGGCGACCTCGGGTTCGGTCATCGCGAAACACGAACGCGCGTAGCCCTCGCAGGCTGAAGTCGATGGCCATGCGGGGCAGCGTGCCCGCCCCTTGACCGCTCGGTCAAGAGAGGTCTGCCGCGCGGGAAGCGGCCTACTCCGTGTAGGTCGCCCGGACTTTGCCGGAGCCATCCAGGAACTCGACGATGAGATCGGAGCCGTCGTCGTTCGGCGGCTCGACCACCCAGAAGCGGAGTGCCTGCCCGGGAAGCGCGACCGTCTCGGTCATTACCGTTTCGTCGCCGCGTCGCACCCGAACCGATTCGATCTCTGCGACAACCGATCCCGCGACGACCGGGATGTCCCCATCGTCCAGCCACTCCTCGCTGAGCGCGTAGAGCTTTCCGTCCTGCGGCTGTACTGGTTCGCAGCCTCCGAATCCCGTGACGATGCACGGTTCGTCGGCGGTGCCGCCGGCGCCGAACCTCAACGGCTCGCCGTCACCACCCTCGTCGTCGAACTCGACCGAGCCGAACTGCAGGCCAACGGTGACATTGGGCTTGTCGACTTCACGAGCACCTTCCGCGAGGGCGACAAGCTCCGACGCGGCCAAATCGACGAGTGCTGAAGACACCATCACGTAGGTATCGTCGTCTTCGAGCCAGCTGATCATCGAGGCGTCGATCCACGCCTCGTGGCCGCGCACCTTGGTGCGAGTCACGTCCGGCGAATGTTGAGCCAAGTCGTCACGGGTCGCGTCGGTGACGTTCGCCGTGAGGATGGCAATGAATTCGTTCTCTGCGCCGAAGTACCACGTGGTTGCAACGCCCTGCACGGCAGCACATTGCACGATCCCGTTGCTCACACTCCAGCGCGTGCATACCACGCCGTTGTAGGTGTCTGTGAGTTCGGTCGGGAGGTCCGCTCGATCGCGCTTGACGAACCCGTCCGGCGCCTTGGCCAGCTCGAACTGGCGCAGCATGCCTTCGGGCATCTGCACGGGGTAGCCCCACGACGTCGCGGTCACGATCTGGTCGACGCGCTCGTCGCTTCGGACGAACACCACGCCCGCGACGACGGCAGCCGCCGTCGCGATGGTAAGTCCGATGATCGGGCCGCGACTCGGACGCCGGTTGCGCACTTCGTCGAGCTCGGTGACTTCGGGGAGGATCTCCGTGATGTTGACCGCGGCCGCTTGCGCGTCGAGGACGACTCGGATGCGTTCTTCGATGGTGGCGTTCATCGTTCGATCACCTTTTCCAGCTTCGCGAGGGCACGCGAGGCGAGTGACTTGACCGCGCCGGGCCGGCAGCCGAGCGCGTCGGCGATCTCGGCCTCGGACATGTCGGCGTAGTACCGCATGACGACGACGGCGCGGTATCGGTAGGGGAGTGCCGCGATCGCGTCGGCGATGTGATCGGCTTCGGGTTCCGACACCCCGGTCGGGAGGAGCATCGGGAGCTTTTCCCGCTCGGTGATGCGGCGGCGGATCCAGCGGCGGGCCGTGTTCACGACCGTGGTGCGGAGGTAGGCGGCCGGGTTCTCGATGCCGTCCCAGCGGGGCTGGATCTTCGAGAACGCATCCTGGGCGACGTCTTCGGCGGCCGAGGAGTCCTGGGTCAGCAGCGCGGCCAGGCGCACGGCGCCCGGCCACTGGGCCCGGTAGAACTCGTCGAAGTCGACCCGGGGCGGTGGGCCCTCGTCGTCGACTCGCACTACTTGCATGATCCCCACGCCCTCCAGAGCCCCGGCCCGGCTCCGAGGTTGCAGAGAATCTCCTCGGCGCCCGGATCGGCGGGACTAGGGGGTTGCCGGCTCGTATTCGAGGAATTGGTCCGAGTCGAAGCGCACCTCGACGTCGAACACGACCGCCCCGGCTGCGTCGTAGCCCGTGAGGCGGCCCGACGAGCCGCCGTCCTCGTCGGGGTCGTCGGTCACGACGAAGGCATTGGTCGCCGCGGCGCCGGTCGAGTGCTCGAGCTCGAGCGACCGGCCCTCGTACTCGACCCGGGTGACCCGGTCGATCGTGACGCCGAGGATCGGCCCGCCCGCCTCGAGCAGGAAGAGGGGCTCGGTGTCGTCTATGGGGTTGTCGATCGACGACCACTCCGCAGTCGCTGTCGTCCCACCGATCGGGTTGGTCTCGAGGACCGCCCGGCTCTCGACTCCGTCGGGTGCATCAACGGTGAGCGCCCACGATCCTTGGGGTGACGTTCCGGTCGCAGTCGCGGTGTTCTCTGGGAACGTGTACCGAGCCACCTCGTTCGAGTCGGCGTCGAGGAACACGAGCAGCTGTGGGAGGAACGTTTCGGATGCGGGTGCGACGAAGAACCGTCGGTGCTGTCCGGGCAGTGCGGCTGTCTCGGTCGTGACCGGCTCGCCGCCGACACCTTCGACTCGCACGGAGGCAATCGACGGGTCAACCGCGCCGACGGCCGCGATGCCGTACGACGGAAGGAACCGATACTCGTCGGCCAGGAGCGCGTACGGCTCGCCGGCGGCGGCGGTCAACGGTGTGCACGGCGCGCCCATCGTGCTCACCATGATGCAGGGTTCGTCACTGCTTCCGCCCACACCGATGATGTCGATGAATGAGGAACCGTCGTCGAGTGAGACTGTCGTTTGTCGCAGCTCGAGTGCGAGCCGCACGTCGGTCGGGTCGAACGGTCGGACGGACTCCGCCAGTGCAACGAATTGGTCCTCGCTCGGCGCACCATCGGCCGCTCCGACGTAGAGGACTGAGATCGCGACCGATTCGGACTCAGACCACATCAGCGTCAGCTGCTTGAAGTCTCCCTGGATATCCATGTTGGAGAAGGAGAGGAGCTCGGGGGCGCCCTCGTCCGTGACGATCACCGCGGCTTTACCGTTGACGAGTGTCGGTGTGCCTTCCTCCAGCAACGGCGCGAGCAACTCGTCGAAGCGGCCGTCGGCGTCGACGAGTGTCGTCACCGAGATGGCCGTGTCGTCGCCCCGGGTGTACATCACCGTCGTCTGCCCGCTGATTTGCGAGCATGCGACCGCGCCCTCCGCGACGGTCCATGACGTGCAGATGCCACTCGTCACCGGCTCGTTGTACGTGTAGCCGTCGGGTGTCGCGGCGAGCTCGTACTGCTGGAGCACGCCGGGTTCGGCTTCGATGGGATAGCCCCAGGATGTCGCGACGACTCCTTGGGGCTCGCTCTCGTTGCTGCGCACGACGACCACGCCCGCGACGACAGCGGCAGCGGTTGCGATCGCAGTGACCGCGACCGGCCAGCGCCGCCGCTTCGCCCGGGCTGCGTCAAGGGAGACGACGTCGGCCACGTTCACGTCGTCGAATGCGATGTCTTCGACGGGGCCGGATGCCTGCACGTCGAACAGGGTTCGCAGCTGCGTTTCGATGTCGGGAGTTTCGGTGCTCATCGTTCGATCACTTTCTCGAGCTGCGCGAGTGCGCGCGATGCGAGTGACTTCACGGTGCCGGGCCGGCAGCCGAGTGCGTCGGCGATCTCGGCCTCGGACAGGTCGGCGTAGTAACGCAGGACGACCACGACCCGTTGCTTGTACGGGAGCGCGGCGACCGCGTCGGAGAGGTCGTCGCCCTGCGGCAGCGTGACGCCGGCGGTGGTGAGCAGTGGCAGCCGCTGCCGTTCGCCCTCGCGGCGTCGGTGCCAGCGCCGCGCCGTGTTCACGATGGTCGTGTGCAGGTACGCGCCCGGCGCGTCGAGGTCGTCGAACCTCGGGTAGACCCGGGAGAACGCCTCCTGGGCAACATCCTCACCCGCGGCTGCGTCCTGGGTCAGCAGGCGGCCCAGGCGCACGGCCCGGGGCCATTCCGCCCGGTAGAAGTCATCGAAGTCCGGGAGCGGTTCGCCCGCCGGCTCCGTCGTCACGATCTGCATCAGCCCCACACCCGTTCCCAGTCACGACGCCCCGTCGTGGTTCCAAGAAACTTCGGCAGGTTGGATGGGGCCTATGAGCCGGAGCTGAATTCGAAGGCCAACAGGGCCAGGGCGCCGTCGAGTGGACCAACTGATGCATTCTGGGCACGCGTATCTGTTCCCAGGAACAGATACGCGTGCCCAGAAGCGGGTCTGGCAGGCTCGCTTCGTGCATGAGCGCGTTTCGGTGAGCGCGGTGTCGTCGTGGCAGTGGAGCTTCGACGACGACGTGGCGTTCTGGACCCGGGCCGGCATTTCGCAGGTCGGTCTGTCGTTGCGCAAGTGCGACGACGTCGGTCTCGACCGGGCGGTTGCACGCGTCGTCGACGCCGGGTTGCGCGTGAGCAACTTCGTCGAGTGCGGGTCCGATCCCAAGCGCTGGCGCGCCGCGGCGGACGTGCTG
>JANNHK010000442.1:0-25038 GCA_031404355.1 Actinomycetes bacterium
GCGTGCTCCGACATCTTCGAGCCCCGAGCGATCAGGTACACGAAGACACCGAGGTACGGCATGAAGATCACGAACAGGATCCAGATCGCCTTGGCGCCGCCGCCCATGTCGTGACTACGGAAGATGTCACCGAATACTGCGATGAGCAGCCAGATCCAAATGAAGAACAGGAAGAACCAAATCATCGACCACAGGACCTGACCGGTCCCGAACTCTGCCGCCAACATGCAACAACCCTCTTTTCGATGGTGCTCGGACCGAGAGAGTCTGCCGCGGTGGCGCGCCCTACGCCTCATCCTGTGTGGGTGATTCAGGAAATCAGGCGCCGGGCCTGCTTGACCCCGGCGCGCCTATCGTCGATAGGTTACCTATCGTCGATAGGAGCGTCCATGACGGTAGTCGAACCTGACCTACGAGGAGCCCGCCGGGCCGCCACCCAGGCCCGCCTGCTCGACGCCGCCGGGCACCTCGCCCGCGAACACGGTGTGGCGGCGCTCTCGTTACGCGACCTCGCCGCCGCGGTCGGGATGCGCCAACCGTCGCTCTACACGTATTTCGAGTCCAAGCACGGGCTCTACGACCTCATGTTCCGGTCGGGAAACGAAGAGCTCCTCGCACGCGCGCAGGCGGTGCCGGCGACGGCCGATCCGCGCGCTGACTTGCGAGCGCTCATCGCGATGCTGTTCGAGTTCGCCCTCGAAGACATCGCACGTTCCGACCTGCTGTTCCACCGGTCGATTCCGGGCTTCGCGCCGTCGAGCGAGTCCTACGCTCCCGCGCAGCAATTTCTCGGACTCGTCACTCGGCGCCTCGACGCCGTGGGGATCCGCGGCCCCGAGGCGGTCGACATCGCGGTCGCGACGCTGGCCGGGCTCCTCGAAGCCCAGGTCGCGAACGATCCGACGGGCACGCGTTGGACGAGACACCTCGATCGCGTGCTCGACATGCTCATCACCGCGCTCGCGGTGTCAGGGGGAGGAACGACATGACCACCACGAGGACCCAGGTGACGGTGGACCGGATGACCGCCGCGCCGATCAAGCATGCGGAAGCGATGCAGCTCACCGCGACCGAGTTCGACCGCTTCTCCGCGCTGCTGCGGCGGTTGGGCCCGGACGACTGGAGTAAGCAGACCGACTGCGACCGTTGGGATGTGCGTGGTGTTGCGCTGCACATCCTCGGCTCGGCGGCGGCCAACGCGTCACCGCGCGAAGCGGTGCACCAGTTCCGCGTCGGCAAGCCGCTCACAGAGGAAGTCGGCGGCGACTTCTGGGTCGACGGCGTCAACGAACTCCAGATCCGCGAGCGGGCGCACATCACGAACGAGCAGATCGCCGACGAACTCGACCAGATCGCGCCCAAGGCCGTGCGTTCGCGACGGCGGCTGCCGTGGGTGATTCGCAAGCTCCCGCTGCTGAACCTGCCTGCTCCGATCGGCCGCGTCGGCGTCGATTACCTCATGGACATGGGCTTCACGCGCGACGTGTGGATGCACCGGGTCGACATCGCCCGGGCGACCGGCGCCGAGATGGAGCTGACCGCCGAGCACGACGGGCGCATGATCGGCGACATCGTGGCCGAGTGGGCCCGGTTGCACGGCGAGGCCGTCGACATCACGCTCACGGGCCCGGCCGGGTGCCGATTGGTCCAGGGTGAAGGGGGCGAGCAGGTGACCGTCGACGCCGTCGAGTTTTGCCGCATCGTCTCGGGCCGGGTCGCGGCGACGGGCGTTCTCGCCCATCCTCTCCCCTTGTAGAACGGCACGCAGGTAGCGTTCGCATGTGCTCACCGAGGCCCAACGCGACCAGTACCGCGCCGACGGCTGGGTGTCGGTGCCCGCACTTGTCGACGACACGTGGCTCGCGCGCCTGCGGGCGGTCACCGACGCGTTCGTCGAGCAAAGCCGCGCGCTGACCGAGTCGAACCTGCTGTTCGACCTCGACGACGGGCACACAGCTGCCGACCCGCGGTTGCGTCGTCTGAGCTCCCCCACCGACCTGCACGACACGTACTGGGAGTTCGCGTCGCAATCGGCGATCACCGACGTCGCGGTCGACCTCCTCGGTCCCGACGTGAAGTTCCACCACTCGAAGCTGAACTTCAAGGCGCCCCACGGCGGCGAAGAGGTGAAGTGGCACCAGGACATTCAGTTCTGGCCGCACACCAACTACGACCTGCTTACGGTCGGCGTGTTCCTCGACGATGTCGAACCCGGCATGGGTGAAGTCGGGTTCGTTCCCGGGAGTCACGACGGCCCGCTGTACGACTTGTACGACGGCGATCGTTGGGTCGGCGCCCTCGGCGCCGGCGACGTGAAGCAGGCCCGGGTCGAAGCCGCGGTGTACCCGACCGGTCCGGCCGGTTCGATCACGGTGCACAACTGCCGCACCGTGCACGGCTCGGCCCGCAATACGTCGGACCGGCCCCGCCCGCTGCTGCTCCAGACGTACGCGGCCGCCGATGCGTTCGCGTACACCGACCTGGTCAAGCGCTCACCCCACGGCGAGGAACTCATTCGTGGGGCACCGGCGCGGTGGGCCCGGCACGACCCGCGCCCGTGCCTCATGCCGCCGGCGGGGCCGTACCGCCCGATCTTCGCCGTCCAGCAGCGCGAGCCGTGACACCTGTCCGGATCCGACTGGGGCGCGTTCCCGAATGCTCGTTACGTTGCCCGCATGACTGAAGCATTTCTGGCGCTCCACCACCGCGACCGCCCGCTCCTATTGCCCAACCCCTGGGACGCGGGCTCGGCCAAGCTGTTCGCGTCGCTCGGTTTCGAGGCCCTCGCGACGACAAGCGCAGGTATGGCCGCGACGTGGGGCCGACTCGACGGGAACGTCACCCTCGACGAAGTGCTCGCCCACGCGCGAGACATCGTCGCGGCCACCGACCTTCCCGTGAGCGCCGACTTCGAGAACGGATTCGCGGACAAGCCCGACGACGTCGCCGCGAACGTGCGCCTCGCAATGGACACCGGCCTCGCCGGCTGTTCCGTCGAGGACTTCACCCGCGACCACAACGATCCGATATACGACCTCGCGTATGCGGCCGAGCGCATCGCGGCCGCGGCCGACGTGGCCCACGCGGGCGGCGCGCAGTTCGTGCTGACGGCGCGGGCCGAGAACTATCTGCACGGGCGCGCCGACCTCGCCGACACGATCGCTCGGTTGCAAGCGTTCCGGGACGCGGGCGCCGACGTGCTCTACGCGCCCGGGCTGGGCAGCCTCGACGACATCCGCACTGTCGTCGAGGCCGTCGACCGGCCGGTGAACGTGCTCGCGCTTCCGGGCGCGCCCGACGTCGAGGCGCTCGCGTCGGTCGGCGTGGCCCGCATCTCGGTCGGGAGTGCGTTCAGCTACGTGGCCTACGGGGCCGCAATGGACGCCGCTATCGAACTGCGCGACCGGGGCACGTACGGCTTCTGGCAAACCGCGGGGACCGGCGCAAAGGCGATCAAGGCGAGCTTCACGAGCTAGCGACCAGGCGTGCCCGGGGCGTAGCGTCACCGCACCAGCGGGAGGTGGCGTTCATGGTCACGATGGCAAACCCACTCGAAAGGGCAGTCCAGGTCGGCGCGCAGCGAACTGCGGTGCGTTGCGGCGACGTGCAGTTCACGTACGCCCAAACAGCCGAGCGCTGCAAGCGGCTCGTGGCCGGGCTGCGCGGTCTCGGGCTCGGAACCGGCGATCGGGTCGCCATTGTCGGACCGAACTGTCACCGCTATCTCGAGCTCTACCAAGCGGTTCCCAGCGCAGGAATGGTCATCGTTCCACTCAACGCGCGGCACACGTCGGCCGAGTTGCGCTACGCGATCGAAGATGGAGGCGTGCGCGTCCTGTTCTCTGCGGTCGGCGACATGGGTGTCGCCGACGCGGTCGAGTACGTCATCGATCTCGACGAGGGCTACGAGCAGCTCCTCGCCCGCAGCTTCCCCGAAGAGATCCGCACCGAGGTCGACGAGAACGATCTCGCCGGGCTGTTCTACACCGGGGGGACGACGGGTGCGTCGAAGGGCGTCATGCTCTCGCACCGCAATCTCGTCGCCAACGCGACGCACCTGGGGATGTGCTTGCCGTTCACCGCCGACACGCGGTTCCTGATCATCGCGCCGCTGTTCCACGCGGCCGGTTCTGTCGCTGTGTTGTCGACGGTGTGGAGCGCCGGTCTGCAGGTCACGCTGGAGGCCTTCGATCCGGCGCGGGCACTGGACTTGATCGAGCAACACGCCATCACGCACACGCTCGTCGTGCCGACGATGCTCGCCGCCATGAGCGAGGAGCAGTTCGCCCGCCCGCGCGACGTGTCGTCGCTGCGCCATCTGGGGCACGGTGGCTCCCCTATCGCGGCCGAGACGCTCCGCCGCGCCCATGCCGCGTTCCCGAGTGCGGCGCTGCTGCACGTGTACGGCGCAACCGAGCTCGCGCCGCTCGCGACGCTGCTGCCGAACGAGGAACTCGTGCTCGACACCGAGCGCGTCCGTTCGTGTGGACAACCGGCGGTCGGCGTCGAAGTGGTAGTCGTCGGTTCCGACGGCGCGCGGCAGAAGGCGGGGGAGGTGGGCGAGATCGCGGTGCGCGGTCCGAACGTGATGCTCGGCTACTGGAACAAGCCGGCCGAGACTGCGGCCGCGCTCGTCGACGGCTGGTACCGGTCGGGCGACCTCGGCTTCCAGGACGAAGAGGGCTACGTGTTTCTGGTCGACCGGGCCAAGGACATGATCGTCAGCGGCGGTGAGAACGTGTACAGCACCGAGGTCGAGGACGCGTCGTACAAGCACCCGGCCGTGCTCGAAGCCGCGGTCTTCGGTGTGCCCGACGCGAAGTGGGGCGAAGCGGTGTACGCCGTCGTCGTTCCCCGCAGCCCGGTCGAGGCCGACGCGCTGATCGAGCACTGCCGCGAATTGATCGCCGGGTACAAGATCCCGAAGCACATTGATGTGCGCGACGAACCACTCCCCAAGTCGGGCGCGGGCAAGGTGCTCAAGCGCGAACTCCGGTCGACCTACTGGGAGAGCGCCGACGCCGACGTGGCGGGCGCCTGACCCGAACCCACCGATGAGTTTCGTGGCGCCGGGCGGTCGTATGGTCGACACTGATCGACCGTAGGTGACCTGCTCGAAGGAGTTCCCCGTGCCCAAGCGTGACGCAGCCTCTATCGGTGCCCCCTGTTGGGTGGAACTCTTCACCTCCGACGTGTTGGGCAGCCGCGCCTTCTACGGCGAGCTGTTCGGATGGACGTCCGAAGAGCCCAACGACGAGCTGGGCGGATACTTCAACTTTTCGAAGGACGGCGAGCGCATCGCCGGCGGCATGGGCAACGACCCGTCCAGTGGTGCGCCCGACATGTGGACGGTGTACCTCGCGTCCGACGACGCGAAGGCCACTGTCGACGCGGCGGCCGCGCGCGGTGGCGGCATCGAGGTGCCGGCCATGGACGTGATGGACCTCGGCACGATGGCCGTTGTGACTGACTCGGGCGGGGCCCGCATCGGCGTGTGGAAGCCTGGCACCCACAAGGGTTTTGGCATCATCGCCGAACCCGGAGCGCCGGCGTGGTTTGAACTGCACACGCGCGACTACGACGCGTCGGTCGCGTTCTACCGCGACGTGTTCGGGTGGAAGACCGAGACGATGAGCGACACGCTCGAGTTCCGGTACACGACGCTCGGGAGCGGTGACGACGCCCTCGCGGGCATTATGGACGCGAGCGCGTCCCTCCCCGCCGGGGAGCCGGCCTCGTGGTCGATCTACTTCGCGGTCGAGAACGCCGACGTGTCGCTCGCGCAGATCGAGCAGCTCGGCGGTTCGATCGTGGTACCGGCCGAAGACACGCCGTACGGGCGCTTGGCCGAAGCCGCCGACCCGACGGGAACGCTGTTCAAGATCGTCCAGTAACGGGCGAGCCGGCCGCCAGGAGGCCGATCCCCGGGTGCTGGCATCCCGAACGCCCGGGGGATAACACCGGAGACAGCAACCCCGCGGCGTGACTGAATGAAGGCGTGGTGATCGGCGGGTAATGGCGGTCGTTCGATATCTGGTCGAGTGCGACCTGCGGCGGCGCTGGCGCGCGCTCCTCGTCGTGACGCTCCTCGTCGGGCTCGTCGGGGCGGTCGTGCTGACCGCGCTCGCGGGCGCACGCCGCACCGACACCGCGTACGACCGGCTCCGGGAAGCGGTGGGCACGTCGGACGCGTCGATCGAGGTGAGCCCGGAGTACTTCGACGCCATTGCCGCTCTCCCCCAGGTCGAGTCCGCCGCGCCGGGCTCCTACTTTTTCGTGTTTCCGCAGAACTTCGACGGCGATGTGCTCACCTTGGCCGCGGTCGACGACCAACTGTTCACCACGAGCCACCGCCCGCTGATCACCGACGGTCGCGCACCGGAGCTCGACGAGCCCGACGCCGTGATGGTGAACACCGAAGCGGCCGAGCAGTTGGGCGTCGGCGCCGGCGACTCGATCGTCCTCGTGTCGATGACCCCGGAGCAGATGGAGCTGCTCATCAACGGCGGCGACCCCGGCGAGCCCGCTGGTCCGGACATCGAGGTGACGGTGGCCGCCATCGTGCGCACCGAAGCCGAGATCGCGAATCGCACGGCGCTCATGCTGTTCACGCCCGCGTTCTACGACGCGTACCGCGACGAGGTCGGGCACTTCGACGAGATCCTCGACGTGCTGCTCGTCAACGGCCGCGCCGACCTTCCGGCATTCCAAGCCGCGTTCGAACAGGTCGTTCCCGAGAGCGAAGGCGCGATCATCGACTCGGGGGTCGAGACGATCGCGCAGGTCGAGGATGCGATCCGCGTGCTCGCGGTGTCGCTCGTCATCTTCGCCCTCGTCGTGGCGCTCGCCGGGTTCGTGGCCATCGGCCAGGCGTTGACGCGCCAAGCTGCCCTTTCCTCGAGTCAGCAGCGCGATCTCCACACGCTGGGCTTGAGCCGCTCGCAGCGGTTCGGGGCGATGTTCGTGCCCAGCGCGCTCGTGGCGTCGGGAGGAGCGATCCTCGCCGCGGTCGGGTCGATTGTGGGATCGCCGCTCATGCCGATCGGGTACGCCCGGCGGGTCGAACCGTATCCCGGGTTGTCCGTCGATTGGCTCGTCGTCCTCGTGGGTTCAGTGGCAATCGCGACCCTGGTCTCCGCCCGCGCCGCGTTCTCGAGCTGGAGTGCGGCGGGCCGGGTGCGCGACGCGTCCGTCCCGCAGGGTGCGACGCGCGCGACCGGAGCGTTGTCCCGCATGGGCGCGTCGTTGCCCGCGCTGACAGGCGTGCGCATGGCGTTGGATCGCGGTCGCGGTCGCACCGCGGTGCCGGTGCGATCGGCGTGGGCCGGTGCCGTCGCCGGCGTCGCCGGGTTCGTCGCCGCGATCACGTTCGGCGCCGGGATCGGATGGACCGTTTCGGAGCCGGCGGCATACGGACTCGCATGGGATGCGAGCGTCGTCGTGCCGCCCGAGAGCGGCATGCTCGAAGATCTTCGCCGCGACCCCGACATCGACGACGTCGCCGCGTTGAGTGTGTCGCCGGTGCGCCTCGGCGGCGTCCCCCTCCAGGCGTACGGAATGGACCCGATGTCCGGTGAGTTCGTCACCGTTCTGACCGGACGTCTGCCGCAGACCGACGACGAGGTGCTGGTCGGATCGGAGACCCTCGACCGGCTCGACCTCGACATCGGCGACTCGGTGGCAGTCGCCCGCCTCGACGGCGAAGCGCTGCGGGAGCTGACAGTTGTCGGCCGGGGCGTGTTCCCGGAGTTCGTGCATCCCGCCGTTCCCGATTCCGACACCGGCGCGTACAACGACTTCGCCATGCTGACGGGCCGCGGCGGGCAAACTATCGCCGACCCGGGCGGCGAGACGTTCGAGATGGCAATCGTTCAGTTCGCCGCGGGTGTCGACCGAGATGCCGCGGCTTCGCGACTCGAGAACGGTGGGGCGCAGCTGCAAACGTTGGGTCGGCCCGAACGACTCGGCAATCTGGAGCGGGTTGAAGCATTCCCCGCCGTTGTCGCGGCGTTCCTCGTGCTCATCGCGGTGGTCGCGATCGCTCACACGCTCGTCAGTTTCGTGCACCGTCGGGCCGGGGAGCTCGCGCTGCTCAAGTCACTCGGATTTGTCGCAGGGCAAGTGCGCGCATCGGTCGCGTGGCAGGCGACCACCATCGCGCTGATCGGACTCGTCGTGGGTATTCCCGCCGGTGTGGTGCTCGGCCGCGCCGCGTGGGGTTATGTCGCGAGCGGATTGGGTGTCGACGACCAGGTGGTTCCGATGCCGTGGTTGGGTATTGCCGCGATCGTGCCGACGGCACTGCTGCTCGTGAACGTCATCGCCGCGCTCCCCGCGCGGCGCGCGGCACGGACTCGCCCGGCGCTTGCGTGGCGCGCCGAGTAACCGCGACTCCCCTACCAGTCGAGACCGAGCACCTCACGCATCGCGACTTCGAACTCGTCGTAGGTCATGCCCTGACGCGCGGCCACGACCATCGCCGCGTCGTTGCCAACCGGCCACCGCAGCTGCTTGCGGTCGGTTTCGAGCGCGTCGGCGATGACCGACGCAACGAGCTCCGGGCCGGGTGCGGGTTCTCCGCCGCCGAGCGTGCCTTGCGCCGACTGCCACAGCGCACCGAGCTCCTGATACGGACCGGGCTCCCCCCGATGGTCCAATACGTTCTCGCCGAACCGGGTGTCGATGGCGCCGGGTTCAATCGCGATGACGCGCACACCGAAATGCCCGACTTCGAGGTGCAACGCCTCCGTGAGGCCCTCGAGCGCGAATTTCGTCGCCGCGTAGTAACCGCCGAGCGGCGGGGCGGCGACCCCGGCGATCGACGTGACGTTGACCACTGCGCCCGAACCGCGCTCGCGCATCGCCGGGACGAACGCCTGGATCATGCGGGCCGCGCCGAACACGTTCGTTTCGAACATGCGACGGACCTCGTCGAGCGGGGCCGTCTCGACCGCGCCCTCGACACCGAACCCGGCGTTGTTGACGAGGATGTCGATGGCGCCGGCCGCTGCCACTGCCGCGGCGACGGAGGCGTCGCTGTCAACGTCGAGTTCGAGCGTTTGCGCCACCTTGAGGTCGTCGAGTGTGCTGCGGCGCCGGGCCGTCGCCACGACGTCGTAGCCCCGGGCGCTCAGTTCGACCGCCGTGGCCCGGCCGATACCGCTGGAACAGCCTGTAATCAGTGCGCGTTTGGTCGTCATGAACCGAACCGTACCGCGAGTCTTCGCCTACGGTGCGGGGGCGTGACGTCACCCATCGAACTCCGCCACGTCGCAATCCACGGTCACGAGGTCGCCTATCGCAGCGGCGGCACGGGGCCCGTGATCCTGTTCGTACACGGCATGGCCGGGAGTTCGGCGACATGGCGCCACGTGCTTCCCGCGCTCGGGGAGCGGTTCACAGTTGTCGCGCCCGACCTTCCCGGCCACGGCGAATCCGCGAAACCGCGCGGCGACTACTCCCTCGGCGCGTTCGCGAGCGGGCTCCGCGACCTGCTCGTCGCGCTCGGCCACGAGCGGGTAACACTCGTCGGCCAGTCATTGGGTGGCGGCGTGGTGATGCAGTTCGCGTACCAGTTCCCCGAACGGTGCGACCGGCTCGCCCTCGTGTCGAGTGGTGGCCTCGGCCAGGAAGTGAACCTGCTCCTTCGGGCGCTCACGCTGCCGGGCGCCGAGTATGTGCTTCCTGTCGCGTGCACGAACTGGGTGCACGACGCGGGAACGACAGTCGTCGGCTGGTTGCGCAACGTCGGCTTGCGGCCGAGCCCGCACCTTGCCGAAGTGTGGGAGAGCTACGGCTCGCTCGCCGACCCGCAAACGCGGACCGCGTTCCTCCTCCACACGCTGCGTTCCGTCGTCGACCAGGCCGGGCAACGCGTGAGCGCCACGGACAAGTTTTATCTCGCGGCCCATGTCCCGACCCTCATCGTGTGGGGTAGCGCCGACCGCATCATTCCCGTCGAGCAGGCGTATACGACGCACGCGGCGATTGCCGGGAGTCGACTCGAAATCTTCGAAGGCGGCGGCCACTTCCCGCACTGCGAAAAGCCCGAACGCTTCGTCGAGGTGCTCTCCGACTTCATGACGACGACCGCGCCCGGCGTCCTGTCGCCGACCGAGTGGCAACAGCTGCTCAACGCCGGCGAACGCTGACTGTCACGAAGCAGAGCGCGAAGAGAGTTCGATGCCGCCACCGAACCGTGCTTCCCAGCCGGTCGCGAACGCGTCGAGCGCGGACGCGCCGTCGCCGACGAACGACGCGCCGTGCATTGTCGCCAGCGTTTCGGGCGCCAACTCGGTGAGTCGGTGCAACACCGCGGGCACCGCCGGGCCCGGTGCCGCGCTCGCCAAGGTGGCTTGGGTCTCGAGCGCGGCCGTCACGACATCGTCGTCGATGGCGCGGCTCCGTCCGACCTGGGTGAAGAGGTCACCGCACAGCAGGGTGCGGGTCGTCTCCTCGTAGAGGACCTGGGCCTCCCAGTTGTGGGGGACGTGCGGCGTCGCGACGAAGCGAACCCGGCGTCCGCCGAGGTCGAGTGCGTCGCCGTCGGTGACGGCATGCGGTGGCCGGTCGGCGAGGTCCCGGATCGAGACCGCGCAGCCGAGCGCGCCGAACGCGACGGTCGCGTTCGGTGCGGCCCCGAGGAGGGCGTTCATCCCGCCACACTCGTCGGCCTCGACGTGGCCGAACGAGATCCACCGCAAGCGATCCAGCGGCACGACCCGATCGACGGCCGCGGCCACCGCCGCCGCCATCGAGCGAAAGCCCGTATGGAAGAGCAGGGGTTCCTCGGCCAGGACGAGGAACTGGTTGACCGTCATCCCGGCCGGGGGCCCGAGGTCGGCCACGAAGGTCGAGAGGCGGTAGATGCCGTCGGCGATCTCGTCACAGGTGGGAGCGTCGATCACGACCGAAGCATGCGGGAGCGGCCTTAACAGGCGCGTAACGGCAGCGTACGGTGGGCGCCGACATGCCCGGTCCGTTTCGCTTTGCCCCGCCTGTACTCAGTCGCCGGGCCCTCACCCGTCCGCGGCTGCTCCGGCCGTTGCTGGGCCGGTTCACGCACCGTTGCACCCTGGTCACGGCCGGTGCCGGGCACGGGAAGACGACGCTGCTCGCCCAAGCCGTGGCCGAGAACCGGTTCGCGCCCAGGGGCGACGACATCTGGCTGGCGGTCGAGTCCGGCGATGCCGACGCCACCCGGCTCGCCACCGACCTGCTCGTCGCCCTCGACGCCCCCAACGCGCCGCCGACGGCCGCGGCGGTGGCCGATGCGGTCTGGCGCCGGGCCCCGACCGAGGTGTGCCTCGTCCTCGACGACGTGCAGCACCTCCCGGCCGGATCGCCCGGGAGTGATCTGATCGCCGCCCTGCTCGACCTGCTTCCCGCGAACGGGCACCTTCTTATCGCGAGTCGAACCGCGCCACCGCTCTCGTACGCGCGCCTGGCCGGTCAAGGTGCGGTCCTGCGCATCGACGAACTCGAACTGCGCTTCGACGACGACGAACTCACGGCGTTCGCGGCCGCGCGCGACATTCCGACGCCCCAGTTGGTCCGCACCGCGGGCTGGCCCGCGATGGCCGAACTCGTCGCGACAGCCGGTGCCGATCTCGTCGGCGACTTCTTGTGGGAAGAGGTGCTCGAACCCCTCGGGGCGGAACAACGGCACGTGTTGGCGGTGTTGTCCGACCTGGGCGGCGGCGACGACCAGCTGCTTTCGGCGGCGCTCGACCGGCCGGTCCAGTTCGACACGACGGTGCCGCTGATCTCGGTCGACGCCGACGGATGGTACGAACCACACGCGCTGTGGCACACCGTGGCCGGGCTCGAGCTCCCGGAGACAGAACGGGTCGAGATCCGCCGCCGGGCCGCGCCCGATCTCGTCGCGCGCGGTCGCCTCGACGCGGCGTTCACGCTGCTCGCGGGCGTCGAGCTCTGGGGTGAGGCCGCGCCACTGTTCAAGGTTGCGTGTCACCCCGGTCGGCGGCCCGCGGCGGCGTTGCTGCGGAGCTGGCTCGCCCGCTGTCCCGATGTCGCACTGCTCGGGCCGTCGGGCCAGCTTGCGACGGGCGTCCTGTCGGCTTTGACCGCGCCCGAGCTCGCTGCGGCTCCCCTGCGCAATGCCATGGCCGCGTTCCGCGACGACGGTGACGTCGAAGGCGAACTGAGCGCGATCTCACACCTCGGCAATGTCGCGTGGTGGCAACGCGATCTCGGCGTACTCGCCGAACTCTCGCCCCGCATCGGCGAGCTCGCCGCGGCCGGCAACCCGACGGCGTGCGGGCTGGAGGCGATCGGCCGCGCCCTCGTCTTCAACATCATGGGCGACAACGCGGGCCTCCTCGCGGCCCTCGACACGATTGAACCCGGCGTGCTCGATCCGCGCTGGGAAGCAGTCGGCGGGTGGCTGCGGGGCCTCGCCCTGCTCGGCATCGGCGACGACGAAGGTGCGTTCGCGTCGTTCGAGGCGGCGCTCCCCCTGGCCGACGAGGCGTTTCGCGTGACGGTGAGCGGCACCTGGTCGACTTCCCGTTGGGGGTACGGGGATGTTGAAGCGATCGTGCCCGAGGCGGCCGCCCTCCTGGCTGGCGCCGAAGCGACCGGCATCGCGCAGGAGATCGCGTTCGTTGCCGCCAGCGACGCTCGCGCCTGCGCCCACATCGGCGAGCTCGACCTCGCCCGCTCCTACCTCCTCCGCGCGCAGAAGGTTGCCGCGCACGTGGCGCCGGCCGCGCTCGTGCACATCGTGCTCGCCGACGCGGCGATCGCGATCGGCGAAGCCGACGACGACCGAGCCACGGTGCTGCTCCGAGCGGCGCTCGTCGAGCATCCGATCGATGGTGCCGCGGGCAGCGCGTGGTTCACCGACACGTGCATGACGTATGTCCTCGTGCCGGAACAACGGTCGACGCTCGACGCGGCGGGGGGGCCGCCTCGCATCGTGTGGGCCCGGGAGTTGGCGGCCGTCGTCGCCGCCGGCCGCGAGGGCTCGGCGCGGGATCGGATCGCAACCCTCGGCCCGGTCGATCCGGCGCGCGTGCGCGGCGTCCTCGCCGCCCCGTTTGCGGCCGATCTCGCGGTCGCGCTCCACGACGCGGGCCGGGTCGACGACGCGACCGCGTTGCTCGCCGCGCTCGGTGAGCCCGGGCGGGCGCACGCGCGTCGGTTGGGCACGCCCGCCGCGAAGGCGCTGCTCGCCGCGGTCCCGGCGGCTCCGGCCGTCGCGGTACAGATACGGGCGTTCGGGATCCTGCGTGTCGACGGGCTCGCGATCGACCGGGTTCGCGTGCGGGAGCTGCTCGGGTACCTGTTGTTGCATCCCGTCACGACTCGGGCAGCGGTCACCGCGCTGCTCTGGCCCGACCTCGACGACCGGGCGGCCGCGAACAACCTGCGCGTCACGCTTTCGCACTTGCTGCGTCTGTTGGAACCGGAACGCACGGAGGGCGAAGCGGCGTACTTCGTCCAGCAGAGCGCCTCGGAGTTGCGCCTCGTGGTCGACGGCGCCCTCGATGTCGATGTCGACGGGTTCGACGCCGCGTTGCGTGCCGCGACGCTGGCGGAGCAACACGGGAGTCCGTCGGTCGCGCTCGAGCACTATCTCGCGGCGACAGAGCTCTACGGTGGCGAACTGCTTGCCGATCTCCCCGACGTGGCGTGGGCCGATCTCGAACGTGAGCGCGGCCGGACGCGCTTTGTGGCGGCGGCCGTGCGGGCCGGCGAGTTGCTTGCCGCGTCGAACGACCCTGATCGGGCCGAACAGCTTGCCCGGCGCGCGCTAGCCGTCGACGCATGGTCGGAACCCGCGTACGGGGTGCTTGCCTCGGCCGCGCTCGCCCGCGGCGATCGCGCCGCCGCGCTGCGGATCATCGAACGGTGCCACGAGATGCTCGACGAACTCGGCGTCGAGGTATCGGAGGGCACGGCGCGCCTCGCCCGGCGGGCGCGTGCGGCCGTCCCGACACGTTGACCGGATACGTTGTCCCGCATGTCGACACGTCCACTGCGCCAGTACTACGACGGTGTCACCGTGGCGATTCCGCCCGAGGTCTCGCCCGGCGTCGAAACCTGGCTGCGTCATCGCCGCCGGTTCGCCACCGCGCTCGCCGCGCTCACCGACGAGCAGTGGAAGGAGACGACGCGCTGCACCGCGTGGGACGCCAAAGATGTCGTCGGTCATCTCCTCGCCGTCGATGCGTTCTGGGTGCTCACGCTCTCGGCCGCGCGGACCGAGCAGGCGCCCGCGACGTTCCTCCGCCATTTCGATCCGTCGACGGGTACCGACGCGCTGGTCGACTCGACGCGCGGATTGTCGAACGGCGAGATGCTCGATCGCTTCGTCGCGGGCACCGACGCGTTCGTCGAACTGGTCGCGACCTTCGCTCCCGAAGACTGGAACTCGATCGGTGAGTCGCCGTTGGGTCACCTTCCCGCGCGCGTGCTGTTCGCCCACGCGTTCTGGGATTCGTGGCTGCACGAACGCGACATCTTCGAGCCGCTCGGCCTGGCACCGCCCGCGGAAGCCGACGAGCTCCTGGCCGCGCTGTGCTTCAGCCTGTTGTTCGGTGGACTGCAGGGCGGGTTGATCGCCGACCCCGAGCCCGTCGGCCCGGGGCTCGACGAACCGGTCGCCGTCCTACTCCGCTTCGACGAGCTTCCCACCGTCGCCGTGCGCGTCCAGGTCGATACCGGCGTACGGATCACGCTGGCCGACCCGGCCGCCGCGCTCGCGTCCGGCTCCGCAACCGACGTCGTCGAGTGCTACGCGGGCCGGCGCCCGCTCGCGGGGGTCGACGGCACACTCCCTTCCGACCTTGCTGCACACTTCGTCCGCGCCACGAAGGTGCTCTGACGTCGGCGTGGCGATCCTGACCGACGACAAATGCGGGACTGCGTATCACGAGCGTCACGTAGCGCCGGTCGACGCCGGCGCGGTGATCACGAACTGCGTCGTCATGCCTTCTTCGCGATGGTGCGGCAGGCTGCACCACGCTTCGTAGGTCCCGGGCGGGAGTCCGTCGAGTGCGAGCGCGCCCGAATCGCCGGCGAGAATCACGGCCGTCTGGGCATCGGCCACGACGACGTTGTGCCGGATCGTGCCGACGTTCTTCACCGTGAGCTGGGTTCCGACCGGTACCTCGAGATCACCCTGAATCGTCCACTCGTCGAGTTCGAGGCTGTTCGCCGCGATCGATCCTCCGTCGCCTCCGCCTCCGCAACCCGCGACGGCAATGCCACACGCGACGATGGCAGCGCAGCGTCCCGCGAGCGTCATTCCTGACTGGCTCCGATGACGAGCTGTTCTTCCATGCCGGAAGCGCGGTGACCCTCGATTTCGCAGAACACGGTGTACGTGCCCGCCGCGAGCTGCGAGAGATCGAGGTCGGCGGCCTCGTCACCGTTGAGGTCGGGGGTGCGGGGACCGCCTTCGACCTCCAGGTTGTGCACGGTGGAACCGCCGTTGATCACGGTGACCGTCGCACCGGACTCGACCGACAAGTCTCCTGTGATGAACATCTCGTAGAGCTCGATCGTCGGATTCCCCGATCCGGCGGCCTCGTCGGCCGAGAGCACCTCGGGTCCGGCCGGGTCGTCATCGGTGACGACCGCCGCGAGGGCGATCGCCGCGAAGGCGAGTCCGACCGCGGCCGCAACCACCGCGAGCCATTGCAGCGGCGGGCTGTGGGCCCGGCGCGGTTCGGTCGACGTTGGTTCCATGGCGGCAGCCCTCCCTCAGTGCGCCGGGGCCGCGGTCGTGTCTTCCGTCACGGGCTGTCCGTCGGCACCGATGACGGGCGTCCGTGCGTCGGGTTCGCCGTCGCCGGCCTGGAACAACCCGAGCGCACCCTTGGGAACATTCGCGAACTTGTGGGTCACGATCGGGTACAGGCCTTCTTCGTCGAACGTGAACTCGACGAAGCCTCCCTGCGCGGGCTGGAGATCGAGGGCCTGGGCTCCGCCCTTGCTGTCGCCCGGCTGCAGGAGGTACGCGCCTTCCTTGAACGCGGTGTCGAAGATGGTGCCGACGATGTGGAAGGACGAGTTCTCGGAGGGGCCGTCGTCCATCACCCATGCCCGCACGCGCTCACCGACCTGCACCTGGATCGGTCGATCCCGGTACTGGTTCACCGCGCCGTTGAAGACGATCGCGTCCCAGTCCTCGTCGAGCATCTTCTGGTAGTCGGCGACCTCGCCTTCGGGCGCTTCGTACAGTTCGGACTGCACGAACACGTACTCGTGGTCGACCGGGGCCAAGTCCGGCGGGTCGATGATGATCGTGCCGTACATTCCCATGCCGATGTGGTGGAGCGCGGGCGCCGTACCGCAGTGGTACATGAAGATGCCCGAGTGCTTGGCCTCGTATTCGTAGACGATCGATTCGCCGGGAGCGATCGAGCGCATTTCGTCGTTCCATGCGACCTTGCTGGCATGGAAGTCGATCGAGTGCGGAAGCTCGCCGTCGTTCGTCAGCGTGATGCGGAAGATGTCGCCGGTGTTGCCCCGCAGCGTAGGCCCGGGGACCTGGTCGTTGAAGGTCCACATCATCTGTGTGACCCCGGGCGCAACCTCGATCTCGACCTCCGTCGCGCTGAACGCGATCTCGTGCACGGTCTGATCGGGCGCCGGTGCCAGCGCGGGATCGCGTGCCACGAACGCGTCGTCCCACGCCGCGGAGAAGTCGATCAGGCTCTCGGCAGTGACGGATGCCGCCGGCGCCGCGGCCGGTTCCTCGACGGCGGGCGCGGGCTCGTCGTCGGAAACGACGGCGGCGAACACCGCCACGCCCACGAGGAGCGCGCTCACAGACAACGTCACCGCGATCGTGGTTGCAATCGACGGCGAACGTTCCGCCTGTCGCGATGTCGCCATGGTCCGCTCCGATGTTCGCCGGAGCCCTATTTTCGGCCGGTGGACAGCGGTGGCCCAGGGTCTTTGGACCCTGACGGGCGTTTACGTTCCTTCCTCCGTGGGTTGGAACGCGTCGCGGAGACGGAGGTCGCGCGTGGGCGCCGGAAGAGGCGGCGGGGCTCCGTCGGTGAGCAGCGTGTCATCTCGGCCGCGGATGAACGAGCCCACCGGGCCGCCGTCCTCGGCGAAGACCGGGCCCGCGCACGCGCCGACGAGCATGCAGATCGCGGCGCCGGAGAACCAGGTCACGAGAGAGAGCGCGACACCGAAGAACCCGAACTGCTCCTCGTTGCGGGTGACGACGCCGGGCATCCACACGGCGGCCGAGACCGCGAAGGCCGCCAGGGCAACGCCGGTGATCACACCCGAGGGGATGAGGACGCGTGGCCGCACGTCGCCCATGAGGAGGTACCACGCGGTGAACCACCACAGCGCCGACGTCGCCGTGAGCGAGATGACGGCAAAGAGCCCGAATCCCGCGCCGTCGCCGAGCAGGCCGCGCAACCCGCCGAGGAGTGCCATGTTGGCCAGGACCACGAGCAGCCAGATCGGGCCGCGCGTGTACGCCCCCGCTTTGGCTCCGTGCGGCCGCCGCCACGCCCGCAGATAGACGCGCTGGATCGCAGTGGTGAACGACGTCGCGAAGAAGAACGTGAGCACGAGGCCGAGAATCCCCGTCGCCTTGCGAATGTCGTCGGCGGAGGTGAACGCCTCCTTCGCGGTGGCGAGCGCGTCGCCGCGGACACCCAGACGCGACGTGAGGCTTGTGAAGATCGACGTGCGAATGCGCGGCGGTGCGAACGAGGCGACCACGATGACGAGGGGGAAGAACGAAACGAACGCCTTGCCCGCGAGCGCGACGCTCCGGTCGACGAACTCGATCTCGAGCATTCGTTCCCACACCCGAAAGACGAGTCTTCGCTCCACCCATGCCCGGATCGCCTCGACCCGAAGACGGAGCCGCGCGATCGCATGGGTGCTGGATGTGTCTTCGGTCGCCATGTCGGTTCCGTCCTGCGGGCGCCTCGCTCGGTACGCACGCGGGGGCAGCCTCGCGCGATGTCAGCTTGGTAGCCGAGCCGGAACCTGATGGCCCGGGCGGGCCGGTACGGTGGTCGTCCCATGTCTGCCGATCGCGAGCTCTACCGCTGGCAACTCGACGCGCTCGTGAGCTGGCTGCGCTGCGGCCGGCGCGGCGTCGTCGAGGCGGTCACAGGGTCGGGCAAGACCGACGTTGCCATCGCTGCGGCTGCCGACGCGTTGCGGCGCGGCCGCTTCGTATTGATCGTCGTTCCCTCGCGGGTCCTTATGCAGCAGTGGCACGTCCGGCTGACGGCCGCCCTGCCCGGGCACCGGATCGGACGGCTCGGCGACAGCGGCACCGACATCCCGACTGGATGTGACGTGCTGATCGCCACCCGGCATTCGGCGGCGGCGCACAAGCCGGTTCCGCCCGGTACCGCGGGCGGGCTCCTCATCGCCGACGAGTGTCACGGCCTCGGCGGGCGCACGTTGCGCCGTGCCCTGCTCCCCCAGTACGACGAACGGCTCGGGCTCACCGCGACCCTCGAACGCAGCGACGACGCGGTGATCGAGCTGCTGCTCCCCTACTTCGGCGGGATCTGCTACCGCTACGGCTTCGAGCAGGCGATCGCCGACGGCGTGTGCGCCCGCCCGCGGGTTGCCTTCGTCGGCGTGGCACTGTCCGACACCGAACGTGCCGAGTACGTCGCCATCGAGCACCGGCTCGTGAGTGCGCGCAAGCAGCTACGTTCCGTGCCCGACATGCCCCTCGAACCGTTCGGCGACTTCCTCGCCGCGGTCGGGCACCTCGCCGAACGCGACGCGGGGCGCGAACGGTCGGGCGGCTCGCGAGTACCTCGACGCGTTCTCCAAACGGCGCCAGATCGTGGCGCAGACTGTCGGCAAGTACGAACTGCTCGGCAGTCTCGCACCGGCCATCAAGGACGCCGACGGCGCGCTCGTGTTCACCGAAACCGTGCGCGCTGCGAATCATGCCATCAACCGGCTCGATCCACTTGTTGCGATCGACGTCATCACCGGTTCGACCGCGCGCGGGCAACGACGCGAGATCCTCGACGACCTCCGCGTCCGCAAACTCGATGCGGTTGCCGCACCCCGCGTGCTCGACGAAGGCATCGACGTGCCCGATGCCAACCTCGGCGTCGTCATGAGCGCGAGCCGCACCCGCCGCCAGATGATCCAGCGGATGGGTCGCATCCTGCGCCGCAAGCAGGCCGGGGTCTCGGCCCGGTTCGTGATCATGTTCGCGAAGGACACGCTCGAGGACCCGGCCAGTCGGGTTGAACGCGACGGCTTTCTCGACGAGATCGAACGTATTTCCGAAGCGACCGGCGTCTTCGACGGCGCCCGGTTCGGCGACCTCGACGCGTTCCTCGCCGCGCCCGGACCGGCAACGGTGCCCGACCCGGAGCATCTGGAAAGCTACGAGCGGCCGGGACTCACCCCCGATGTCGAAACGACATACGCGCTGGCGGCGTTCGCGCACCCCGGCCAAACCGCCCCGCGTGATGTTGTCACCTTGGCGCACCTCGAAGCGCAACTCCCCCGCGCCGATGCCGCGACCGAGTATCTCGAGCCCGACCTTCCCGAGTTGCCGCACGTCGCGAAACCGCGCGTGGAGCCGAAACGGTTGTCGACGGGGCAGGTGGCGCTCGAGATCGCGCCGGTCGGTAACGCATGGCGCATTAGCTGCACCGGCTGCGGTGAAGCATCACCGCTCGTGCAGTTCCGGTGGCAGGTACTCGACCAGACCGTGCCCTGCCGCTGTGCCTGATCTGTCGTGGTGTTCACTCGCGGTCCAGGTCGGCCCAGAGGGCGTCGGGGATGACGGCGGAAGCGAAGCCGGTGTCGAGTTCCACTTCGGCGGCCGAGCGGGCACCGACGACCACGGTGGTCACGGCCGGATGGCGGAGCGCGAACTGCAATGCCGCTTCGGGCAGGGCGACGCCATGCTCGGCGCCGCGCGTGCGCAGGTCGCGGGCGCGCTCGACCACGGCGGGTTCCGCCGGCGCGTAGTCGTAGGACGCGGCGCCGTCAGGGTCGGCGAGTACCCCGCTGTTGAACACGCCGCCGAGGACGACACCGACCCCGCGCTCCGCGCACGTGTCGAGCAACGCGGCGCCGCTCCGGTCGAGCAGCGAGTAACGACCCGCGAGTAACACGCAGTCGAGATCGATGTCGCCGACAAAGCGCTCGAGCATCGGGACCTGGTTCATGCCGCACCCGACCGCGCCGATCACGCCGTCGTCGCGGAGGCGCAGCAGCGCGGGAAACGCCTCGCGCTGCGCGACTTCTTCGTGGTCGTCGGGATCGTGGACGAGCACGACGTCGAGGCGGTCGGTGTCCAAGCGGGCGAGGCTGTCGTCGATCGAGCGGAGCACACCGTCGCGCGTGAAGTCGAAGTGCGGGACGAGGTCGTTCACCCCGGTGAAGATCGTGGGCGGCGGCTCCCCTTCCGGAGCATGCAGCACCCGTCCGACCTTGGTCGAGAGCACGTAGTCGGCGCGCGGGCGCGCGGCGAGGGCCTGCCCGAATCGGCGTTCCGACAGGCCGTGACCGTAGAGCGGTGCCGTGTCGAAGTACCGGATCCCGGCCGACCACGCCGCGTCGAGCGTGGACCGCGCGTCGTCGTCGGAAACCGCGGCAAACATGTTCCCGAGGGGTGCGCCACCCAACCCGAGGCCGGTGACTGCCGGTCCGCGCGCACCGAGCGGACGACGCGTCAACCAATCGGGCGTCAACCAGTCGGGTGCGGTCATCGCCACACGCGTCCGTCGGGGTAGGTGAGCTCGGCGTACGACTCCGGGTGCATGTCGATGGAGTAGCCGGGCGCAGCCGGCATCACGTACCGCGCGTTGCGGATCGTCGCCGGGTGCACGAAGTGCTCGTGGCAGTGGTCGGCGAACTCGGCCGTGCGGTCGTCGAGGCTCCCGCTGACACACACGTAGTCGATTGCGGCGAGGTGCTGCACGTACTCGCACAGCCCGAGCCCGCCGGCGTGCGGGCAGACCGGCACGCCGAAGCGCGCCGCGAGCAACAACACGGCGAGTACCTCGTTGACGCCGCCGAGCCGGCATGCGTCGATCTGGCAGTAGTCGATCGCGCCCGCTTGCATGAGCTGTTTGAAGATCACTCGGTTGGCGGCGTGTTCGCCGGTGGCGACACCGACCGGCGCGACCGCACGCCGGATCGCGGCGTGGCCCAACACGTCGTCCGGGCTCGTCGGCTCCTCGATCCATCGAAGACCGAACGGTTCGAGGTGACGCATCCACGCGATCCCCTCGTCGACGTCCCACACCTGGTTGGCGTCGGCCATCAAGGAGGCGTCGCCGATCTCTTCGCGCATCAGTTCGCAGCGACGCACGTCGGCGGCAACGTCGATGCCGACTTTCGTCTTGAAGTACCGCCAGCCGTCAGCGAGCGCTTCGCGACACAAGTCGCGCACGGTCTGCTCGTCGTAGCCCAACCACCCCGCCGACGTGATGTACGCGGGATAGCCGTCGCGTTCGAGTTCCTCGATCCGCTCCGCGCGCGTGGGTGCCTGGGCGCGCAGCAGGTCGAGCGCCTGGTCCCGGTCGAGCACATCGGTGAGGTAGCGGAAGTCGACCGCGTCGACGAACTGTTCGGGGCTGAGGTCGCTCACGAGCCGCCACAGCGGCTTGCCTTCGACTTTCGCCCACAGGTCCCACACCGCGTTGACGAGCGCGGCCGTGGCCAAGTGGATGACGCCCTTCTCGGGGCCGAGCCATCGGAGCTGTCCGTCGTTGGTCAGCCGCCGCCACATCCCCGCGGTGTCGGCGACCAGTTCTTCGAGGTCGCGCCCGACCAGGAGCGGTGCGAGCTGCTCGATCGCCGCGCAGCAGAGGTCGTTGCCGCGCCCGATGGTGAACGTCATGCCGACGCCCTCATGGTCGCCGTCGGTGGCGAGGAACACGTACGCACCCGAGTAGTCGGGGTCCTGATGCACCGCATCGGATCCGGCGAGCGTGCGCGAGGTCGGCGCGCGCACGTCGAGTGTGCGGGCCGAGATGATGCGGGGCATGAAATCGGGATCTTAGACACGCCTTCCGGCGGTGCGTCATGATGCGCAGATGAGTCAACGGCCGTTGAGTCAGAGGGTGGTGGTGGTGACCGGGACGCGGGGCGGAATCGGCAGCGCAATTGCCGAACGTTTCGCCAAGGAGGGCGATCAGGTTGTGGGTCTCGATCTGCTGGACGGCTTCGACGTCGCCGACCCCGCGGCGTGTGCGGCGGCGACGACCGAGATCGTGGCACAGCACGGCCGTATCGACGTGCTGTGCAACAACGCGGGCGTGGGTGCGGTGGGCGATGCCGTCACCGCCACGCCTGAGGATTGGGACCGCGTGTTCGCGGTCAACGTGTTCGGTGTCGCGAACATGAGCCGAGCCGTCCTGCCGGTGATGCGCGCCGCGGGGCGCGGCGCAGTCGTCAACACGTGCTCCGTCGTCGCGTCGGTCGGTCTCGTCGAGCGGGCGGTGTATTCGGCGTCGAAGGGTGCGGTACTCGCGCTGACGAAGTCGATGGCGGCCGACGAAGTCGCATACGGCATCCGGGTGAACTGTGTGTCGCCGGGAACGGTGTCGAGCCCGTGGGTGGAGCGGCTTGCTTCGGAGCAGGCCGACCCCGACGCGACGCTCGAAGCGTTGCGGCGCCGCCAGCCGCTCGGCCGCATGGTGTCGTGCGAGGAGGTTGCCGCCGCGGTCGTCTATCTCGCCGACGACGACACCTTCACGACCGGCGCCGACTTCCTGCTCGACGGCGGCATCACCGGCATCCGGTTGGTGACGTGATGGCCACAATCGGTTCCGGCAGGACGTGGTTCGACGACGCCCGGTTCGGGATGTTCATCCACTGGGACCACGCCAGCCAGCGCGGGCTCGAAGTGTCGTGGCCGCTCGTGGGCGGGATGTTCACGCTCCCCTTCTGCCAGGACGTGACGCCCGACGAATACCACGCGCTCGCGGCGACCTTCTGCCCCGACGCGTGGGATCCGGCCGACCTCGCGGCGCGCGCCCGGGCCGCGGGGATGCGCTACGTCGTGTTCACGACGCGCCACCACAACGGTTTCTCGATGTTCGACACGCGCTGCAGCGACCACAACATCATGAAGTCCGCGTACGGGCGCGACCTCGTACGCGAACTCGTCGACGCGTTCCGAGCCGAAGGCCTGCACATCGGCTTCTACTATTCGCTCTCCGACTGGAATCACCCCGACTACCCGCGGTTCCTCGAAGAGCACAAGCCTTACCTCCTGGGCATGACGCCGCCCCGCCCCGAACCGGAGCAAGCCGATCGGTTCCGTGCGTATCTGCTCGGCCAGCTGCGCGAGTTGCTCACCAACTACGGAGCCATCGACGTGCTGTGGTTCGACGGTCAGTGGGAAAGGTCGCCCGCCTGGTGGGACACAAAGGCCATCGCGAAGTTGGCACGCGAACTCCAACCCGGCATCCTCATCAACGACCGGCTACCCGGTGAGGGCGACTTCCTCACGCCCGAGCAGTTCGTGCCCGCGACGGCCCCCGGCGAGCGCTGGGAGTCGTGCTACACGATGAACGACAGCTGGGCATGGAATCCGGACGACACCGAGTACAAGAGCCCGCGCGCGATCGTGCATGCCTTGTGCGAGACGGTCGGCCGCGGCGGCAACTTGCTCCTCAACGTCAGTCCGCGCGGCGACGGCTCCCTGCCGCCCGAACAACTCGAACGCCTCGAGGCCGTCGCGCAGTGGATGGCGCGGCATCACGACGCGATCCACGAGACCGAGGCGGGGCTCGAACCGTGGCAGTTCTACGGCCCGTCGACGCGCCGCGGCACGACGGTCAACCTCTTCTTGTTGGCGCGTCCGTACGAGTCGATCACGGTGCGCGGGCTGCCGGTGCGCCGGGTACAGAACGTGCGCGTGCTCGGGACCGGCACGCCGCTGGCGTTCTCGACCCGCACGGGGGTGCTCGAACAGATCGCGCACGATCCCGACGGTGAAGTCATCATCGAGATCCCCGAGTCGGAACTCGACGAGTACGCGACCGTGGTGACGTTCGACCTTGCCGACGCAGTGATCGAAGGGCGGCGGCCGGTCGCGCGCGTTGCCCCATGACTCTACGGGTCGCCCTGGTGGGCGGACCGATGTACGACCACCTCTACGACGTGTTCGAACCGGGTGAGGTCGACATCGTCGTGCACGCGGATCATCCGACCCTCAACCGCCAGGCCGCCGCGATGCTTGCGGCCGGTGAACGCATCGACGTGCTCGCTACCCACGCCAAGTACGCGCCGTCGCAGGCGGCGTGGCTCCGCCCGCTCGACGACCTGTTCGACGCGACCGTCCTGGCGCCCCTTGCTCCACGGGCACTCGACCTGTGCCGCTTCGACGGCGCGCTGCTCTGTCTTCCCCGCCTCATCGACGTGCGCGTCCTGTGGGTGCGCGCGGATCGCGTCGACACGGTGCCCGACTCGTTCGCCGACCTCGTGGATTCCGACATCGTGTTCGGGTTCCCCGGTCGCGAGTCGGGACTGTTCGGCACCTTCTTCGAGTTGGTCGTAGGGCTCGGCGGTCGCCTCTTCGACGACGACCTCCGTCCGACACTGGCCACACCCGAAGCGGAACACGCAGTGGCGACTCTGTGTGCCCTCGCGGCCCGCGCCCCTGCCGACCTCGTCGACTGGCACTACGACGCCGCCGACGCCGCACTACTCGACGGACGGCTCGACGCGGCCGCGGCCTGGCCGGGTGGCTACGGCGCGATCCGCGACGCGGCTGTGGACCTGCAACCCCACGTGTACCCGGCCGGCCCGGAGCGGCGGGTCTCGTACTCGGGTTGCCACGGGTGGGCGATCCCGCGGACATGCGGCGATCTCGACGGCGCGGCCGCGCTGCTCACGCGTCTCGTGGGCAACAACGCCCAGGCCCTCGACGCGGCCGGCGGCAACATCTGCGCGCACCAACCGGCCCTCGCGGCCGTCGAACCTCGGGGCGACCTCGACCGGCGCCGCCTCGCGATCACGCGCACGATGATCGACGAAGCGATGATCAGCTACCCGCCCCTGGCCCGTTTCCCCGAGATCGAG